>CBDDRQ010000218.1:0-18181 GCA_965233125.1 uncultured bacterium
CGGATCTGGTGCGTGCGGCCGGTCTCCAGGCGGCACTCCACCAGCGCCGCGCGCCCGTAGCGCTCGAGCACCCGGTAGCGGGTGCGCGCCGGCTTGCCGCGATGCGTGACCGCCATGCGCGTGCGCGCGCGCGAGTCGCGCCCCACCGGCGCGTCGATCGCGCCGCTCGCCGGCGGATCGCCCTGCACGAGCGCGAGGTACAGGCGCCGCACGCTGCGGCTGGCGAGCTGCTGCGCGAGATGCGCCTGCGCCTCGACGGTCTTCGCCACCACCAGCAGCCCGCTCGTGTCCTTGTCGAGGCGGTGCACGATGCCGGCGCGCGGCACGGCGGCGAGCTGCGGCGCGTGCGCGAGCAGCCCGTTCATCAGCGTGCGGTCGGGCACGCCGGCGCCGGGGTGCACGACCAGCCCGGCGGGCTTGTCGATCACGATGATCTGGGCATCCTCGTAGACGATCTTCAGCGGCATGCGCTGCGCCTTGGGAGCCGCATCGGGCGCCGGTGGCGGCTCCACCAGCACGCGCTCGCCGCCGTCGACGATGCGCCGCGGCGCCGCCAGCTCGCCGTCGATGGTGATGTGGCCGGCCTTCAGCCACACCTGCAGGCGATTGCGCGAGTACTGCGGAAACAGCTGCGCCAGCGCCTGGTCCAGGCGCATGCCGCCGAGGGGGGTCGGCACGGTCGCGCTCACCGGCGCGACCAGCGCCTCTTCCCAATCGCTATAATCCTTGGCCTCCATGCGTTCAAGTTTACTGGTTGTCCTCGCGGCCGCGCTGCTTCTCGCGGCCGGCTGCAGCAGCACTCCCTACGACGAAACCGCCAACTGGTCGGCCCGGGAGCTGTTCGAGGAGGCCAGGGAGGCGATGAAGTCGAAGGACTACGCCAAGGCGATCCAGTACTTCGAGAAGCTCGAGGCGCGCTACCCCTACGGCCGCTACGCCCAGCAGGCGCAGCTCGAGGTCGCCTACGCGCACTGGAAGGACGACGAGCGGGCGCTCGCGATCGCCGCGGTGGACCGCTTCATCAAGCTGCACCCCAACCACGCCAACGTCGACTACGCCTACTACCTGAAGGGCCTGATCAACTTCAACGACCAGCTCAGCATCTTCTCCTGGCTGACCTCGCCCGACATGTCGGACCGCGACCCCAAGTCCACGCGCGAGGCCTTCGACGCCTTCAAGGAAGTGGTGACGCGCTTCCCCGCGTCGCGCTACGCCGAGGATTCGGCCTCGCGCATGCGCTATCTCGTCAACTCGCTCGCCTCGCACGAGGTCCACGTCGCGCGCTACTACATGAAGCGCGGCGCCTACCTCGCCGCCGCCAACCGCGCGCAGGTGGCCATCCAGCGCTACCCGGAGGCGCCCGCCACCGAGGAGGCGGTGTACGTGCTGGTGCGCGCCTACGACGAGCTCGGCATGGAGAAGCTGCGCGACGACGCGGCGCGCATCATGCAGAAGAATTTCCCCGACAGCCGCTACTTCAAGCCCGGCGGCGCGCGCAAGGACGTTCCCTGGTGGCGGCTCTGGGATCCCGACTGGTGAGCAAGGTGCTGGTCATCGGCGCGGCCGGCATGATCGGCCGCAAGCTCGCCGCGGCGCTGCGCGGCGAGGATCTCATCCTGCAGGACGTGGCGCCCTTCGAGGGCATCGTCTCCGACCTCGCGGCGCCGGGCGAGGCGGAAAAGCTGATCGCGCGCAGGCCCGAGGTCATTTATCACCTGGCCGCCGTGGTGTCCGGGGAAGCGGAGGCCGACTTCGAGAAGGGCTACCGCGTCAACCTGGACGGCACGCGGCGCCTGTTCGAAGCCATACGGAAGGAGAACTACCGGCCGCGCGTGGTCTTCACGTCGTCGATCGCGGTCTTCGGCGCGCCCTTCCCCGAGGCGATCGACGACGAGTTCCTGAGCGCGCCGCTGACGAGCTACGGCACGCAGAAGGCGGTCGGCGAGCTGCTGCTTGCCGACTACAGCCGGCGCGGCTTCATGGACGGCATCGGCATCAGGCTGCCGACGATCTGCGTGCGCCCGGGCAAGCCGAACAAGGCCGCCTCGGGCTTCTTCTCCGGCATCATCCGCGAGCCGCTCGCCGGCCAGGAAGCGCTGTTGCCGGTGCCGGAGACCGTGCGGCACTGGTTCGCCTCGCCCCGTGCCGCCGTTGGATTCCTGATTCATGCATCACGACTGAAAACGGAACAGCTCGGGGCGCGGCGGAACCTCAACATGCCCGGGGTGAGCGCCACCGTCGCCGAGCAGATCGAGGCGCTGCGCAAGGTCGCCGGCGACGAGGTGGCGCAGCGCATCCGCCGCGCGCCCGATGCGACGATTCAGCGCATCGTCGAGGGCTGGCCGCGCAATTTCGACGCGCAGCGCGCCCTCGCCCTGGGCTTTCGCGCCGACGCGAGCTTCGAGGAGATCATCCGTATTCACATTGCGGATGAGCTGCAAAGAAAGCCTGAACCTCGCCCAGGCTCCGCGTAAATTTCATCGGCGGTAGGCTCTTCAGGATGCGAGCGCCGTAGGGCTTGAGGACCAGGCGCGGATCGCACAGCATCAGCACCCCGCGGTCGTTCTCGTCGCGGATCAGCCGCCCCGCGCCCTGCTTGAGGGCGAGCACCGCCTGCGGCAGCTGCAGCTCGTTGAAGGGATTGCCGCCTTTCGCGCGGATCGCCTCGATGCGCGCCGCGAGCACCGGGTCATCGGGCGGCGCGAAGGGCAGCTTGTCGATCACCACCAGCGACAGCGCCTCGCCGCGCACGTCGACGCCTTCCCAGAACGACTGGCTGCCCAGCAGCACCGCGTTACCGAGCGAGCGGAAGCGTGAAAGGAGCTCGCTGCGCGAGCCGGTACCCTGCACAAGGAGCGGAAATTTGAGTGTTTCGAGTTTTTCGTGGGCGCGACGCAGGGCTCGCAATGTCGTAAAGAGGAGAAATGCCCGCCCACCGCTTGCTTCGATCACCGGCAAGGCCGCCTCGATCACGGCATCGGTATAGCCCGGGCCGTTCGGGTCCGCGGGCAGGCCCTTGGGCACATAGAGGAGCGCCTGGCGCGCGAACTCGAACGGGCTCGCCCAGCGCCTCGCCTCGGCGTCGGCGAGGCCGAGCTCGCCGGTGAAATGACCGAACGCCTCGCCCACCGCGAGCGTCGCCGAGGTGAAGATCCAGGCGCGCGGGCGGCCGTCCATCTGCTTGCGGAAGAGCTCGGCCGATGAAAGCGGCGTCACGTGCAGCTGCACCGCCTGGGCGAACACCTCCGTCCAGCGCACCTCGGCCGCCGATTCCTCGCTCATGCGCGCGAGGGTTGCCGCGGCCGCCGCGGCACGCCGCGCGCACGACTCGAGGCCCTCCGAGCGCTCCGCCTGCATCTCGAGAGGTTCTCGAAAAAGCTTCAGGCAATGCACGAGACGCTCGAGAGAGCCTGAAAAACCCTCCAAGCGGAGCGCCTGGCTCCACGCCAGCCGGCCGCCGGGCTCGCCCACGGCGAGGCGCAGGTCGCGCGCGGCTTTCTCCAGGCGGTTCGCCAGCGCGTCGAGCTCGGGCGATGCGCCGCCGGCGGCGCGCAGCTCGAGGCGCGCGTCGCGGGCGAGCTCGACGAGCTGCGAGCTCGAGACGCTCTCGCCGAAGAACAGGCGCGCGGTTTCCGGCAGCTGGTGCGCCTCGTCGAAGATCACGGTGTTGCACGTCGGCAGCAGCTCCGCGATGCCCTCGTCGCGCAGCACCATGTCGGCGAAGAAGAGATGGTGGTTGACCACCACGACATCGGCGGCGAGCGCGTTGCGCCGCGCCCGCATGACGAAGCAGTCCGCGTAGTCCGGGCAGCTCTGCCCGAGGCAGTTCTCGCGCGTCGAGGTGGCGTGCGCCCAGACCGGCGCGTCCTCGGGGACGTCGGCGAGGTCGGCGCGGTCGCCGGTCGTGCTGGAGGCGCCGAAGCGCTCGATGCGCTTCAACTGCATCGCCTGCTCGCGCGTGGGCAGGCGCGCCTCGGCGGCGGCGCGGCGCAGGCGATAGACACAGACGTAGTTGGCGCGGCCCTTGAGCAGCGCCGCGCTCCCGCCGCAGGCGAGCGCATCGCGCACCGCCGGCAGGTCGCGGTCGAAGAGCTGGTCCTGCAGGGTCTTGGTGCCGGTGGAGACGATCACCTTGCCGCCGGCGAGCAGCGCCGGCACGAGGTAGGCGAAGGTCTTGCCGGTGCCGGTGCCCGCTTCGGCAACCAGTACCCCGGTGCGCTCGATCGCGGCGTGGATGGCCTCGGCCATCTCGAGCTGCTGGCGGCGCAGGCGGAAACCCGGCACCGCCCTGGCGAGCGGCCCGTCGGCGGCAAAAGCTCGCTCGAGCGCAGCGCTCAGTCTCTCAGCTCCTCGACCTTGAGCCACACCCGCTGCAGCTCCGAGCGGTAGGCCGCGCTCGTCGACGTGCTGCCGAGATGGATCCATTCGCCGAGCCCGACCTCGACGCTGGTCGCGCCGTACTGGGACGGGCTCTGGCTGGCGATCTCCAGCCGCACGCCCCTGCCGGCGAGATGCGGGACGACCGTGAAGCCGGTCCCCTGGTCGTGGACCACGGTAATTTCCTGCGGGATCACGCCGCCGGGGGTGTGGATGCGCTGGCGCACCGGGCGCGACTGTCCGCTGTAGATCACGGCCCGGCCGCCCTCGAGCACCTGCACGCGCTGGTCGACGCGCTCGGCGCTCGCCGTGCGCGATTCCTGCGCCCTCAGGTCGAAGCGCGAGCCGCGGCTGCCGACGCTGCCGCTCGCCTCGATGCGCCCGAGCGCCGCAGCGCGCGACTCGTCGAAGCGCACCGAGATCTGCAGGCGCCGCGCCGGCCGGTCGAGCGCCCCCAGAGCGAGGCGCAGGTCGGCGATGTTGGCGGGACTGGCGCGCACGATGAGCCGGTAGGCCTGGCCGGAGAGCGTCCCCCCGGGCTCTAGCAGCGGGCGCAGCGCGGGCAGGACCTGCTCGGCCGTGCGATGGCGAAGATCGATGATTTCCAAGGCGTTCTGCGCCCGGAGCGGCGTCGCAAGCACCGCGAGGGCGAAGGCGAGCACGAGCGCCGAATGGATCACTGCCGAGCGGTTCATTGATTCCCCAACAACGCGCCAAGCTCCCGCACGTGTACGCGATAGCCATTATGAGACACAGGCTGCTGTTTTCCTGCGCGTTTCTCGCCTGCCTGGCGCCTCTCTGCGTTCTCGCCACACCCACGCACGAGGCGGTCCGCCAGGTCGGCACGGCATACCAATGGGGCGGACGCTCGCCTGAAACCGGCTTCGACTGCAGCGGGCTGGTCGCGCACGTTTTCGAGCGCGCCTGGGGCTTGGTACTGCCCCACAGCGCCCGCGCCCAAAGCAGGGCCGGCAAGCCGGTGCGCTTCGCCGACCTGCTGCCCGGCGATCTGGTCTTCTACAACACGCGCAACCGGCCCTACTCCCACGTCGGCATCTATCTCGGGGAGGGCCGCTTCGTCCACGCACCGCGCCGCGGCGCACGCGTGCGCATCGAGAGCGTCTACACGCGCTACTGGCGCCAGCGCTTCAATGGCGCACGGCGCCTTCAGGAGCCGGGGGCATAGACTCGGCCTGCAGCAGGCTCCAGCGCGCCCCCAGCTTGGCGAGCGCGGCGCGAAACTCCCAGGGCATTGCCGGCAGCGCCGAGAGCCGCAGCAGGTTATGGCGGATCCTCTCCGCGCCCGAGGAGCAGCGCGACTCGGCGAAGAGCGTCATCAGGGCCAAGGTGCCCGCGAGCAAGGCACGAGCTTCAGGATCGTCCATGCATTGATGATAATTACTCTCATTGACAACAGCAATGAGATTCATTATCGTTTGCCCTTATGAACCTACGACCCTTCGCGCTCCTCGCCGCGCTCGCCCTGCCTCTGGCAGCCACGGCCCAGGAAAAGCTAGTGAACATTTACTCGTCGCGCCATTACCAGACCGACGAGGCCCTCTACAGCGGGTTTACCAAGCTCACCGGCATCAAGGTGAACCGCATCGAAGCCGGCGAGGACGCGTTGATCCAACGCATCCGCAACGAAGGGGCGCGCAGCCCCGGGGATGTGCTCATCACGGTAGATGCGGGACGCCTGTGGCGCGCGCAGGAGCTCGGCCTTTTCCAGCCGGTCCGCTCCAGCGTCCTCGAGTCGCGCATCCCGCAGGCTTTCCGCGAGCCCGACGGCCAATGGTTCGGGTTCTCGATGCGGGCGCGCCTGCTCGCCTACAACAAGGCCCGGGTGCGCCCCGACGAGCTGCGGCGATACGAGGACCTCGCCGACGCGAAATGGAAAGGACGCATCTGCGCGCGCTCCTCGACCAATATCTACAACCTGTCCCTCATGGGGGCGCTGATCGACCGGCTGGGCGAGACAAAGGCCCAGGCCTGGGCGAGCGCGGTGCGCGCCAACCTGGCGCGCGAGCCCAAGGGCGGCGACACCGACCAGCTGAAGGCCGTCGCGGCCGGCGAGTGCGATGTCGCGATCAGCAACCACTACTACTACGCGCGCCTTGCCCGCTCGGAGAAGCCCGCCGACAAGGCCGTGGCCGAGAAGCTCGGTGTCGTGCTGCCCGGGCTCGCGGGCACCGGCACGCACGTCAACATCTCGGGGGCTGGCGTGCTGAAGCACGCGCCGAACCGCGATGCCGCGATCAAGTTCCTCGAGTACCTCTCGAGCGACGAGGCGCAGCGCTACTTCGCCGAGGGCAACAACGAGTGGCCCGTGGTGCCGGGCGCCCGCGTGAGCAACCCGGTGCTGAGCGCGCTTGGCGAGTTCCAGTACGACCCGATCAACGTCTCCGTGCTGGGCCGCAACCAGCCGCTCGCTCAGAAGATCTTCGATCGCGCCGGCTGGAAGTAGCGCCGCGACACGTAGATCACCGGCAGCAGCCCGACCGCCACGATCACGAGCGCCGGCACCGCGGCTTCGGCCAGGCGCTCGTCCTTCGCCAGGTTGTACGCCTCGATCGCCAGGGTGTCGAAGTTGAACGGCCGCAGCGCGAAGGTGGCGGGCAGCTCCTTGAGCACGTCGACGAACACCAGCAGCGCTGCCGTGGCGAGGCTCGGCGTAAGCAGCGGCACGTGCACGCGCGCGAGCGCGCGCAGGGCCGTGGCGCCGAGCGAGCGGGCCGCCTCGTCCATGCTCGGGGTGATCTTGGCGAGCCCGGCGTTGGTGGTCTGCAGCGCCACCGCGAGCAGCCGCACGAGATAGGCGTAGACCAGCGCCGCCACTGTCCCGGTAAGGAGCAGGCCGGTCTCGAAGCCGAGAGCGCGCTCGACCCAGTCGGCCAGCGCGTTGTCGAGCCGGCCGAGCGGAACCAGGACCCCCACCGCGATGACCGCGCCTGGAAGCGCATAGCCCAGCCCGGCGGCGCGGTTGACCGCACGCACTGCCGGGACGCGCGTCACCCGCGCCGCGTAGGCCATCACCAGCGCGAGCAGCACGCCAAGAAGCGCCGTGAGGCCGGCGATCGAGAAGCTGTTGCCGACCAGGGCCAGCACGCGGCCGCCGAGGTAGGCGCCCTTCTCCTCCCAGGCGAGCTTGGCCAGCAGCAGCGCCGGCAGCGCAAAACCGAAGAACACAGGCGCCGCGCACGCCGCGCTCGCCAGCGCGGCGTGCCACCCGCCGAGCGACTGCGGTGCCGAGGGCTTTCGCCCCGCCGAGTAATAGGCGGCGCGCCCCCGGCTCGCCCGCTCCAGCGCGAGCAGCAGCACGACGAAGGCGAGCAGGCAGGCCGAGAGCTGCGCCGCCGCCGTGGCATCGCCCATGGAAAGCCACGCCTTGAAGATCCCCGTGGTGAACACCTCCACCGCGAAATAGGAGACGGTGCCGAAATCGGCGAGCGTCTCCATCAGCGCGAGCGATGCGCCGGCGACGATCGCCGGCCGCGCGAGCGGCACCGCGACACGGAAAAACGCGCCCCAAGCGCCGTAGCCCGCGAGCCGCGCCGCTTCCACGGAGCTGCGCGGCATCTCGACGAAGGCGGTGCGCGCGATGAGGTAGACGTACGGGTACAGCGCGAAGGCGAGCATTGCCGCAGCGCCCCAGAGCGAGCGGATTTCCGGGAACCAGTACTCGCGCGCCTGCCAACCGGTCGCGGCGCGCAGGGCGGACTGCACCGGCCCGGAAAACTGCAGCCAGTCGGTGTACGCGTACGCCATCACATACGCCGGCATGGCGAGCGGCAGCATGAGACCCCATTCGAGGAAGTCGCGCCCCGGAAAGCGGTAGGCGCTGACGAGCCACGCCGAAAGCACGCCCATCGAGACGACCCCGGCGCCCACGGCGAGCAGCAGCAGCAGCGTATTCAGGGCGTACAGCGGCAGCGAGGTTTCGACGAGATGCGCCCAGGCCTCGCCGCCGCCGGCGAAGATGCTGGCCGCGACGTACGCAACCGGCAGCGCGAGCAGCCCCCCGATGAGCAGCGTGACGCTTCCTAAAAGGCCCAGCCGGTGCAGAAAGATTCTTTCAAATTAGAAGGTTGACATTCTAAGGCGAATGAGAATTGTTACTATAGGCCCATGAAGCTTCTCGAGGTCGAAAACCTGCGCGCCGCCTATGGCGCGGAAGCGGTCGTGCGCGGCCTCGCCTTCTCGCTAGAGCAGGGCGCCATCGGCTGCCTGCTGGGACCGAGCGGCTGCGGCAAGACCACCGTGCTTCGCTGCATCGCCGGGTTCGAGCCGGTGCAGGAAGGCGTGATTCGCATCGCCGGCCGCGTCGTCTCGGCGCCGGGCAGCACCGTGTCCCCCGAGCAGCGCCGCGTCGGGATGGTGTTCCAGGACTATGCGCTGTTTCCGCACCTCGACGTCGCCGGCAACATCGGCTTCGGGCTGCGCGCCGAGCGCGAGGCGCGGGTGCGCGAGCTCGCCTCCCTCGTTGGCCTCGCAGGCGAGCTCGACAAGTACCCGCACGAGATCTCCGGCGGCCAGCAGCAGCGCGTCGCGCTCGCGCGCGCGCTGGCGCCGCGCCCGGAGCTGCTGCTGCTCGACGAGCCCTTCTCCAATCTGGACGTCGACCTGCGCGAGCGGCTCTCGCACGAGCTGCGCGACATCATCAAGGCGAGCGGCGCCACGGCGATCCTCGTCACGCACGACCAGCACGAGGCGTTCGCCATGGCAGACGAGATCGGCGTCCTGCACGGCGGGCGCATCCAGCAGTGGGACAGCGCCTACAACCTCTACCACCGGCCGGCGAACCGCTTCGTCGCCGACTTCGTCGGCCAGGGGGTCTTTCTGCCGGCGCGCAAGCGCGCGGGCGGCGAGCTTGAGATCGAGCTCGGCATTCTGCCGGGAAGTTCCAACGAAAAAGAACACGTGGAAGTGCTGCTGCGGCCCGACGACGTGGTGCACGACGACGACGCGGCGACGCAGGCCGAGGTGGTGCACAAGGCATTCCGCGGCGCGGAGATCCTCTATACGCTGCGCCTGGCGAGCGGCCGCAAGGTGCTGGCGCTCGTGCCGAGCCACCACAACCATGCGCTCGGCGAGCGCATCGGCATCCGCCTCGACGTCGACCACGTCGTGGCTTTTCAGCCCGAGGCCTGATCTTTGAGGTTGTAGATGGCGCGCAGCTCCACAGAGAACTGCTTGCCGCGCAGCGCGGCCGGCACAGTCACCTCTGCCCTCGCCTTGCGAAACATCTCCAGCGCCTGCCGGTCGAGCGCCGCATGGCCTGAGCTCGATTTCACGTCGAGCGACGCGATCGAACCGTCGGCAGCGATCCCCAAGCGCACGACGACCTCGCCCTCCCAGCCGTTGTCGAGCGCGACCAGCGGATAGCGCTTGTGCCGGCCCGCTTCGGCGAGGAGCGCGGCGCGGTACTGCGCGATCAACGAAGCGGTGTCGGGGACGGCGGGAACGGCCGGCGCCACCGGCTGCGGCTTCACTGCCGCCACCGGCGGCGCGGGGGCGGGAACGGGCGTGGGTGCGGGGGCGGGCGCCGGCTCTGCAATTTCTCGCGGTTCCTGACGCGGCGCAGGGGCAGGCTTCGCGTCGGGACGCGGCTGGGGCTTCGGCTTGGGCGCGGGCGCTGCAGCGACTGGCGTTTCCACCGTCGGCGCCGGCGGGGACGGGGCCGGTGCGGGCGGGGCCGGTGCGGGCGGGGCCGGCGGCGGTGGCGGCGCCATCAGGCGCGCAACGACAGGCGCGAGGACCTCGACGGGATGCTTCAGCGCCTCGCCGAGCTGCGGCCACCCGACGGCGAGCAGGAAGGCATGCAGCACGATCGACGCCAGCAGCGCATAGCCGAAGACACGATTGCCTCTAGCGCGATCGTAGGGCACGCCAGACCTTTTCGGCCGTGAGCGGCATTTCCAGTTGGTCTATGCCCCGGCTACGCAACACGTCGAGCACGGCGTTCACCACGGCGGGGACGGCGCCGATGGTGCCGAGCTCGCCGCAGCCCTTGACGCCCAGGAGGTTGGTCTTGCAGGGCAGGCTCTCGTCGAACTCGGCGCGCAGCGCCGGGAACTGATCGGCGCGCGGCACGCAATAGTCCATCAGCGAGCCGGTGAGCAGCTGGCCGCTCGCCTCGTCGTACACCGCGCGCTCGCAGAGCGCCTGCCCGAAGCCCTGCGCGATGCCGCCGTGGATCTGCCCTTCGACGATGCTGCGGTTGATGATGCGGCCGATGTCGTCGCAGCTTGTCATCGAGGCGAGCGCGATTTCGCCGGTGTCCGGGTCGATCTCGACCTCGCAGGCCTGGGCGCCGTTCGGCCACGAAGGCGTGGAAGGCGTCTGCGTCGCGGAAACGCGGATCACGCGCGAGGGCTGGCGCGAGGCGAGCTCGGCAAGGCCGACGCCGCGATCGGTCCCGGCGATGGCGAAGCGGCCGTCGCGGAACTCGATGTCGGCCGGCGCGGCCTCCAGGGCATCGGCGGCCAATTGCCTGCACTTGACGATGACCTCGCGCCCCGCCGCGACCACCGCGGAGCCGCCGACGAACGCCGAGCGCGAGCCGACGCTGCCGACGCCGTTGGCACGGTCGGTATCGCCCTGAACGATCTTGATGAGATTGGGTTCAATTCCGAGAATTTCGACGACCAGCTGCGTATACGTCGTCTCGAGGCCCTGTCCCATCGCCTGCGTGCCGGAGAACACCGTGACGTTCCCCTGCGCGTCGAGCTCGATGTCGACGGTCTCGGTCGGCAGCGCGCCCGTCCACTCGAGGTAGACCGAAAGCCCGCGCCCGCGCAGCTTGCCGCGTTTCCGGGATTGCTCCTCGCGCGCGGGAAAGGTCTTCCAACTGGAAATTTCAAGCAACCGGTCCAGGACGCGCGAAAAATCCCCGGTGTCGTAGACCTCGCCCAGGTGCGTGCGGTAGGGAAACTGCTCCGGCTTGATGAAGTTGCGCCGCCGGATCTCGGCCGGGTCGAGCTTGAGCTCGCGCGCGGCCTTGTCCATCAGCCGCTCCATCAGGTAGTTCGCCTCGGGCCGCCCCGCGCCGCGGTAGGCGCCGGTCGCCATCGTGTGCGTGAGCACCGCCCGCACGCGGTAATGCACCGCCGGCACGTGGTAGACCGAAGTCTGGATCTTCGGCCCGAGGACGAGCGGGATGATGGCGGAGGAGCCGACCGGCACGGCGCCGATGTTGCCGAGCACGTCGGTCTCCAGCGCGAGGATGCGCCCGTCGCGGTCGAGCGCGAGGCGCGCGCGGAAATGCTGGTCACGGCCCATGTGCGCCGCCAGGAAGTCCTCCGAGCGCTCGGCGAGCCACTTGACCGGGCGGCCGAGCTTCTTCGCCGCGTAGCAGACCAGCGCATCCTCGGGCGTGAGGCCGGTCTTCATGCCGAAGCCGCCGCCGATGTCGCCGACCACGACGCGGAAATCCGCGGGCTTCGCGCGGAACACCGCGCCGAGCAGCTCGCGCGCGCCGGTCGGGGTCTGGTTCTGCGTGTAAAGCGTGGTGCGGCCGGCCTCGAACACGCCGATCGAGCAGCGCGGCTCGAGCGCCATCGCGATCAGGCGCTGGTTGTGCAGCTCAAGCTCGACCACGTGGGCCGCGGCCTTGAACGCTTTTTCCGTTTCAACGGAATTTCCGTAGGCAGCTTCGGCAGCGACATTGCCGGTTGCCTCGGTCCATACCTGCGGCGCTCCAGCTTCGATCGCGCGCCTGGCCTCGACGACGCACGGCAGGTCCTCGTATTCGACCTGAACCAGCTCCGCTGCATCGAGCGCCTGCTCGCGCGTCGTCGCGACGACGGCGGCGACCGTCTGGCCCGCGTAGAAGACCGTGCCCTCGGCGAGCAGAGTGCGCGGCGGCGCCGCCATCGGCGAGCCGTCGGCGCGCTTGAAGAGCGGCGGGAACGGGATATGCCCCACGCCGTCGGCGCGCAGGTCGGCCATGGTCCACGCTGCAAGAACCCCAGGGGAAGAATGAACTTGAGAAACGTCTATCGAAGCGATCCTGGCGTGAGCGTGCGGCGAGCGCACCACGACGAGCCACGCCAGGTTCGCGAACTCGAGGTCGGCGCTATAGCGACCCTTGCCCACGAGCAGCCGGTCGTCTTCCAGCCGCTTCTGCGAGCGCGACGCGCCAAAGCGCGCCGCGGAGGGATCGAACTGGACCTGCAGCTCCGGTGCGTTCGGTGCGTTCATCCAAGCGAAATAGTGGCGGAGAGAGAGGGATTCGAACCCCCGGTACCCGATGGGTACAACAGATTTCGAGTCTGCCGCATTCGACCACTCTGCCATCTCTCCGCGGTCGAGCGAGCGGCGGATTTTATCAGGGTCGGTCGATCTTTCCCTGTCCGCCCAGGTAGGACCGCAGCGCGCCGGGTATGCTGACCGACCCGTCGGCCCCCTGAAAGTTCTCCAGGATCGCCACCAGGGTGCGCCCGACGGCGAGGGCCGAGCCGTTCAGCGTATGGACAAGCTCGGGCTTTCCCTTGTCGGCGCGCCAGCGGGCTTGCATGCGCCGCGCCTGGAACGCCTCGAAATTCGAGCACGAGGAGATTTCCCGGTAGGCCTTCTGCGAGGGCAGCCACACCTCGAGGTCGTAGGTCTTCGCCGACGAGAAGCCGATGTCGCCCGTGCACAGCGACACCACCCGGTAGGGCAGCTCGAGGCGCTTGAGCACCTCCTCGGCATGCGCCGTGAGCTCCTCCAGCCCGGCGTAGGACTTCTCCGGATGGACCACCTGCACCAGCTCGACCTTGTCGAATTGGTGGTTGCGGATCATGCCGCGGGTGTCCTTGCCCGCCGAGCCCGCTTCCGAGCGGAAGCAGGGCGAATGGCAGACGAATTTCAGCGGCAAGGCATCGGCGGCGACGATGCTCTCGCGCACGAAGTTGGTCACCGGGTACTCGGCGGTGGGAATGAGATAGAGGTCGCGGCCCTCCAGCTTGAACAGATCCTCCTTGAACTTGCCGAGGCTCGAGACGCCGTCGGCGCAGGCGCCGCTCACCATGTAGGGGACATAGACCTCGGTATAGCCGTGCTCGCGCGTGTGCAGGTCGAGCATGAACTGCGCGAGCGCGCGGTGCAGCCGCGCCACCGCGCCCTTCATCACCACGAAGCGGCTGCCGGCGAGCTTCGCCGCGGTCTCGAAGTCGAGGCCGTCCAGCCCGGCGCCGATGTCGACATGGTCCTTGACGGCGAAGTCGAACTTGCGCGCCTCGCCCCAGCGCCGCTCCTCGCGGTTGTCATCCGACGAGGCGCCCACCGGCACCGATTCGTGCGGCAGGTTCGGCACGCGCCGCAGGAACTCTTCGAGCTCGGCCTGGAGAGAAGCCAGTTGCTTCTCCGAGATTTCCAGTTCGGCTTTCGATTGTTCGGCTTGGGCGAGTAGTGCGCTCGCATCCTGGCCCTTGCCCTTCGCCTGACCGATCTCCTTGGCGAGCCGGTTGCGCGCGGCCTGGGCCTGCTCGACGCGCGTCTGCAGATCCTTGCGGCGTCCCTCGAGCTTCTCGAATGCGGCGGCGTCGAACGCAGCCGCGCCGCGCGCGGCGAGGCGGCGCGCGACTGCCTGCGGATCCTTGCGCAGCAGCTGGATGTCGATCATTTCTTGCCCTTCAGTTCTTCGAGCTTTTCGCGGATCTTCGCCTCGAGGCCGCGCCCGGTCGGGCGGTACCACTCCACCGCCGGCATGCCTTCGGGAAGATAGTTCTCTCCCGCGGCAAAAGCATCCGGCTCGTCGTGCGCATAGCGGTAGCCCTTGCCGTAGCCGAGCTTCTTCATCAGGCCGGTCGGCGCGTTGCGCAGGTGCATCGGCACCGGCCGCGTGCCGTCGGCGGCGACGAAATCGCGCGCCGCATTATAGGCGGCGTACACCGCGTTCGACTTCGCCGCCATGGCGAGGTAGATCGCCGCCTCGGCGAGCGCGAGCTCGCCCTCCGGGGAGCCGAGGCGCTCGTAGGTCTCGCAGGTGTCGAGGGCGAGCCGCAGCGCGCGCGGGTCGGCAAGGCCGATGTCCTCGATCGCCATGCGCACCAGCCGCCGCCCGAGGTAGAGCGGGTCGGCGCCGCCGTCGAGCATGCGCACCGCCCAGTAGAGCGCCGCGTCGGGGTCCGAGCCGCGCACCGACTTGTGCAGCGCCGAGATCTGGTCGTAGAACTGCTCGCCGCCCTTGTCGAAGCGCCTCAGATTCTGCGCCAGCGTGCGCTCGACGAACTCCGCGTCGATCTTCTCGATGCCGGTGTTGGAGAGGATCTCCACCGCGTTCAGCAGCCTGCGCGCATCACCATCGGCAAAGCCGATCAGCCGCGCCTGGGCGGCCTCGTCGATCTGCAGATCGGTTTTGGCGAGAATGGCTTTCAGGTCGTCGGGTGAAAGCGGCTCGAGAACGTAGACCGCCGCGCGGGAAAGCAGCGCGCTGTTCACCTCGAACGACGGGTTCTCGGTGGTCGCGCCCACGAAGGTGACCACGCCGCGCTCGACGTAGGGCAGAAAGGCGTCCTGCTGGCTTTTGTTAAAGCGGTGCACTTCGTCGACGAAGAGGATGGTGTGTCGCCCCGAGCGCGCGAGCGCGGCTTCGGCGGCCTGCATCGCCTCGCGAATGTCTTTTACGCCGGAGAAGACCGCCGAGAGCGCGACGAACTCGGCCTCGAACGCTTTCGCCATGAGGCGCGCGATGGTGGTCTTGCCCGAGCCCGGCGGGCCCCACAGGATCATCGAGTGCGGCTTGCCCGACTCGAAGGCGAGGCGCAGCGGCTTGCCCGGACCGATGAGGTGCTGCTGGCCGGCCACGTCGTCGAGCGACTGCGGGCGCAGCGCGTCGGCGAGCGGCGCCCTGGGCTGCGCCGCGGCAAACAAATCGCTCATTTATCCCCTAGGACATCCGCACCCTTGGGCGGGTCGAAGCGGAACTCCTTCGCATCGACCTTCGGGTTGCGCACGACCTCCGAGAAGCGCAGGACGGTGGTCTGGCCGAAGTGGTCGACGAGCTCCATCGCGTGCAGCTCGCCGCCGGCGCCGAAGCCGATGCGCATGCGCTCGAAGCCGGCCTCGCGGTCGCGCGGCACCGCCTGCAGCCACGCCACGCCGTCGCGGCTGCCCGCGTCCGACATCTCGAACGCCTTCGCCACGTCGGCGGATCCCGAGAGCAGCGCCGCCGGGGTCGAGCCGAGCGCCGCGGAGAGCTTGCGCACGGTGACCTGGTTCAACTCGCGGTCGTAGATCCACACGCGCTCGCCGTCGCCGACGATCACCTGGTCGGCGGGCTTGTCGTAGACCCAGCGGAAGCGCCCGGGCCGCTGGAAGACAAAGCTGCCCTTCGCCTCCTGGGTGAGCTTGCCGCCCTTGTCGTAGACCTTCTGCTCGAAGCCGGCGCGCGCCGACTGGGTGCCGGAGACGAAGCTCTTGAACTGCTCCAGGCTCGAGGCCTGGACAGGAACGGCGACGAAGGCCGCGAGGAAAAGCAGGGTTCTCATCGCCAAAGCTTACTCCGCCTTGGCGGGGACCAAAACCTCGCGGTTGCCGTTCGACTGCATCGGCGAGACCATGCCGGCGCGCTCCATGTCCTCGATCAGCCGGGCGGCGCGGTTGTAGCCGATGCGCAGGTGGCGCTGCACCAGCGAGATCGAAGGCCGGCGCGTGCGCAGCACGATCTCCACCGCCTGGTCGTAGAGCGGATCCTTCTCGCCGGTGGGCTCGCCGCCCTCGCCGCCGAGCGCGTCTTCCGCGGGCTCGGGCTCCAGCACTTCCTCGAGGTACTCGGGCTTCGCGAGCCCCTTCAGGTGCGCCGCCACTGCGTGCACCTCGTGATCGGCGACGAAGGCGCCATGCACGCGCTGCGGCAGGCCGGTGCCCGGCGGCAGGTAGAGCATGTCGCCCGAGCCGAGCAGCGCTTCGGCGCCCGACTGGTCGAGGATGGTGCGCGAATCGACCTTGGAGGACACCTGGAAGGCGATGCGCGCCGGGATGTTGGCCTTGATGAGGCCGGTAATCACGTCCACCGACGGGCGCTGCGTGGCGAGGATGAGGTGGATGCCGGACGCGCGCGCCTTCTGGGCGAGGCGCGCGATCAGCTCCTCCACCTTCTTGCCGACCACCATCATGAGGTCGGCGAGCTCGTCGATCACCACCACCACGTGCGGCAGCGGCGCGAGCTTCTGCGGGTTGCCGGTCTCGATCGCGAACGGGTCGTCGATCCTGCCTTCGGTGACCTTGTGGTTGTAGCCCGAGAGGTTGCGCGCGCCGACGAAGTTCATCAGCTTGTAGCGGCGCTCCATCTCGCCGACGCACCAGCCGAGCGCGTTCACCGCCTGCTTCATGTCGATCACCACCGGCGCGAGCAGGTGCGGGATGTCGTGGTAGACCGAGAGCTCGAGCATCTTCGGGTCGATCAGGATCAGCCGTATGCTGCGCGGCTCGGCCTTGTACAGCAGCGACAGGATCATCGCGTTCAGCGCCACGGACTTGCCGGAGCCGGTGGTGCCCGCGACCAGCAGGTGGGGCATGCGCGCGAGATCGGCGACGACCGGATTGCCGGCGATGTCCTTGCCGAGCGCGATCGCGAGCGGCGAATGCTGCGCGTGGTAGGCCTCGGAGCCGAGGATCTCCGACAGGCGCACCACCTGGCGGTGCGGGTTGGGGATCTCCAGGCCCATGCAGGACTTGCCGGGGATGGTCTCGACCACGCGGATCGAAACCACCGACAGCGCCCGCGCCAGGTCCTTCACCAGGTTGACGATCTGGCTGCCCTTCACCCCGACCGCGGGCTCGATCTCGTAGCGCGTGATCACCGGGCCGGGATAGGCGGCGAGCACCTTCACCGCGACGCCGAAGTCAGAGAGCTTCTTCTCGATCAGGCGCGAGGTGAACTCCAGGGTCTCCGCGGTCACCTGCTCGCCGTCGTGCCTCGCCTCGTCGAGGAGCTTCAGCGGCGGCAGCGGCGTATCGGGCAGCTCCTCGAAGAGGGGCGCCTGCTTCTCCTTCTGCACCCGCGCCGACTTCTTGATCTCGAGCACCGCCGGCTCGATGCGCAGCGGCGGGTGGTCCTCCTCGCGGCGCTTTTCCGTCTGCACCACGAATTCGCGCTCCTCGCGCGCAAGCTCGCCCAGGCGCCGGTCGCGCCGGCGCTCCCAGGCGCCCAGCGCGGCGGCATGCGCCGCCTCCAGCGCCGCGCCGACGCGCTCGGCCACCGTGAGCCAGGACACGCCCGTGAACAAGCTCAGGCCGACGGCGGCCAGCGTGAGCAGAGCGAGGGTCGCGCCGGTGAAGCCGAGCGCGCCGGCGGCGACTCCGCCCAGGGCGTCGCCGATGACCCCGCCGGGGGCGAGCGGCAGCTCGAGCACCAGGCTGTGCAGGCGCAGGCGCTCGAGCGCGGCACTTGCGACGAGCAGCAGGGCGAACCCCGCCAGCGCCAGGCCGAGCCGGGTGCCTTCCTGCCTGCGGATGCCCCAGACCACCACGTAGGCGCAAAGCGCCGCCCACCAGTAGGCCGAGACGCCGAAGAGGTAGAGCAGGAGGTCCGCGACCCACGCGCCGACCGCGCCGCCGGCATTGCGCACCGGCGCGCCGGCGCCGCTATGGGACCAGCCGGGGTCGGCGCGGTCGTAGGTAGCGAAGATCAGCAGGACATAGAGCGCCAGCGCGACCAGCGCCAGCCATTTCGCTTCCCGCAGCAGGCCCGCGAGCTTGGCGGGAAGGGGCGCCGGGGATTTTTCCGCTACGCCCACTACTCCGGCAGCATGATCGTGTCGCGCAGCACGATGTTCGAGCCGCGCATCTCGATGTAGCCGCCGACCTGCAGGTCCTTCAT
>CBDDRQ010000219.1:0-3123 GCA_965233125.1 uncultured bacterium
CGCATCCAGCATCGCTCCGGCGAGCACCGCGCCGAGCTGCACCAGCGAGGCGAGGAAGGCGGCGCGCGCGGTCTCGCGGCCCGGCCGCTGCACGAGCGCCCTGCAACGGAGGAGGAAGAAAGCGCCCCCCGCAGCGGCCGAGGCGAGATAGATGATGCTCAACGAGTACAGGAAAGGGACCAGTGACGCTGAAACGAGCAGGATCGCACTGGCATAGATGGCGCGCGCGGCGCGCGCATCGCCGACCACCACCGGCAGCATCGGCACGCCCGCGGCCTCGTAGTCGGCGCGGCAGGCGATGGCGAGGCTCCAGAAATGCGGCGGCGTCCAGAGGAAGAGCACCACCGCGAGCGCGAGCGCCTCGGGGCCGGGCGCAGCCGACACGGCCGCCGCGCCTGCCAGCACCGCGAAGCTGCCGGCGAGGCCGCCCACGACGATGTTCCACCAGGTGCGCCGCTTGAGCCACACCGTGTACACGACGCCGTAGGTGAAGGCGCCGAGGAAGACGTAGAGCCCGGCCAGGAAGTTGGTGGCGATCGACGCGGCCATCACCGCGCCGAGGAGCATCGCGCCGATCAGCCACAGCCATGCCGGGCCGTGCCTGAGCCTGCCGGTGACGAACGGGCGGTTCCTCGTGCGGCCCATCCGGGCGTCGAGGTCGCGCTCGACGTACTGGTTGAAGGCGCCGGCAGCGGCCGAGGCGAACAGCACGGCGAGGACAAGAACGGTCTTTTCCACAAAACCTATTGCTGTTCCGCTTTCCACGGAAAGGCCGGCTGCGGCGGCGAGCGCGATGGCGACGCCGATCCGCAGCTTGAAGAGGTTGAGGATGTCTCTCACGCCGGCGCTGCCTACTTGAGCGGCCAGACGGTGGCGAGGTACTTCCAGTTGATGAAGTAGTACAGGACGAAGGACACCAGGAACACCATCGCGAGGACGAAGGTCCCCGGCGCGATCATCCCGGCCGAGCCGTGGCCGGTGATCACGGCGCCGACGGGCCGCTGCACCGGCACGGGCGCGGCAGCCACGCCGTCGCGGGCGCGCACGTGCTGGAATCCCGGCGTGGTGATCCGCTTGCCGAGGAACACCGACCACACCGTGATCAGGAGATACATGCCGCCGCCGACGATGGCGACGAGCCCGGTGATGCCGGCGAGCGCCATCATCAGCCACGCCGCTCCGGGGAACTCGTGCGGGAAGGGGATGCCGGCGAAGCCGATGTCCCAGTGCCGGCGCGGCACGCCCAGCGTCCCGGCGCCCATCAGGAAAAGCGACACCGCGCTCATTCCCAGGCCGAAGACGTACGGCTGGTACTTGGCGAGGGTCGGGAACGCCAGCTCGCGCCGGAACAACACCGGGATGAGGAAGTAGGTGAGGCCCATGAAGGCGAGCGTGGTGCCCACCACCACCGTGGCGTGGAAGTGCCCCGGCACGTAGATGGTGTTGTGGATGATGAGGTTCAGCTGCTCGGTGCCCATCATCACGCCCGAGATGCCGCCGAGGAAGCCGAAGCCGATGAGCGAGATGAACATCGCGGAGAACACCGGGTTGCCCCAGGGCGCCTTGCGCAGCCACTCGAACAGGCCCTGCGTGTAGCCTTTCTTGCGCTGCGCCACCTCGATCGAGCCCGGCACCGTGAGGCCGTGAACCATGGAAGCGAGCACGGCGAGGTACATGGCGTAGCTGGTGTTGAAGATCTTCCAGTTCGAGGTGAGGCCCGGGTCGGTGAGCAGGTGGTGCGCGCTAGCGAGCTGCAGGAAGAGGATGTAGAGCAGGAACGCGCCGCGGCTCACCTTCTCCGACATCGGCTTCGCGCCGAAGACGATCGCCGCGATGGCGTACCAGACGGCGACGTGCGCGCTCACGTTGATCTGCTGCGAGGAGTGCCCGAAGGCCCACCACACCGTCTTGTACATGAGCGAGTCGATGTAGGCGACCCAGCCCATCGACCACAGGAAGGTCGGGATGAGGATGATCGCGCCGGCGGCGATGGTGAACACCGCGATGATCGCGGCGGTGATGGCGCCGAAGGTCACGAGCGGCACCGAGTTGCGATAGGTCCGCTCCGCGCGCGCGACGACCAGCGTGCCGAAGAAGACGAAGCAGGCGACCAGCGCGCCCACGGCGAACAGGATCAGCCCGAGGTAGAAGGTCGGGTGCGCGCCCATGGGCGCGTAGGAAGTGAACATCACGCTCGAGTCGCCGCGGAACACCGAGTAGTTGTTGATGAGCGCCCCCAGGATCATCAGCCAGAACCCCGCCCAGGCGATCTTCGGCGTGGCGAGGCGGCACTTGAGCAGCGTGCTCGCCGCGAAGTACAGCACCGCGATCTCGAAGAAGATGATCCAGAAGATCAGCATGTTGATGCCGTGCGCGGTGAGGAACTGGTAGAACATGTCCGGCGGCAGCAGGTGCACCGCCTGCCAGCGCGTCAGCACCACGCCGATCGCGAGCAGGCCGCCGATGAGCAGCGACACCACCGCCGCGACCGCGTTCCAGCGCATCAGCTTCTCGGCGGGCTCGTGGAACACCAGCCCGCTTGCCGGGCAGGTGCGGAACATCCGGTTCACAGCCATCGTCGTCTCCCTTGCCTTACTTGACTACGTACAGGCGGCTCGCCATCGTGTGATGGTTGATGCCGCAGTACTCGTTGCAGATGATCGCGTAGGTGCCCGGGTTGGTCGGCGTCACGGTGACCACGTGCTCGTACCCGGGGTGGACCTGGATGTTGATGTTCTCGGGCTGCAGCGAGAAGCCGTGCAGCCAGTCCATCGACATCAGGTGGATGCGGTAGGACTTGCCCGACTCGAGCTCGAGCATCGGGTACCAGCGCCAGAGCTGCGCGATCAGGTACACGTCGCTGCCCGCCGGCGGGCGCACCACCGGGATCTTCAGGTCGCCGCCTTCCTCGCGCACCTTGTGCTTGGCGATCATCTCCTCGGTCTTGCGGGCGAAATCCTCGGGCTTGGCGCGGTAGGCCTCGTTGGCGAGGTTCTGCTGCCCGTAGATGTGCCAGTAGGGCATCATGAAGAACATGATCAGGCACCAGACGAGCGCGATGACGATCCAGAGCAGCTCGGTGCGCTCGAGCGGCTCCTTCCACCAGGCGCGCTCGGAGGTATA
>CBDDRQ010000220.1:0-20051 GCA_965233125.1 uncultured bacterium
GTGATCGTCATGTCCGGCGGCCTGGTCGAGTACGCCAACCCGGCCGCGGCGCGCATCGTGCGGGCCGGCTCGCCGCGGCGCCTCGCCGGGATGCGCGTCGAGGATTTCATCCACCCGGAGAGCCGCGAGCGCTACGCCGAGCGCGTGCGCTACCTCGAGGCCGGGCCGGGCACGACGACCTTCGAAGAGCGCCGCATTCGCGCCTTCGACGGAGCCGAGGTCGTCGCCGAGGTGGCGTCGATCTCGTTCCTCGAGCGCGGGCGCCTGGTCATCCAGACGGTGTTCCGCGACGTCACCGAGAGCCGCCGCGCGCGCGAAGCGCTCGCCGAGCGCGAGCAGCGCTTCAGCGACGTCGCCGAGTGCTCGGGCGAGTACGTGTGGGAGACCGACGCCGAGGGCCGCTACACCTACCTTTCCGAGCGCGTCGAGGCGGTGCTCGGCTACTCGCGCCACGAGCTGCTGGGGCGCCGCGCGCGGGAGTTCATGCCGCTGGGCGAGGAGCGCGCGGTCGAGGAATGGTTCGCCCGCCACGGCGGCGAGGGGCGCGCGTTTCGCGAGCTGGTGCACCGCTCGATCACCAAGTCGGGCGGCGTGATCTGGCAGGCGGTGAACGGCAAGCCCCTGCACGCCGAGGGCCGCCTGCGCGGCTGGCGCGGCACCGCCGCCGACGTCACCGCGCGCAAGCAGGCCGAGGCGCGCATCGAGCAGCTCGCCACGCGCGACGCCCTCACCGGTCTTGCCAACCGCGCGCTGCTTGCCGAGCGCGCCGGGCAGGCGATCCTCGCCGCGGCGCGCGCTCGCTCGCGCATCGCCTTCCTGGTCCTCGACCTCGACCGCTTCAAGCTGGTGAACGAGGCGCTCGGCCACCAGGCCGGCGACGCGCTGCTGCGCGCCGTGGCCGAGCGGCTGCAGAACGCGCTCGGGCGCGAGGCGACGCTCGCGCGCCTGGGCGGCGACGACTTCGTGCTGCTCGAGCCCGCCGGCGGCCCGGAGGAGGCCGCGGGCCTCGCGAGCCGCGTGCTCGGCATCCTGGCGCGCCCCTTCACCATCGAGGGCCGCGCGCTGCACGTCGGCGGCTCGATCGGCATCGCGCTCTACCCCGAGCACGGGCGCGACCTCGGCGAGCTGCTGAAATGCGCCGACGCCGCGCTCTACCACGCCAAGGAAGGCGGGCGCGGCACCTGGCGGCTCTATGAAAGCGCGCTCGGCGAGCGCGCCGCGACGCGCCTGCGCGTCGAGAACGAGCTGCGCGGCGCGCTCGCGCGGAGCGAGCTGGTGCTGCACTGGCACCCCGTGCTGCGCGGCCGCGGCGAGATCGTCGGCGCGGAAGCCCTGGTGCGCTGGCAGCACCCCGAGCGCGGCCTGCTGATGCCCGAGGAGTTCGTGCCCCTCGCCGAGGAGTGCGGCCTCATCCGCGCCGTGGGGGAGTGGACCCTCGAGCGCGCGCTGTCGCAGTTGGGCGCCTGGCAGTCCTCGCTCCCCGGCCGGCCGTGGTTCGCCATCAACGTCTCCGCGCCGGAGCTTGCGCAGGGAGAAAGATTTTTTGAGCAACTGAATAGTTCATTGAAAGCCAACGGCGTCGACGGCGCCCGCCTGGAGATCGAGGTGACCGAGCGCGTGCTGATGTCGCACCTGCCCGAGAACGTCGAGACGCTGCGGCGCATCGGCGAGCTGGGCGTGCGCTTTTCCATCGACGACTTCGGCACCGGCTACTCCAGCCTCGCCTACCTGCGCCGCCTGCCGATCGACAAGCTCAAGATCGACCGCATGTTCCTGCGCGGCATCGAGTCCGACGCGGCCGACCAGGCGATCGTGCGCACCATCGCCTCGCTCGCCTCGACCCTGGGCATGGCGGTCGCCGCCGAGGGCGTCGACGGCGCCGGGCAGCTCGAGGCCCTGCTCAAGCTCGGCTGCGAGCAGTGGCAGGGCCACCACTTCAGCGAGCCCCTCGACGCCACCGCCTTCGAGCGCCTCTACCTCGCCTCCCTGCGCGCCGACAAGCGCGCGTAAAAGGGTCAGAGCATTTTGTTCGTCTACGACGTCCTCGCCGGCGCCTTCTGGCAGGAGAAGGTGCGTACCTGCTTCGCGCTGCTTGGGGACGCGAACATGAACTGGGCCGCGCGGCTGTCCGCGCAGGGGTGCCGCATGGTGTACGTGAGGCACGAGCACTGCGCGCTCGCGGCCGCCATGGCGTACGCGCGCAAGAGCCGGGACGTGGGCGTGGCGACGGTCACGTGCGGGCCGGGCGTGACGCAGCTGATCACGGCGCTCCCGGCCGCGGTGCGCGCCCACCTGCCGCTGGTGGTGTTCGCCGGCGAAGCGCCGCTGAAGAGCGGCTGGTACAACCAGGAGATCGACCAGGCGCCCCTCGTCACCGCGACCGGCGCCGCCTATCACCGCCTGCACCTGCCCGAGCGCATGCCCGTGGCGATCCGCGACGCCTTCCTGCAGGCGCGCCGCGAGCGCCGGCCGGTGGTGCTCGGCGTGCCCTTCGACCTGCAGAACCGTCCCTGGACCGGACCGGCGGATCTGCCCAGGCCCTCGCACGAGCTGCTGCCGCGCCTTGCGCCGATGCCGCCGCATCCCGACGACGTGGCGAGCGCCGCGCGGCTCCTCGCCGGCGCCGAGCGGGTCGTGGTGCTTGCCGGCCTGGGCGCGGTCGAAGCCGGGGCGGGCGCCGCCTGCCGGGCGCTGGCCGAGAAGACCGGCGGCCTGCTCTCGACGACGCTGCCGGCGAGGGGGCTCTTCCACGACGATCCCTTCTGCATCGGCATCTCGGGCAGCTTCACGCCCGAGGTGGGCCTCGAGCTGCTGGCGCAGGCCGACCTCGTCGTCGCGGTGGGCTGCTCGCTCGCCTATCACGCTGGCGGCGGCGGCCAGCTCTGGCCGAAGGCGAAGATGCTGCAGGTCGACATCGACCCCGTGGCGGTCAGCCAGGGCCAGGAAGTGGCGCGCCATCACCTGCGCGCCGACGCGCGCCTTGGCGTTGAGGCTTTGACGGAAGCCCTGCCTCCCCGCAAAGGCGCCTGGCGCAGCGACGCGTTGGCGGCGCGCATCCGCGACGCGAAGCCCGACAGCCACGTCTTCGAGATCGAGCCGGGGCTGCTCGACCCGCGCGAGGTGGTCGAGGCGCTGGAAAAGGCGCTACCGCGCGACTGGGAGATGGTGAACTCGAGCGGCCACTGCTCGTGGTTCTTCGCGCAGATGCCCTCGCGGCCGCAGGAGAACTTCCTCACCATCCGCGAGTTCGGCGCGATCGGCAACGGCGTCTCCTTCGCCATGGGCGTAGCGGCGGCGCGCCCGGACCGGACCGTGGTGCTCTTCGACGGCGACGGCAGCCTGATGATGCACGTGCAGGAGCTCGAGACCATCAGGCGGCACCGGCTGAACATCCTGATCGTCGTGATGAACGACGGCGCCTACGGCTCGGAGCTCCACAAGCTGCGCTCGGAGGGGATGGCCGAGGACGGCTCGGTGTTCGGCTATTGCGACTTCGCGGGCATCGCGCGCGGCTTCGGGCTCGCGGGAAAGACGTTCAAGAGCCTCGACGACCTGCCCAAGCTCGTTGCCGAGTTCGCCGCCAGCGGCGGCGCCGCGGTCTGGGACTTCCACGTCTCGGACAAGGTCGTGTCCCCAACCATCCGCCGCGCGCACCCGCACAAGCGCGATAGCCCGGGTCAATGAAAACAGGGGAACATCCCGCGTTAAGCTCGCAGCTACGCCGCGCGCGCCGCGCGGCGGACTTAGTGTCACTATCCGGCCCTGAGCGGTCGCTCGCCCCGAGGCGTCACGACCTGGCTGCGGGCATCCAACGGAGTTGAACTTGCTGAGCCGCATATACGCCGCGCGCATGCGTCCCGGGCGGGACCTCATGCACTGTTCCGGACGACGGCAGTTTCTGGTTGCAGCAGCAGCATTTTGCGCCGTGCCGATTCGTGCCGAGGCGCAGCACGCGGGAAAGGTTGCGCGGATCGGCTACCTGACGGGGCGCTCGCTTGATTTCGAGAAGCGTTGGCTCGCTGCCTTCCGGCAGGGGCTGCGCGATCTGGGTTACATCGAGGGCGAAAACATCGTCATCGAGGAGCGTCATGCGGCAGGGCGGCCGGAGAAACTCCCCGCACTGGCGGCGGAACTCGTCCGCCTCAAGGTCGATGTCCTTGTAGCGGCCGAGTCTTTGTCTGCCGTCCAGGCCAAGAAGGCGACCGCTACCATCCCCATTGTCTCGTTCACCCAGGATCCGGTCGCGCTAGGGCTCGTCGCGAGCGTGGCTCGGCCCGGCGGCAACATCACCGGAATGTCGGATTACCACGCCGGCATGGCCAACAAGAGGCTCGAGCTGCTGAAGGAAATCGTCCCTTCGGCCTCCCGCTTCGCGGTGTTTCTCAATCCGGCCATTCTTCCGAACCAGCTCCAGCTCGGGGATCTGCAGGCCGCGGCCCCCGCGATGCGGCTAACGCTGCTGCCTTTCGAGATCAGAGGAGCCGATGACGTGGATCGCGCTTTCGCCGCGATGGCGAAGGACCGGGTCGACGGCTTGGTGCTGCTCCCAGGCGGGGCGATCTCCAGCAACCAGAAGCAAATCGCCGAGCTTGCGATCAAGGCGCGGATCCCGGCGACCTACACCGTGTCGCTGTGGGCGGAGCTAGGCGGATTGATCGCCTACGGGACGGATTTCAACACCTACTTTCGTCGAGGGGCGACGTTTGTCGACAGGATCCTCAAGGGCGCCCAACCGGCGGACCTGCCAATCGAGCAACCGACCACCTTCGAGCTGGTCGTCAACTTGGGAACCGCCAAGGCGCTCGGCATCACTATCCCGCCGTCGATCCTCGTGCGGGCCGACCGCGTGATCAGATGATCGACCGCCAGCCCTCGACGCTGACATCAAGGTGCGCCTGAAGGCCTGAATCAGGCCCGTGCGTCCCTCTCGCGGTCGAGCCGCACCTTTTTCAGGTCCTCCACCGTGATCAGCCGCTCCGCGGCGGCATGCGCGGCGGCAATCTCCGTGCTGGGCGCGAGCACGAGCTGGCAGCCGGTCTTTGCGACTTCGGCGACCAGCTTCTCGACGGCGTGGATCCTTTTCGCGTCGGGCTTCACCAGCCGGATGTAGATGGCGCGGATACGGGTTGGGAAGCGGTGCACGATGCCGGCGTAGATCTCGGGATCGTGCTCGCCGCTGTCGCCGATGAGCACGAACCTAAGCTTCGGGTAGGTCGCGAGGATGTCCGCGATCGCCGTCTCCTTGTGCTGCTTCGGCATGCGCCAGCCGAAATCGCGCAGGATGAGCGGCCCGGCGGGCAGGCCCTGGTGCGCGAAGTACTGGAGGAGCGGCGCGTACAGGTTCCACGGGCTCTTCGAGACGTAGAAGAAGGGATTCACGCGTGCGTGGAGCGCGCGGTAGAAGGCCGCCACGCCGGCGAAGGGCTTGCGCATGCGCGCGTTCGACAGCGCGAGCATCAGGACCATGCGCAGCTTGCGCGTGACGTGGCTGTACACCACCGTGTCGTCGATGTCGCTGATGACGCCGAAGCGCGCCGCGGGGGAGGGCACCAGCGCGCGGGCCGTCGCGCGCACCGCGGGGCGCCCGGCGAGCTCGACCGCGACGTCGTTCCAGCCGGCCTTGAACCGCCCGGCGAGGGCGACGTGGAAATAGCCTTCCCGATCCGAGACGACAGGTTCGCCGGAAACGAAGAGCTTTGCGTGCGGCACTTCGTCGCTCTCCAGGCGCTTGATGAAGTGCACCAGGTTGCGCCAGCGGCCTTCGCCGCTGGTGAAGCCTTCGTCCTCGAGGACGCGTCCGCAGACGATGACCCGGCGCGCGGTGCCGTAGCCGAGGTAGGGCAGGATGACGACCGGGTCGCGGCGCCGCGCGAGCAGCGCGCGAAAAGGGGTCAGAGCAATTTTCCCGGCAAGCTTGCCGTCTCCGGGCATTTCCGGAAAATTGCTCTGACCCTTTTTAGGCCTTCGGCGCGACGGTGACGCCGTTGACCTTGTGGCGGCTGATCGCCTGGCCGACGAAGCCCGAGGCCTTCATGTCCTCGACGAACTCCTTCAGGTAGCGCGCGCCGGTCTCGCGGCTCTTGGGGGTGCCGATCGACTGCTGCACGGCGGTGATCTGGCCCTCGATGATGCGCGAGCCGGGGAGCTTCGCCGCGTCGCTGATGAGGCGCGGCTTGAGGCCGGCGAGCGCCTCGAGCTTCAGGTCGACGAACATCTTGTAGGAGCCCTCGATGCCGTCGGCGGCGACGAGCTCGGCGGCCCTGGTGTTGCGCGTGAGGAAGAGATGGTAGGCGCTCTGGTCGGCGACCGAGATGCGCACGCCCGCCTTGTCGACGTCGGCGAAGCTCTTGAGCGGCGAGCCCGCGGGCACGAGGTAGGTGACCGGGATCTCGAGGTAGGCGGGCGTGAAGGCGATCTCGCTCGCGCGCTGCGGCTCGTTGCCGAGGAAGGCGACGTCCCACATGCCCTTCTTCACGCCGTCGGCGAGCTTGCCGGCGGCGTCGAACTTGACGTAGTCGGCCTTCACGCCCAGGCGCTTGGCGAGCTCGCGCCCGAGGTCGGGGGCGATGCCCTGCGGGGTGCCGTCGGGGGCGTCCTTCAGCACCAGCAGGAAGTTGGAGTAGTTGAGGCCGATGCGGAGCTTGCCGGTGGGCGCGAGCTCGGAGACGGTGGCGGGCGAGACGCTGCTCATTGGTCTTTGGCGGAGTAGAAGAGGTTGGTCTGGCTCTTGAGGTCGAGGCGCTTGAACTGCTTGAAGCCGGCTTCGCGCGCGAGGCGCTCGGTGCCCGCCGGGCCGAGGCAAGTGCCCAGCCCGGGTCCGCCGCGCGCGAGCGACTGCGTCATGCAATGGAAGATGCTGAAGCCGTAGAACATGGTGGCGACCGGGTTCGCGTTGTCCTCGACCCGGTCGGCTGCTTTCGGCTCGATGATGAACAGCGTGCCCCCGGGCTTGAGGAGCGAGCGGATCTCCGCGAGCGTCGCCACCGGCTCGGCGAGGTCGTGGATGCAGTCGCAGATGGTGATGAGATCGAAGCCCGCGCCGCGCTCGAGCTCGCGGGTGGTCTTCGCCTCGAAGCGGATGCCTTGCGGCGCGGCGGCCTTGGCGCGGCGGATCGACTCGGCGTCGGGGTCGATGCCGACCACCTCGGCTTTCGGGAACGCCTTCTTCAGCGCGATGCACACGCGCCCCGAGCCGCAGCCCACGTCGAGCACGCGGCCGCCGGCGCGCAGCCGCTCCACCACGTCGGGCAGCGCCGAGAGCCAGTAGTCGGCGAAGCGCGCCTCGTACTGGCCGCGGTTGATGAGGTCGAGCGCCTCGACGCAATCGTGGCCGAACTCCTCGAAGCGCACGCCGCCGCCCTTCGCGAAGGCCTCCGCCACCTTCGGCGCGACCTTCATCAGCGCCGGCACCATCTCCCACATGCCGCCGACGAAATGGTCCGTGCCGTCCGAGGCGAGGAAATATGCGTATTCATCGGAGAGGGAGAACTTGTCTTTTTGGTAGTGCAGGTACCCGGCGCTGGCCATGCCCTTCAGCCACTCCTCGACATAGCGCGGCTGCAGGCCGGAGGCCTTGGCTACCTCGTCCGGGGTCATCGCGCCCTTGCCCTGCATGGCGCGGAAGAGGCCGGTGCGGGTGCCGACGAAGGCCATGCCGGCGCTCATCGCGCCCGCCATGTCGCGGAACACGTGGTCGACGGCGAGCTTGACCTTTTCCTTATCCATTCGTCCGGCAATTATCGCCGGGTTTCGAGCAGCGGCACGAAGTCGTACTCGCCTATGCCTTGCAGCACGAGAAAGGTCGCCGAGGCGTCGCCGCCGTTCGTGACGAGGTGCGGCCGGCGCGGCGGCACGGTGGTGGTCTCGCCGGCGCGCAGGCGCACTTCCTCCTTGGGGTCCTGCAGGAAGATGCGCAGGCTGCCCTGCAGGACGTAGAAGGTGTCCTGCACGTTGCTGTGGTAGTGCCAGGGCACTTTCTGCGTCTTCGAGATCTGCAGCTCGGTGATGCGAAAGCCCGGCCGCGCGGCGTGCTCGGCGCGGCGCTCGACCTCGTAGAGGGGCGCGTCGTCTTTCACCGGTTTCATGCGCTTATCATAACGTCCCATGATCCATCCGAAACCGGTCACCCTCGAGGGCCACGGCGTCCGCCTCGAGCCCCTTTCGCGCGAGCACCACGACGGCCTGGTCGCCGCCGCCTCCGACGGCAGACTCTGGGAGCTGTGGTACACCAGCGTCCCCGAGCCCGAGCAGGCGCATGCCTACATCTCGGGCGCGCACGCCGGCCAGGAGGCCGGCCACATGCTGCCCTGGGCGGTGCGCGAGCTCGCGAGCGGCGAGGTCGCCGGCTCGACGCGCTACCACGACATCATCGCCAACGTCGACCGGGTCGAGATCGGCTGGACCTGGTACGCCAAGCGCTGGCAGAAGAGCCACGTCAACACCGCCTGCAAGCTGCTGCTCCTCGGGCACGCCTTCGGCGAGCTCGGCTGCAAGGTGGTCGGGTTGCGCACCGACAACTTCAACTTCACCTCGCAGCGCGCCATCGAGGCGCTCGGGGCGAAGAAGGACGGCGTCATCCGCCACCACTGGCCGCGGCGCGACGGCACGGTGCGCGACACGGTGATGTACAGCATCCTCGCGCACGAGTGGCCCGACGTGCGCCGCCACCTCGAGCTCAGGCTCGCGCGCCGGCGAGCCTCTTGACGTAGAAGAAACGGGTCGCGCCCGGAGCGGGCGTACCTTTCAGGGCCGCGAACCGGCGATAGCCGAGCTTCTCGTAGAACTTCGGCGCCTGGAACGAGAAGGTGTTGAGCCAGACGAGCGCCGCGCCGCGCTTGCGCGCCACGCGCTCGGCCTCGCGCATCAGCCGGCTGCCGTGGCCCTTGCCGCGCGCCGCCCCGTCGACCCAGATCAGGTGCACGTACAGGGCGTTCCAGGTGCAATCGCCCGCCAGCCCGCCGACGATGCGCCGGCCCTCGCGCACCGAGAGGACCAGGCGCTCGTAGCGGATCGGGCCGGAGAAGGGGCGGTTGTGGCGGATAAGCCCCTCGCGCACGATCGTCTCGATCGCCGCGGCCCGCTTCCTTTCGCGGACGACCCTAGCCACGCGTGACGTGCGCGGCGACGCAGCGCCAGTCCCCGTCCTTGCGCGACCAGATGTCGGTGTAGCGCCCCTTGCCGGGCTGGCCGTCGCCTTTCAGGTAGCGCGTCTGCGCATGGATGATGGCGAAGTCGCCCATCTTGCGGATGCGCACGTCGTGGCATTCGAGGTTCCTCACCCCGGCGGGCCGCGCGATCTGCGCGAGGAAGCCGGCGCGGTCGACGAGCGAGCCGTCGGGGTTGGTGTTGAGGAAGTCCGGCGCGAGGTGCGCCTCGAACCAGCCGGTGTCGGACTCCTGCACGGCGCGGACGTAGGCGCGGTTGAGCTCTTCCAGGTTTTCGTTCATGGCTTTCTCCCGATCAGAGCCGCGAAACGCGGGCACGGTTCAGGGTAAACCGGAAACGACCCCTTGTATCATTCGCCCGGTGCGCGAACTGAAATCGCTTGGCCGCTACCGCATCCAGGGCGTTCTGGGAAAAGGCGCCATGGGCCTGGTCTACGACGGCCTCGATCCGACGCTCGACCGGCGCGTCGCGATCAAGACCATCCTCACCAGCACGCTCGACGAGGCGACCGCGAAGCACTACGCGATGCGCTTCAAGCGCGAGGTGCGCGCGGTGGCGCGGCTCAACCATCCCAACATCGTGCAGGTGTACGACTTCGGCACCGAGGGCGAGCTCGCGTACATCGTCATGGAGTACATCCAGGGCCGGGAGCTCAAGGACGCCTTCGACGCGAAGGAGCGCTTCGAGCTCAAGGCGATCTTCCGCCTGATGGGGGAGCTGCTCGACGCGCTCGAGTTCGCGCACGAGGCGGGCATCATCCACCGCGACGTCAAGCCCGCCAACGTGATGGTCGATGCCGCCGGGCGCGCCAAGCTCACCGACTTCGGCGTCGCGCGCTTCGCCGATCCCGACGGCGAGCAGGTCGAGGCGACGCGCGCCGGCGCGATGATCGGCACGCCCTCCTACATGTCGCCGGAGCAGATCCAGGGGCAGCCCATCGACCGGCGCTCGGACATCTTCTCGGCCGGCATCCTCTTCTACCAGCTGCTCACCGGGCAGAAGCCCTTCGAGGGCACGCAATGGGCGCTCGCGAAGAAGATCGTGCAGGACGACCCGGTGTGGCCCTCGGCGCTCGCGGAGGTCCCGCCGGCCATCGACCGCGTGGTGGCCCGCGCCCTCGCCAAGGCGCCCGAGCACCGCTACCAGAGCGCGCGCGCCTTCGCCGACGCGCTCAAGCGCGTCGCCGCGGGCAAGCCCCCGGAGGACCCCGACGAGACCGTCCCCCTGTCCTCCGACCAGCTCGCCGCAGCGGTGGGCAGCGAGGCGGAGAAGGAGTTCTGGAACGAGGTCAAGGACAGCAACGACCCGGAGGACCTGAAGCTCTACGTCGAGCAGTTCCCCGCGGGCGTGTTCGTCGAGCAGGCGCAGCGCAAGATGGCCGCGCTGCGCGCGAAGAAGAGCTAGGGGAAGCCCATGGCGCTTCCGCGGGTCGCCATTGCCACCGGCGACCCGGCCGGCATCGGCCCGGAGATCGCCTACAAGGCCGCGCTCGATCCCGCGGTGCTGGCGATCTGTACGCCGGTCCTCTTCGGCGATCCTGTTGTCCTGCGGTCCCATGGTGGGGATCCTGACAGGGTGCCTGTTTCCATCGTTTCCTTCGAAGGAAAGCTGCAGATCGGAAAGATCGCGGCAGAGCATGGCCGCGCCATCGTCGCCTGCGCGGAAAGCGCGGTGCGCGCGGCGCTGGCGGGCGAGTTCGACGCGGTGGTCGCGGCGCCCCACACCGAGGCCGCGATCCACGCCGCCGGCATCGCGTTCGACGGCTACCCGTCCTTCGTCGCGAAGCTCTGCGGCCTGCCGCCCGAGGACGGCATCCTCATGCTGTGCTTCGAGCACCAGGGGCGCGAGGTGCGCATCGCGCATGTCACGCTCCATGCGGGGGTGGCGAAGGCGCTCGCGCTGATCACGAAGGAGCGCGTCCTGAAAACCCTCCGCGCGGTGCAGCGCGTGCTCGGGAATCCGAAGATCGCCGTGAGCGGCGTCAACCCGCACGCGGGGGAGGGCGGCGCGTTCGGCACGGAGGAGATCGAGGTGATCGCCCCGGCGCTCGAGCAGGCGCGCGCGGAAGGGATCGACGTCGCGGGGCCGATCGGCGCCGACACGCTGATCCAGCGCCGGGGCTTCGACGCCTACGTGGTGATGCTGCACGACCAGGGGCACGTCGCGGCGAAGCTGCTCGCGCCGCAGCGCGTCGCCGGCCTCACCATCGGCACGCCGGTGCTCTTCTCCTCGGTGGCGCACGGCTCGGCGCTCGACATCGCGGGCCAGGGGCGCGCCGATCCTGCAGCGATGGTGGAAGCGATTACACGGTTAGTGGCCCGTCGACGTCGCGCGCCGGCGACCTGAAAACGTCCCTGAAAACAATGCAGTAATTTTTTCGCGCCGGCGCAGGGTCCGCGGGGCACGACGCGCGCAGATTCCCGGCGCGACGCAAGTACCTGTCGCGCAAGGCGGCGCGGCGCATGGTACGGCGCTTGCAAGAGCCCTCGTTCCTAGCGCCTTCAGGGAGCACTCCAATGACGCGGCTGCACCGGCAACGCATGCGAAGCGCCTACCTTCACCTGTTCGTCACGCTCATCATGCTGCCGGCGTTCCTGCCGCTGCCGCTGCTGCTCGCGCTCGCGAAGTGAACCTCCCGCTCGCCAGCCTCGGGGCGGCGCGCTATCGCGTGCTCGATTTCGAGGTCTCGGGCTGCGCGCAGTCCCTGCAGCGCGAGCTCGAGGACGCCGCGGCGTACGCCGCGCCCGAAGCGCTCGCGCCGCTCGAGCAGGCCTACCGCGAGTGCGAGGCGGTGCTGCTGTACTGGACCGGCCCCTACGTGCGCTCGCGGGGCGGCGCGCCGCTCGAGGCGAACCCCTTGGAGGATGTGCTGCAGGAGCTGACCACGCAGCGCGTGCTGACGCGCCGGCCGCTCGGCGCGCGCGAGCTGCGCGTGGCGATGCGCCGCGCGCGCGAGTTCGCGCTCGCGGCGTACCCGAGCTGGCGCTGGCCGCCGCGCGTGGTCGGCGCGCTCACCCTGGTCCACCTGCTGGGCGCGCTGCTGCGCCGCTGCGCCGCCATCCGGCGCATGGACGACGACGATCCGGCCACGGCGACGTATCGCAAACTCATCGAGATCCGCCCGGCATGGATGCCGGGCTGAAGAACGGAGACCTGGAACCATGAGTGCCGCCGCAACCGCCGCCGGTTACCTCTACGCCTCGGGCCGCCTGCGCGGCCGCGGCGCCAAGGACCAGCAGGAGGCGCAGCCGCAACACCCCGAAAGGAAGCAGCCCTCGCCGCCGCCGCGGCGCGAGGTGCGCGTGGCCGTGTACGAGCCGCAGGAGAAGCCCAAGCGGGTGCCGAAGATCCAGTACCGCACGCGTCGCTGGAGGCCAGATGGCCCGCGCGACGAGTGAGCACCGGCCGCGCGCCGGCGCGCTGTTCGTCGGGCGGCTCGACGCCGAGAGCGGCATCGGCACGCTGCTCGAGGCGCTCGAGCTCTATTCCGGGGCGCGCGTCGAGGTGATCGGCGCCGGACCCGAGGAGGCGCGGCTGCACGGGCGCGCGCGCGTGCGCCTGCTCGGGCGCGTCGGGCCGGCCGAGGTGCAGGAGCGCATGCGCGGCGCCGCCTACCTCGTCATGCCGAGCCTCGCCTACGAGGCCACGCCGCGCGCGCTGGTCGAGGCCTTCGCCAACGAGCTGCCGGTGCTGGCGAGCCGCCTGGGCGCGCTCGCCGAGCTGGTCGAGCCCGGCCGCAACGGCCTGCTCTTCGAGCCCGGGTCGGCGCGCGACCTCGCGCGCCGGCTCGCCTGGGCGGAGGCCTTCCCCGAGAAGATGCGCCAGATGGGCGAATGCGCCCGAGCGGACTACGAGTCGCGGTTTATCGGCGACTGGAGCTGGCAGAAACTCTACGGCGAACGCCGGCGGAGCCTCAGGGTTTCCGGGTAGTTCCTTTTTCCTCAGGAGACCGATGATCCAGCCCGTGATCCTGTGCGGTGGATCGGGCACGCGGCTCTGGCCGCTTTCCCGCGAGCACCATCCCAAGCCCCTGCACGCCGTCAACGGCGAGCGCACGCTGCTGCAGCAGACGGCGCTGCGCTGCCTGGATTTGGAGCTTTCCAGGGAACCGCTCCTGGTCTGCAACGAGGCGCACCGCTTCCTCGTGCAGGCGCAGCTCGCGCGCGCCGGCGTGCGCCCGCGGGCGATCCTGCTCGAGCCGAAGGGGCGCGGCACCGCGCCCGCGCTGACCATCGCTGCGGTGCACGCCATCACCGCCGACGACCCGGTGCTCCTCGCCATGCCCTCGGATCACTTCATCCCCCAGGGCGAGCCGTTCCGCAAGGCGGCGGCGCGCGCCGCCGCCCTCGCCGCGCAGGGCCGCATCGTCACCTTCGGCGTGCCGCCGACCGCGCCCGAGACCGGCTACGGCTACATCCGCGCGCGCGGCGACTACGTCGAGGCCTTCGTCGAGAAGCCCGACGCGGCGCGCGCGCAGCAGTACTTCGAGTCGGGCGAGTACCTGTGGAACGCCGGCATCTTCGCCGTGCGCGCCTCGGTGTGGCTCGACGCGATCGCGGAATTCCGCCCCGACATCTTCAAGGCCTGCGAGCGCGCCTACCGGCGCGGCAAGCGCGACGGCGCCTTCTACCGCGTCGGCGCGGCGGCGTTCGCCGAGTGCGCGTCCGACTCGATCGACTACGCGGTGATGGAGAAGACCACCACCGCCATGGTGGTGCGCCTGGAGGCCGGCTGGTCCGACGTCGGCGCCTGGGACGCGCTGTGGGCAATCGAGGACAAGGACGCCGACGGCAACGTCATCCACGGCGACGTGCACGCGGTGGAGACGAAGAACGCGCTGCTCATCTCGCAGCATCGCCTGCTCGCCTGCGTCGGCCTCGAGGACGTGGTGGTGATCGAGACCCCCGACGCGGTGATGGTGGCGAGGAAGGACAAGGCGCAGCAGGTCGGCGCCATCGTCGCCGCCCTCAAGGCCGCCGGCCGCCCCGAGTGCCTCGCGCACCGCAAGGTGCACCGGCCCTGGGGCACCTACGACGGCATCGAGAGCGGCGAGCGCTTCCAGGTGAAGCGCATCGTCGTCAACCCGGGCGCCGCGCTGTCGCTGCAGATGCACTACCACCGCGCCGAGCACTGGATCGTGGTGCGCGGCACCGCGCGCGTGACGCGCGGCGAGGAGACCTTCCTCATCACCGAGAACGAGTCGACCTATATCCCGCCGGGCACACGCCACCGCCTGGAGAACCCGGGCATCGTGCCCCTCGAGCTGATCGAGGTGCAGTCGGGCGCCTACCTGGGCGAGGACGACATCGTGCGCTTCGAGGACGCGTACGGGCGCACCCCCGCGCCGCTGGCCGACCCCCTGACCAGGGGGTCCTAGGCCGGGGTTCCTGAAATGGGTACGATCGTACCCATTTTGGGCTCCCGGCGGCCCGCTTCCATGGCCGGCAAATCCAGCCTAGCGGAACACGTACCTGAGATTCGCCATCACCGCGGTGTAGTCGTAGTCGCGCCCGAGCAGGTTCGAGCTGCGCTCGCCGGTGTCGACGGCGAGGCCCAGGTGATGCCGGCGCGTCGCCTCCCAGCCGGCCGAGAGGCGCAGCGCGCGCACCACTTCCTCGCGGATCGCCGTCAGCCCGAGCGCCGCCGGGTCGCCCGGATACTCGCGCTCCTCGCGCGCGATGCGCGCGGAGAAGACGAGCTTCGCGGTCGGCGCCCAGCTCGGCCCGAACGCGACGCCGCGCGTCACCACGTGCGTCGCGTCGACGTCGAGCACCGGGCGCGGCGTCTTGTAGACCTCGAAGGCGAGCAGCGTCTTGTTGCCCGGGCGCCAGGCGGCGTCGAAGCGGTAGGTGGTGCCCTCGAAGTTGAAGCTCGGCAGCAGCGTGTAGGTGCGCTCGGTGTGCGCCACGCGCGCGCCCAGCCTGAGCTGCGGCCCGGTGTTGTAGGCCGCGACCAGAGCGAGCTCCTCCTCGTCGTAGTCGTTGTCGCGGAACACGTCCGCGGGATCGAGCACCTCGGAGAGCGGTGCGTCGCCGCTCCTGGTGCGCACCTCCGCGCCGAGCGAGTTGCCCAGCGGCGTCACGTAGTCGATGCCGCCGCTCACGGAGGTGGAGCCGGAGCTGCCGCGGCGGTCCGCCTCCGCCGCCGCGGCAGCGCCGCGCACCCGCCAGTTGGGCGTGATGCGCAGCGCGGCAGTGCCGACGAGCCGGTGGCTGGTGATCATTTCCTCGCGGGCCGTGCGCAGCTCGGCGAGGTCGGTCTGGTAGTGCCGGCGCTCGTAGCCGAGCGTGCCGGAGAGCTGGTTGCCGAGCTCCCAGCGCCATTCGCCGAGCACCCCGTAGGCGAAGTGGTCGAGGTTGCTGAAGCGGTTGTAGATGAAGCCGTCGCCTTGCGCCTCGAGCCGCAGCCGCTGGCGGCCGTAGACGCGCGCGTCGTAGCTCGCGCCCAGGCCGAGCCGCGTCACCGTCTCGGAAGTCCCGGTCGGGCGGCGCAGGATGTTGTCGTCGCGCAGGACGCCGAGCTGCCCGTAGATGCGCCCGGGCCCGGCCTCGGCCGGCGGGTAGGCGGGGAAATCGCCGAGCGAAGGATAGGGAATCGTGTCGATGGCCTCGAAGCCGAGCACCGAGGAGGAGGAGGCAAGCAGCAGCAGTCCGGCGAAGGTGCGGCGCATGTAAATTTTTCCGCTCAAGGGGTCGCGGCTGATTCTATGCCGGTGTTTTGTCTTTCTCTGCCGCGCCAAAGCGGCTGCATGAGGCAAACGGACTGTCGCCGGGAGGCGACATACTTCCTCCCCGCAAAAGCGGAAGTCCTTGATTTTGCGTGCTGGCATGCGCGTTGCAGGGCGCTGGCCTGATGCGACTGACCTATTTGCGACCCCTGGCGCTCGTCCTGTCGCTGACGCTGCTCGGGGCGTGGATGTGGACGGAGCTCGCGCCCCGCAGGTACGTCGCGAGCGCCGCGGTGCTCGTCTCCGGCAGCGGCCTCCTCAGGCTCGAGCGCGTCTCGTACGATCCCGGCCGGGCCGAGCGCGAGGTCGCGGCCGAGCTCCAGGCGCAAGGCGGCCGCGTGATCGACGCGCCCTACGTGCTGCCGGTCCCGTCGCAGCGGCTGCGCAACTACTCGCTCGCCGCCGCGGTGGGCCTCGCGTTGGGCATCGGTCTGGTCGTGCAGCGGGAGCGCCGGCGCCGCCCGGTGCGCGGCGAGCGCGACCTCGCGGCCCTCGGCGCGCCGCTGCTCGGGGCGCGCCCGGCGGGCGAGGCGGCGCTGCGCGAGCTCTGCCGCCAGCTGCTCGAGCACTGGTTCACCGACGCCCGCGCGCTGCTGCCCGTGGTGAGCGCGAGCGGCGGCGAAGGCAGGACGCGCATCGCCGCCGAGCTCGCCGCGATCTTCGCCGGCATGGGCGTGCGCACGCTGCTCATCGATGCCGACCTGCGCTCGCCCGGCCAGCACCGGGCGTTCCGCATCGCCAACCGCGGCGGCCTCGCCGAGTTCCTCGCCGAGCGTCCGGTCCAGCCCGCGGTCTGCGGGGAGAACCTGGCGGTGCTGGTGGCCGGCAGCGCCGGCGCGGACCCGCTCGAGCTCCTCAGCCGGCCGCGCCTGCGCGAGTTCGTCGCGGCGGCCGCGAAGCCTTTCCGCGTCATCCTGGTCGACACCCCGGCCGCCTCGCGCGGCCCGGACCTGGAGATCTTCGCCGCCCTTGCCGGCGGCGCCCTGGTGGTCCAGCGCAGGAACGCCGACCAGGCCGGGCTTCCCGGGCTGCGGCGGATGCTCGAGACCGCGCGCGCGCGCACGGTGTCGGTGGTGCTCACCGGCTGATGGACGACCGCGGCTACGTCGCGCAGGCGCTCTTCGACCGGCTCGGCGCGGAGGATCTCGCCTTCCGGGTGCTCGGCGACGCGCGCCGCTACCCGGAGAGCGCGCCAGCCGAGGTGCGCATCGCGGTGCCGCGCGCCGGGTTCGGCGGCGTGCCGCGCCTGGCGGCGCGCTTCGGGCAGGAGTACGACCTGCAGCTCGTGCAGCTCGCGCGCGAAGAGGCGGCCTGGCGCTTCGCCCTCGCGTGGAGCGACGACGTCGGCCGGCCGCGCTTCCTGCAGGTGAAGGCGCTGTGCGAGGGCCTGCGCGCGCCGGAGCGGCTCGCCGCGCGCGTGCGCGCGCTGGTGCAGCCCGCCGGCGCCACGGTCCTGTTCGCCGGGCGCGAGGGCAGCCTGCGCTCGAGCATCATGATCCACGTCGCGCGCGACCTCGCCCCGCTCGGGCTGCGCTTCTTCGAGGACCGGCCGGGGAAGCGCCGGCGCGCCGACTTCTGCCTGGTCTTCGGCGCGCGCGGCGAGTCCGTCGCCGGGCGGGACGACGTCGCCGCCATCGGCGCCGGCCAGACCCTCAGCGCGATGGTCGCCCAGGCCGAGCGCGCCATCCTGCGCTGGCTGGAATGCCGGGTCGAGCGGCGCTTTCCCGACGCCGTGGTGGGCGAAAATCCCCTGGCCGCCCGGCTCCTCCAGAAGAGGATTCCCGTCGTAAGCGCGCTTGTGGGCGCCTTGCTGAACTGCGACCTGCGCTGCCCCATCCGCGCCCCCATCCTCATGCCATACCCCTACGGCATCGTCATCGAGGAAGGGGCGGTGATCGGCAGCCGGGTGACCGTCTACCAGCAGGCGAGCCTGCACGGCGCGCCGGTGGTCGAGGACAACGTCTGCATCGGCCCCGGGGCGAGGATCCTCGGCGCGGTGCGCATCGGGCGCGGCGCCACCGTGGGCGCCAACGCGGTAGTGACGCAGGACGTGCCCTCGCACTGCACGGTGGTCGGCGCGAACCGCATCCTGGGGGTCGAACCACCCGCTGTCGCCGCGCAACGACTAGCAGATCACGAAACTGTCGTGAACACGTGACATTGGCGCGGGTCCAACGGCGTGGAACCATGCGCCGATGACCTTGTACCCGCGGTCCTTCCTCGGGCTGCTGCTTGCCGGATTCACGCTCGTGATGCTGCCGCTGGTCGGCGCCCTCGCGTATTCCGCCTGGAACACCGAGCGGCTCGCGACGCAGAGCCGCAGCGCGGTCTTCAACGCGTCGCAGGCGGCGCGCGCGAGCCGCTCGCTGGTCGACCGCATCTCCTCGATCGAGCGCGTCGCGCAGCAGATGACCATCGTCGACGACCCGGGGCTCGCGGTCGACTATGCGCGGGTGCACCGCAGCTTCAAGCAGCTCGCCGACGAGATCGCGCAGCTCCCCCTCGACGCCGCGCAGATGGCGGCGCTTGCCCGCACGGTCGCCGAGGAGCAGGCGCTCTACGACATGCTGACCGGCCAGCCGCGCCCCAAGCCCGCCACCAAGGCGGTGGCCGAGCGCGTCGAGCGGCTGATCGAGTCGGCGCGCGAGGTGCTGGCGATCAACAACCGCATCGTCGACCGCGAGGTGGAGCGGCTGCGCGCCAAGGCCGAGAAGGTGCAGCGCGGGCTGATCGTGCTGGTGATCTTCAGCACCGCGGTGGCGCTCACCATCGCGCTCGCGCTGATGCGCTACATCGCGCGGCCGATCTCGGAGATCGACGGCGCCATCCGCCAGCTCGGCGGCGCCGACTTCTCGCGGCCCATCCAGGTGCGCGGCCCCGAGGACCTGCGCTACCTCGGGCGGCGCCTGGACTGGCTGCGCCGGCGCCTGGAGGAGTTCGAGACGCAGAAGAACCGGTTCCTCCGCCACGTCTCGCACGAGCTGAAGACGCCGCTCACCGCGCTGCGCGAAGGCGCCGAGCTGCTGCACGACCAGGTCGCGGGACCGCTCGCGCCCACGCAGCGCCAGGTGGTCTCGATCATGCGCGACAACAGCATCAAGCTGCAGCGCCTGATCGAGGAGCTGCTCGACTACCAGCGCGCGCTGCACGCGGCGGCCTCGCTCGAGGTGAAGCCGCTCCTGCTCGACGAGCTGGTGGCGGGCGCCGCGCGCGAGCACGAGCTCGCCGCGCAGGCGAAGGGCGTGAGCCTGCGCATCGAGGCGCAGCCGGCGATGCTCGAGGCCGACCCGGAGAAGCTGCGCTCCATCCTCGACAACCTGATCTCCAACGCGGTCAAGTTCACGCCGCCGGGCGGGACCATCTCGGTGCGCGCGCACGCCGTGGCCGGGGAGGCGATGATCGAGGTGATGGACTCCGGGCCGGGCGTGCCGGCGGAGGAGCGCGAGTCGATCTTCAACCTGTTCTTCCGCGGCCGCGCCCGCGCCGACGGCATCGGCATGCGCGGGGCGATCAAGGGCAGCGGCCTGGGCCTCGCCATCGCGCGCGAGCTGGTCGAGGCCCACGGGGGCCAGATCGCGGTGGTGGCGGACGGGGCCGGCGGGCACTTCCGGGTGACGCTCCCGCGCCGTTCGGCGCGTGCGCTCGCCGACGCGGCGTAAAGAGCGCTCGTAACAATTTGATGGTTCGAGGGAAAAGAGGAAGGCAAAGCGATGGCAACACAAGACAACCCCAGAGTCCTGCTGGTCGACGACGACAAGGACCTGCTGCAGTTGATCGCGATGCGGCTGACGGCGGCGGGCTATGCGGTGACGGCGGTGGAGTCGGGGGAGGCGGCCTTGGCGGCGCTGGCGGTGTCGCGCCCGCAGGTGGTGGTGACGGACCTGCGCATGCAGGGCATGGACGGGATGGCGCTGTTTGACGCGATCCACCGCGACTCGCCCTCGCTGCCGGTGCTGATCCTGACCGCGCACGGGACGATTCCGGAGGCGGTGACGGCGACGCGCCGGGGTGTCTTTTCATTCCTGACCAAGCCTTTCGAGCCGAAAGTCCTTCTGGATACCGTGGCCGAGGCGATGCGCCTGTCCAGCCCCCCGGCGGGGGAGATGGAGAGCTGGCGCTCGGAGCTCATCACGCGCTCCTCCAGCATGGAGGACCTGCT
>CBDDRQ010000221.1:0-5622 GCA_965233125.1 uncultured bacterium
AGCGCCGCCTTGGCGACGTTCATGCCTTCCCAGAACATGAGGTAGACGAGGAGCGCGATCGGGATGGCGTAGATCCAGCCCTCGGCGAGCACGCGGCCCAGGCGCGGCAGCTCCGCGCGCGGCAGGCCGTGCAGGCGATGGCGGGCGGCGTAGGCGTCGATCTGCACCAGCAGCACGACGTAGAAGACGGCGGCCGGCAGCGCGGCGGCGAGCACCACCTCCGCGTACGGGATCTGCAGGAATTCCGCGATGATGAAGGCGGTCGCGCCCATCACCGGCGGGGTGATCTGGCCGGCGTTGGAGCTCACCGCCTCCACCGCGCCGGCGTAGGAAGGGGAGAACCCGGCGCGCTTCATGAGCGGGATGGTGACGATGCCGGAGGAAACCACGTTCGCCACCGAGGAGCCGCTGATCAGGCCGAACAGGCTCGAGGAGGCGACCGCGACCTTCGCCGGGCCGCCGCGATAGTGCCCGAGCAGCGCGAGCGAGATGCCGTCGAAGAAGCGCCCGGCGCCGGTCGCCTCGAGGCACTTGGAGAAGATGATGAAGGCGAGCACGACGGTGGAGGCGACGGCGAGCACCACGCCGGGCACGCCGTTGGTGTCGACGAACAGGTACGAGACGAGGCGGCGAGGCTCGGTGTACTGGCCCTCGGCGACGCCGGGGAACCAGTGCGCGACGAAGGCGTAGAGCGCGATCGCGCCCATCATCGCCGCGATGCCGGCGCCGCAGCAGCGCCGGATCGCCTCGAAGAGGAGAGCGAGCGCCGCGGCGCCGGTCAGCCACTTCTCCGGGTGCTGGTGCCCGCCGAGGATGAGCCAGGTCTCGTAGCGCCACGCCGCCCAGCCCCAGAGCGCGAGCGCCACGAGGGCGAGCGCGATCTCCGGCGCGCCGGCGCGCGCGCGGTAGGGGCGGCTGAGGAAGCCGGCGGCGGTGGAGAGGCCCGCGATCGCGAGGTAGAAGTGCTCGTCGATCAGCGGCAGGCGCAGGCGGATCGGCACGTCGACGAGCCACAGGAAGCCCAGCACCGACAGCGCGGCGAGGCACGCGCCGCGCAGCAATTGAGCCATCAGATGCGGGCGATCAGCCGCGCGTGATCTTCTTTTCCTGCGCGTCGTTGCGCGGCGTCCAGAGGGACTTCGCCTTGAGGTACTCGATCGCTGCCGGGTGGAAGGGCACGGTGTTGGTCGGGGAGGCGAGGCGCTTCGGATCGCCGGAGCGCAGCGCCGGGTAGTCCTTCTGCAGCCCCGCGAAGTTCTCGTGCAGCACGGCGAGGATCTTCTGCGCCTCGCCCGCCGGCATCGTGGCCGAGACCATCATGAACACGTCGTAGCCGATCACCTGCACCGGCTCGGTCACCTCCGGCAGGTTCGGCGCCGGGTTCACGGTGAGCGGGAAGAGGCCCGGCACGCGCGAGCCGAGGTAGTCCTCGGTGAAGTTCGGCCCGCCGAGGTTCACGTAGCGGATGCCGACCGAGGCGTGCGCCTCCTTCACCACCGGGATGCCGACCGCCACCCAGGTGCCGTCGATGTTGCCCTCGACCACGCCGCGCACCCCCTGCGGGATGCCGGCGACGTTGGTCGGGACCACGTCGCTTTCCTTGAGCCCGGCGCTCGCGAGCACCGTGGTGTTGATCGGGTCGAGGCCGATGTTGGCCTTGAAGGAGAGCACCACGCGCTTGCCGCGCAGGTCGGCGACCGAGCGGATCGGCGAGTCCTTGCGCACCAGCAGCGCATAGCGCAGCGGGAAGATGCGCGCGAGCGAGCGCAGCTTCAGCATCGAGGTCCTGCCCTGCTCGCCGCGGTAGGCGCTGCCGGCGTCGAGCGTGGAGGACAGCGCCATCGTCACCTCGCCGCTCTCCACGAGCGGCAGGTAGGCCGAGGTTCCGGCATAGGGCTGCACGATCGCCTGCACGCCGAGCTTGTCGGAGAGCAGCTTCGCGAAGCCGCCGCCGAGCTGGTAGTAGAGCGTGCCGGCCGGGTTGGTGGCGATGCTGATGCGGCCCTGCGCCCGTGCCGCCGGCACACCGGCGAGCGCGAGCGCGCCCGCGGCGATGAATTCGCGTCTGGTCGTCATGGATACGCTTCCTCCTCGTGGGGAATGTTACAGTGCCGCTCCATGAAGCGCACCAGGACTGCCCTCCTCGCCCTCGCCCTGGCCACCAGCGGCTGTTCGGTCATGGACTACAAGTCGGTCGGCACGCAGCCCCTCAGGAACGCGCAGGGCCACGTCATCGGCCACAAGGAGATCCTGCGCGGCAACGGCGAGCGGCTCACGCGCATCGCGCTGTACGTGCCGCGCCTCGAGGCCGGCAAGGTGGTCGGCTACGAGGAGCGCATCCGCGGCGGCACGGTGCTGCGCAGCCTCGAGGGCCGCAGGATCGGTGCCCGCTTCGTCGACCTGCGCAGCCGGGGCACCAACCCCGGCAACAAGGGGCTGACGATCATCGTGCATGCCAGGCCGGCCGAGGTCGTCGCCGCCCCGGACATCGAGCAGCTCAGAATTCTGGCTCGGCTGGACTAGCCTTACCCCTCGCGCGCCGGTGCTGCCAGATGGCGAACGCCATCGACGCCACCGAAGCCGCGAGCAGCCCGCCCGAGATCGGCCGTGTCAGGAACAACCACGGGTCCGCGTCGGTCATCACCGAGCGGATGAGATTGACCTCGATCTGGTCGCCGAGGATGACCCCGAGGATGAACGGCGCGAGCGGGAACCCGCCTTTCACCATGGCGTAGCCGAGCACGCCGAACGCGAGCAGGACATACACGTTGGTCATGGTGTTGCTGAGCGCGTAGGCGCCGATGGTGCAGAGCACCAGCACCACGGGGAACAGCGCCGCCCGCGGCACCGTCACGATGCGCAGCATCCAGCGCGCCCCGAGCGCCATGATCAGCACCATCAGCACGTGCGCCACGAGGTAGGCGGCGAAGATGCCGTAGGCGAGCTCGGCGTTCTGCGAGATGAACAGCGGCCCCGACTGGATGCCGTGGATGGTGAGCGCGCCCAGCATCACCGCCGTCACGGCGTCGCCGGGGATGCCGAACGCCATGATGGTGACGAGCGAGCCGCCGACGTTGGCGTTGTTCGAGGACTCCGAGGCGATGATGCCCTCGGGGGTGCCGGTGCCGAAGCGTTGCGGCTGCCTCGAGAGCTTCTTCGCCTGGTCGTAGGCCATCATGCTCGCGGCGCTGCCGCCGATCGCCGGCAGCACGCCGATCAGCACGCCGATGAACGCGTACCACGCCAGCTGGAAAGGCCGCGACAGGATCTCCCAGAGCACCTTCGCGTGCGACACGGCCAGGTGCACGACCCGGTCGGCGGCGGCTGCGACCCGGGTTTGCGCGCCGCGGCGCTCGATCTCGCCCATGATCTGCGAGAAGGCGAACACGCCGATCAGCACCGGCAGGAAGTCGATGCCGCCCCTGACGAAGGGGATGCCGAGCGTCAGCCGGTCCTGGCCCATCACCGGGTCGGTGCCCAGGACGGTGACGACGAGGCCGAGGCAGCCCGACAGCAGTCCCTTGAGGAGCGAGGCCTCGGCGAGCCCCGCCACCATGGACAGCGCGAGCACGAACAGCGAGAAGAACTCCCACGGCCCGAACTGCAGCGCGAAGGCGGCGAGCGGCCCGGTGGCGCCGATCAGGAACACCCCGCCCAGCAGCCCGCCGAAGACCGAGGACCAGATGCCCAGCCACAGCGCGCGGCCGGGCTCGCCTTTCTTCGCCATCGGGTGGCCGTCGAAGGTGGTGGCGATCGCCGAGGGCGTGCCGGGCAGGCCGAGGAGCGTCGCGGTGACCAGCCCGCCCGCCGAGCCGCCGACGTACACGCCCGTCATCGCCGCCAGCCCCTGCAGCGGGTCGAGGCCGAAGGTGAAAGGCAGCACGACGATGATCGTCATCGTGATGGTGACCCCGGGCAGCGCGCCCCCGGCGACGCCGGCAAGCGTGCCCAGGGCGAGGGGCAGCAGGTACTTCACCTGCATCAGGTTGGCGAGCGCGGCGCCGAGCAGCTCGTACATGGGATCGGCGCCGCGGCTAGAAGTCGGTCCAGCGCCCGCGCGGCAGCAGCACCAGCAGGTAGCGCTCGAAGATGAAGTAGGTGGCGAGCGTCGTCACGAGGGCGAGCAGCGCGACGCGCAGCCAGCCGCGCGGCGCGCGCGGCACGTCGAGCAGCGCGTTGGTCGCGGCGACGTAGGCGAAGGTGGCGATGCGAAAGCCCAGCCAGGGCAGCGCCGCGACGTACACCCCGAACACCGCGAAGTGCAGCGCCACGGCGCCGTAATCGGGCTTCTCGCGGGTCGGCTCGCGTTTCTTTCCGAGGAAATCAAAAACGACGAGCGCCGCGGCGAGGACCGCCGTCACGCCAAGGACGATGCGCGGGTAGAAGCCCGGCCCGATCGGCACCAGCGGGCTGGGCTTGAGCTCGAGGGTCAGCCCGAAAAGAAGAAGGCTCGCCGCGAGAACGGCGAGCCCTCCCCATCCGTCCTTCGAGAGCTTCAACGCCTCGGCGCGCCGTTCACCGTTTCAGCAAGCCGAGGTCCTTGGCGAGCTTCTTGTTGAGGTCGTCGTTCTGCTTGAGCCACTTCGCGTACTGCGAGCGGCCCATGTAGCGCACGTCGGTGCCCTGCTTCGCCATCGCCTCGGCGAACGCCGGCGTCTTCGCCGCGGCGGCGCAGGACTTCTCCAGCTTGGCCAGCACGTCGCGCGGCGTCCCCTTGGGCGCGACGATGCCCCGGTTCACGTCGTAGACCACGTTCACGCCGAGCTCCTTGAGGGTCGGCACGTTGGGCATGGACTTGTGGCGCTTCTCGGTGGCGATGGCGAGGAATTTCAGCTGCCCCGCCTCGACCTTGCCCTTCTGCGTGAGGTTGGAGTCGGTGAGGTCGATGTGGCCGCCGAGGATGGCGTTCATGCGCGGCGCCAGGCCCTCGTAGGAAACGTACTTGAACTTGACCTTCGCCGCCTGCTCGATCAGCGCCGGGAAGAAGTGGCTGGTCGAGGCGAGCGTCGCGCCCACGGTGATCTCGCCGGGGCGCTTCTTCGCATCGGCGAGGAAGCTCTTCCAGTCCGACCAGGGCGTCTTCGGGCTCGCCGTCAGCACCGAGGCCGTCGAGGCGATGAGGCACACCGGCTCGAAGTCGCTGTACTGCACGTCCGCGACGCCGGCGTAGTAGGTGGAATGGATGTAGTCGTGGACCGCGTACAGCGTGTAGCCGTCGGCGGGGGACTCCTTCGCCTCCTTCGCGCCCTTCGTGCCCGAGGCGCCGCCGATGTTGGCGATCACCACCGTGCCGCCGAGGTGCTTCTGCAGGTGCGGCGTGAACGGCCGGAAGATGTTGTCGGTGTCGCCGCCCGCGGCCCAGGGCACGATCAGCTTGACCGGCCGCTCGGGATACGCCGCCGCGGCGGCGAAGGGCAGTACGGACGCAACGACACCTGCGATCAGCTTTTTCATGATGTCCTCCTCCAAGAAGGAAGCTTCATGATACTAGACGGCAAGGCTCCTGACCCAGCGCCGGTCGATCCAGTCCTTCCAGCGCCAGACCCAGCGCCCCTCGGCGGTCCAGCCGCCCCGGCTGGCGATGGCGTAGCGGTTGCCGCAGGAGAGCAGCACCAGGCCGCG
>CBDDRQ010000222.1:0-103933 GCA_965233125.1 uncultured bacterium
CGGCGTGCCGATGCCCTCCACCGAGATCGTGCTGCGCGACGACGCCGACCGCGACGTGGCGATGGGCCAGCCCGGCGAGATCTGCATCCGCGGCCCGCAGGTGATGGCCGGCTACTGGCAGCGCCCGGAGGAGACCGCCCAGGCGATCGGCAAGGACGGCTTCTTCCACAGCGGCGACATCGGCATCATGGACGAGAAGGGCTTCATCCGCATCGGCGACCGCAACAAGGACATGATCCTGGTCTCGGGCTTCAACGTGTACCCGAACGAGATCGAGCAGGTCGTGGCGATGCACCCCGGCGTGCTCGAGTGCGCCGTGATCGGCGTCGCCGACGAGCACTCGGGCGAGGTGCCCAAGGTGTTCGTGGTCAAGAAAGACCCGCAGCTCACCGAGGCCGACGTGCTCGAGCACTGCAAGAAGGAGCTCACCGGCTACAAGCGGCCGAAGTACGTCGAGTTCCGCGCCGACCTGCCCAAGACCAACGTCGGCAAGATCCTGCGCCGCGCCCTGCGCGAGGAAAAGAAAGCCGCTTAAATGGGGACAGACCCCATTTTTCTCATTTAGATGGACTACCAGGGCATCCACTGCCACTTGGCCATCGAGCGGCTCGCGGCCGGCGTAGTAGTGGTCCGCATTACCGGCTCCGACGTCGGCGAGTTCGGGGAGGCCCCGCTGCGCGAGCTCCAGCAATACCTCGATGAGGGCGATTCGCTGGAGCTTTTCGTCGACGCCCGCGGGGCGAAGGGCGCCACCGTGGATGTCAGCAGCGAATGGGCGCTCTGGCTGCGCAAACATAGGGCCCGCCTCGAGCACGTCAGCATGCTGACCGGGGCGCCTTTCATCCGGCTCACTGCTAAGTTCGTGAAGCGCTTTGCCGATCTCGGCGAGGTGATGCGCATCTATACCGATGCCGCTGCGTTCGACGCGGCACTGGCCGCGACTACCCAAATGAGAAAAATGGGGTCTGTCCCCATTTGATTGGGGGACTGGCTTGGGCGGGGCTGGCGATCCTGTGCTGGACGCCGCTTTTCTCGGTGGCGAAGCGCACGCTGCCGCACCTGGACGCGTTCGCGCTGGGCACGGTCCGCTACGCCATCGGCGTGGCGCTGCTGGTGGCGCTGCTCGCGGCGATCGAGGGCCGGCTGGCGCTGCGTTTCGAGGGGCGCCTCGCCGCCGCCTCGGCCGCGGGGCTGATCGGCATCACCGGGTTCAATCTCTTCGTGTGGATCGGGCTGGTGTACACGCTGCCCGAGCACGCCTCGATCATCCTCGCGCTGCAGACGCCGATGACCGCGATCGCGGTGTGGCTCGCGTGGCGGCAGCGGCCGGCGGCGTTCACGCTGGGCTGCGTCGCGGTGGCGATCACCGGCGTGCTCGTCGTCGTCACCAAGGGCGACCCGGCGCGCGCGCTCGCCGACATTGCCGCGGGCGGGGCGCTGCTCGGCGACGTGCTGGTGTTCCTCGGCGCGGTCGCGTGGATGACCTACACGCTCGCCGCGGCGCGCTTCAGCGGATGGTCGCCGCTGCGCTACACGGTGCTCACCTGCATCCCGGGGCTCGCCGGCCTCGCGATCGCGAACGCCGTCGCGATCGCAGTGGGCGCCGCCGCGGTGCCCACCTTCGGCGCGCTCGCCGAGGTCGGCTGGCAGATCGCCTATTTCTCGATCTGCACCGTGGTGCTGGGCGTGCTCGCCTTCAACCAGGCGGCGCGGCGCCTCGGCCCGCTCAACACCATGCTCGCGCTCAACCTGATACCGATCGGCGTGTTCTCGATCGAGGCGGCGCTCGGGCGCAGCTTCAGCGCGATCGAGGTCGGCGGCGCGCTGACCGTGATCGTGGCGCTGGTGGCGAACAACCTCTACTTGCGCGGGGTGAGCACCAGGCGCTGAACGCCCTGCGACTCCAGGCGCGCGCGGTCGGTGACCATGGGCACGTACTCGCCGCGCGCCCACGCGCCCGCGAACGAGCGGTAATGCGCCGAGAACGGGTTGCCCGACTGCCCGCCGGGATGGATGAAGAGCGACGCCTGCGGGTCGGCGAGGTCGTAGATCGCGCGCAGGCTCGCGGCGTGGCGGTTGCCGTAGGGGTCGGCGTCGTCCTCGAAGTTCGAGCGCCCGACGTTCACGGTGTAGGCGTCGCCGGGGCTCGCCACGACCACGTCGAACCAGCGGCGCAGCAGGTTGTCGCGCGTGAACGGCCGGTGGCGCAGGCGCGCCTCGTGCGCCTCGCCCCACTTCCAGTCGCGCGGCTCGCCGTAGCGGCTGCGCAGGTCCGCGAGCGCCGCTTCCAGGGAAATCTGCAGGATGTCCGCGCAGCTCTCCTTCTGCGCGGTGCGCACGTTGTCGCACCAGCGCGCCTGGCCGTCGCGGTCGGCGAGCACGTTGCCCATGAAGAGCGCGCGCGTCGCCCACGCCGGCCGGAACGCCTCGCCCAGCTCGTCGGCGAACATCGCGCGCGCGAGCTCGCGCCACCACGCCACGAGGATCAGCGGCTCGGGGCGCTCGGCGGCCATGGTGCCGTCCCAGGCCGCCAGCAGGTCCAAGGCTGCTTTTCCTTCCTGGGAGGCGGGCCTGGTGGAGATCAACTGCGGTAAAAGCTCCCTTGCCGCCAGCGACACGGTGTCGAGCTGCATGCGCGCGAAGCTCGGCGTGCCGTGGCTGCGCACCGCGGCGAGCAGCTCCTCGATGCGCCGCGCGCGGTAAGGCGGCTGCCACTCGCTGGTGATGTGGTGCGGGTAGCCCGGCGGGGTGATCTTGTGGTTCGCGGTGACGATCGCGCCCGAGCCCGGGTTGTAGCGCCGCGGCAGCTCCTCGAAGGGAATGAAGCCCGCCCAGTCGTAGCGCCGGTCCCAGCCCGGCGCCGGCGCGAGCCCCGCGAGCGCGTTCTCGGGCTTTCGCACCGGCACCTTGCCCGCGGCGACGAAGCCGATGTTCCCCTCGACGTCGGCGTAAGTGATGTTCTGCTGCGGCGCGTGGAAGTCGCGCAGCGCGGCGAGGAACTGGGTCCAGTTGCCCGCGCGCTGCAGGCGCGCGCCCGCCTGCACGGTGAGGTCGTCCTCGGCGAGCGCGGTCCAGGCCATGGCGAGCGCGTGCCCCGGGGGCGTCGCTTCCTGCGCGGTGCGCGAGACGTCCGAGATCACCGGGCCGTGGCGCGAGACGCGGATGCGCAGCTTCTCGTCTGGCGCGCCGCGCACCTTGATCACGTCCTCGATGATCGTGAACTTCGCGCCGTCCTTCTCGAGGTAGAGGTCCTGCACGTCCGGGCCGGTGTTGGTGAAGCCCCAGGCGATGCGCTCGTTCCGCCCGAGCAGGATCCCGGGCACCCCGGGCAGCGACGCGCCGATCACCTCCAGCCCCGGCGCGTGCAGGTGCGCGAAATACCACAGCGAGGGCGCGCTCAGGCCGAGGTGCGGATCGTTGGCGAGCAGCGGCTTGCCGCTCGCGGTGCGATCGCCCGAGACGACCCAGCTGTTGGAGGCGCCGCCCTCGGATAAATGGGGACGGACCCCATTTTCCTGCGCGCTCTGCGAAGCAACGGAAAATGGGGTACGTCCCCATTTAGCGGCAAGCTCGGGAAGCTTCACCGCCGCATCGCCGGGATAAGGCGCGAAGAACTCCTCGATGCGCGCGAGCGAGAGGGACTTCGCCATGCGCAGGCGCAGGAGCTCGTTCCGCCAGTTGCCGCCGAGGTCCCAGGCCATCATCTTGGTCCACACCACGGTGTCGGCGGACGTCCAGGGCTCGGGGCTCGCGCGCAGCAGCCAGAACTCCGGCGGCAGCACCGGGCCCGAGTCGATGAACGCGTTCACGCCCCCGGCGTAGGCCTCGAGCAGGCGCGTCGTTTCCTCGTCGTAACGCTCGAGGTTCGCTTCCGCGGCGCGGCGCACCCCGAGCGTGCGCAGGAACCGGTCGGCCTCGAGCGCGCGCGGGCCGAGCAGCTCCGCGAGCCTCCCCGAGCCGATGCGCCGGTTCATCTCCATCTGCCAGAGCCGGTCCTGCGCGTGCACGAAGCCGAGCGCGAACTGCGCGTCCTCGAGCGAGGCGGCGAAGATGTGCGGGATGCCGAAGGCGTCGCGCAGGATCTCCACCCGCGCGCCGAGCCCGGCCACCGCGATCTCGCCCTCGAGCGCCGGCAGCGAGCGGCGCAAGTGGAGATACATGCCGGCCGCGGCGAGCACCGCGAGGGCCACCAGCAGGACCACTATGCGAACCAGCAGGCGCAGCATGGGCCGAGCATACCCGGAGCGCGTGAACTCGGCCCATGCGGCGGTGCGGCAAACCTGCTATAAGTTATTCAATGCTTTACAGTCTTTACGAGGCCCAGCACAGCGCGCTCGCGCCGCTGCGGCTGGTCGCCGACTTCTACCGCGGCTGGTTCGGCAACCCGTTCAGCCCCTTCGCGTACCTGCCGCTCGCGCGCCGGATGGCGGCGACGAGCGACCTCTTCCTGCGCGTGACCGAGCGATACGAGAAGCCGGACTGGAACGTCGAGGGCGCGGAGATGGAAGTCGCGCTCGCCAAACCGTTCTGCAACCTGCTGCATTTCAAGACCGGAAAAACCGGGAAGGCCAAAGTCCTCCTGGTCGCCCCCCTTTCGGGCCACCACGCGACGCTGCTGCGCGATACGGTGCGCTCGCTCCTGCCCGAGCACGACGTCTGGGTCACCGACTGGGTCGACGCGCGCCTGGTGCCGCTCACCGCCGGGCCGTTCCACTTCGCTGACTATGTGGACTACGTGCGCGAGTGGATCACGCTGCTTTCGCCCGACGTGCACGTCATCTCGGTGTGCCAGCCCACCGTGCCGGTGCTCGCCGCGGTCTCGCTGATGTCTTCCAATGGGCAATCGACCCCGAAGACGATGGTCATGATGGGCGGGCCGATCGACGCGCGGCGCAGCCCGACCGCGGTCAATAACCTCGCGCTCAAGAAGCCGCATTCGTGGTTCGAGCACAACGTCATCCAGCGCGTGCCGCCGAAGTACCCGGGCTACAACCGCCGGGTCTATCCCGGCTTCCTCCAGCACCTCGGGTTCGTGGCCATGAACCCCCAGCGCCACCTCTTCGCGCACTGGGACTACTTCAACCACCTGATGGTGGGCGACGGCGAGTCCGCCGAGCAGCACCGGCGCTTCTACGACGAGTACAACGCTGTGCTCGACATGCCGGCCGAGTACTACCTCGACACGGTGAAGACCGTGTTCCAGGACTTCGACCTGCCCAAGGGCCGCATGCACGTGCGCGGCGAGCTGGTGCGCCCCCAGGCGATCCGCGCCCCGGCGCTCCTCACCATCGAGGGCGAGCTCGACGACATCTCCGGCAACGGCCAGACCGAGGCCGCGCACGTCCTGTGCCTCAACATCCCGCGCGACCGGCGCGAGCACTACGTCGCCCCCGGCGTCGGCCACTACGGCATCTTCAGCGGCCGGCGCTGGCGCGAGATGATCTTCCCGCGGGTCAGGGACTTCATCGCCGCGCACAGCTAATGGGGTCAGAGCATTTTGTTCGTTTCGAGTAAATTGCTCTGACCCCATTAAAGTGAAGGTCTCCGGAACCGGCAGGATTGTGCTGTGGCGCGGCGGCAGCCTGTGGATCGGCCGGGTCGGCGAGCAGACGGGGAGCCACGTCCACCACGCCGTGCAGATCACGCTTGCCCTGACTCCCGCCGGCGTGCGCTTCCGCGTGCCGGGAGAGGCGTGGACCCCGTACAAGGCCGCGCTCGTGCCGGCGCACCAGCCGCACGCGTTCGACGCTCCCGGGGAAACCGTCGTCCATGTCTTCGCCGAGCCGGAGTCGCGCGACGGGCGCGCGTTGCGCCTGGGGCATCGGGGCGAGGGCCTCCAGCGGCTCGGGGGCGAGACCGAGCGCTTCGCCGACGAGCTGCGCGCGCTGTTCGCGAAGCGTGCGCCGGATGCCGAGCTGGCGCGGACGGGGCGGGCGCTGATCGGCGCGCTCGCCGGAGGCGGAGCGCCGGCGCAGCCGCTCGACCCGCGGGTCGAGCGGGCGATCGAAGCCCTTCGCCCGCGCCTGGGCGAGGCGGTGCGGCTGAGCGACGCCGCGGCGTTCGCGCACCTCTCGCCCGAGCGCTTCCGCCACCTCTTCCTCGAGCAGACGGGCGTGCGCTTCCGCCCCTACGTGCTGTGGCTTCGCCTGGAGCGCGCCCTCGAGGTCTATGCCGGCGGCGGCTCGCTTACGGATGCCGCGCAGGCGGGCGGGTTCGCCGACTCCGCGCACCTCTCGCGCACCTTCCGGCGCATGTTCGGCGTGGCGCCGGCCAGCCTGGAAGTGGAATAGCCGTTTCGTTCAAGCCCAGGCGGCGCGTGGCGCCTACAGTGGCGCCCGTGCTGTCCAACCTTCCAAACGGAGACCACTCATGAACCAGATCCAAGAGAACCCCTGTCGCTGCAACCCCTGCCCGGGCCAGGGCTGCACCTGCGGCTGCCAGCGCGCCGAAGTCGAAGCCGGGTGCGCCTGCGGTCCGCAGTGCGCCTGCGGCGCTGCCTGCGCCTGCAGCAGGAGCTGAGTAATGGGGTCAGAGCAATTTTATTGTTTCGAGTAAATTGCTCTGACCCTTTTAGCCGTTACAGCTGGTAGTCGGACCCCTCCCGCCCCGTCACCGCGTTCTCGACGACCTGGCGCGAGAGCTGCGGCGCGAAGAGCTCGATGAACTCGTAGGCGTAGCGGCGCAGGTAGGCGCCGCGCTTGATGCCAAGGCGCGTGGTGCTCGACTCGAAGAGGTGGCTTGCGTCGATCGCGCGCAGCCGGCGGTCGCGCTCCGGGTCGAAGGCCATCTTCGCGAGCACGCCCACGCCCAGGCCGAGCTCGACGTAGGTCTTGATGACGTCGGAGTCCTGCGCCGAGAGCACCACGTGGGGCCTCAGGCCGCGGGTCTCGAAGGCCTTCTCCACCAGCGAGCGGTTGGCGAAGGCGAAGTCGTAGGTGACGATCGGGTACTCGGCGAGCTTCTCCAGTGTGAGCGGCTTCGCGCTCAGCAGCGGGTGCTTCGGCGGCACCACTACGCAGCGGTTCCACTGCACCACCGGCAGCGACACGAGATCGGGGTAGGACGAGATCATCTCGGTCGCCACGCCCATGTCGGCCTCCCCGGCGAGCACCTGCTCGCAGATCTGCGTCGGGTTGCCCTGGTGGATGACCAGCTCGACCTTGGCGTAGCGGCGCTTGAACGCCGCCACCGCCTTGGGCAGGAGATAGCGCGCCTGGGTGTGCGTGGCGGCGATGGTGAGGGTGCCGAGCTGGTCGTTCGCGTACTCCGCGCCGGCGCGCTTCAGGTTCTGCGCCTCGGCGAGGATGCGCTCGGCGATGGCGATCACCGCCTTGCCGGGCTCGGTGACCGAGACCAGGCGCTTGCCGTGGCGGGCGAACACCTGCACCCCCAGCTCGTCCTCCAAGGCCTTGATCTGCTTGGAAACGCCGGGCTGAGAGGTATGCAGCGCCTCGGCCGCCTCGGAGACGTTCAGGCCCCGGCGGGCGACCTCGGCCAGGTAGCGGAGCTGCTGTATTTTCATGGAATTGCATAAGAGGCTAACACATCAGTCTTTGAAAGAATAAGGCCGGCCCCTACGATTTCCGCTGGCTATGTACCGCTACGACGAAATCGACCAGCGCCTGGTGGACGAGCGCGTCCGCCAGTTCCGCGACCAGACCCGCCGCTTCCTCGAGGGCAAGCTCCCCGAGGAGGAGTTCCGGGCGCTGCGGCTGCGGAACGGCCTCTACATCCAGCGCTATGCGCCCATGCTGCGCATCGCCATCCCGTATGGGTTATTGAGTTCGAAACAGTTGAGAAAGCTGGCGGATATTTCCCGCCGCTACGACCGCGGCTACGGCCACTTCTCCACGCGCCAGAACCTGCAGCTCAACTGGCCGAAGCTCCACGACGTGCCCGAGATCCTCGCCGAGCTCGCGACCGTGCAGCTGCACGCCATCCAGACCTCCGGCAACTGCATCCGCAACGTCACCACCGACCACTTCGCCGGCGTCGCGCCCGACGAGATCGTCGACTCCTTCGTCTGGTGCGAGCTGATCCGCCAGTGGTCGACCTTCAATCCCGAGTTCAGCTACCTGCCGCGCAAGTTCAAGATCGCGGTCAACGGCGCCGAGCAGGACCGCGCCGCGGTGGGGGTTCACGACATCGGCCTTCATGCCATCCGGAAAGACAATGAAGTGGGATTCAAGGTGCTGGTCGGCGGGGGCCTTGGCCGCACGCCCATGATCGGCCACGTCATGCGCGAGTTCCTGCCGTGGCGGCACCTGCTCAGCTACCTCGAGGCGATCCTTCGCGTCTACAACCGCCACGGCCGGCGCGATAACATCCACAAGGCGCGCATCAAGATCCTGGTGAAGGAGCGCGGCCCCGAGCGCTTCCGCGAGGAGATCGAGGCCGAGTTCGCGCACCTCGAGAACGGGCCTGCCACGCTCACCGAGGCGAAGGTGCTCCAGGCCGAAAGCCGCTTCACCCGTCCCGCCTACGAGGAAAAGGGGTCAGGACCCTTTTCCGCTATGGCAAGCCTGGAAAAGGGTCCTGACCCCTTTTCGGCGTGGAAGAAGCGCAACGTTCATCCCCACAAAGTCCCCGGCTACGCCGCGGTGACGCTGTCGCTGAAGAAGACCGGCGTGCCGCCGGGAGACGTGACCTCCGACCAGATGGACGCGATCGCGGACCTCGCCGAGCGCTACTCGTTCGGCGAGCTGCGCGTCACGCACGAGCAGAACCTGGTGCTCGCCGACGTGAAGGCCCGCGACCTGCCGCGGCTGTGGCACGAGGCGCTCGAGCTCGGGCTCGCGACGCCGAACATCGGGCTCCTCACCAACATCATCAGCTGCCCGGGCGGGGACTTCTGCGCGCTCGCCAACGCCAAGTCGATCCCGGTGGCGCGGGCGATCCAGGAGAGGTTCGACGACCTCGACTACCTGCACGACATCGGCGAGCTCGACCTCAACATCTCGGGCTGCATCAACGCCTGCGGCCACCACCACGTCGGCCACATCGGCATCCTCGGCGTCGATAAGAACGGCGAGGAGTGGTACCAGGTCGAGGTCGGCGGGAACCAAGGAGGAACCGCCGCATCTCCGCCTTCTTTGGGAAAGATCATCGGCCCCTCGGTCGCGCGCGCCGAGGTGCCCAACGTCATCACGAGGCTGATCGAGTGCTACCTCGCCCACCGCGACAGCGAGGCCGAGCGCTTCGTCGAGGTCGTGCATCGCATCGGAGTCGAACCGTTCAAGGAGCATGTCTATGGCAACCCTCATCAGGGGACGCCGCATCGTCCGCGAGAATCCGTCGCTGCCTGAAGGCGACGTCGTGCGACTCGAGCCGGGCGACGACCCGGCCGCGCTTGCCGATCGCCTCGCGCGCGCGCGCCGGGTGGAGGTGAACTTCCCCAAGTTCGCCGACGGGCGCGGCTACACGCTCGGCCGGCTGCTGCGCGAGCGCCACGGCTACCGCGGCGAGCTGCGCGCGGTGGGGCAGGTCGCGCGCGACAACCTCCACTTCCTCGAACGCTGCGGCTTCGACACCTTCCTGCTGCGCGACGGCGAGGACCCGCACGAGGCACTGCGGGCGTTCGAAGACTTCAGCGCCGCCTACCAATGAGCGGCACCGTCCATCTCGTGGGCGCCGGGCCGGGCGCGGCGGACCTCCTCACCCTGCGCGCGGCCCGGCTGCTCGGCGAGGCCGATGTCGTTTTTCATGACGCTCTGGTTTCCGAGGAAATACTGAATCTTTCGAAAGGCGAGAAGGTCGCCGTCGGAAAGCGTTGCGGCAAGCACTCGACCGCGCAGCGCTTCATCAACAAGCGCCTCGCCGACGCCGCGCGCCGCTACCGCACCGTCGTGCGCCTGAAGGGCGGCGATCCTATGCTGTTTGGCAGAGCAGATGAAGAGATCAGGTATTTACACAACCTGGGAATTTCTGTGGAGGTCGTTCCCGGAATCACCGCGGCCTCCGCCGCGAGCGCCGGGCTCGGCGTCTCGCTCACGCGCCGCGGCGTGGCGCGCAGCGTCACCTTCGCCACCCCCCGCCACGGCGAAGGCGAATCGCCCTCGCAGTGGGCGCGCGCCGCCGCCGCGGCCGACACCGCCGTGCTCTACATGGCCGCGGGCGACGCCGAAGCGGTGCGCAAGTGCCTGCTCGAAGAAGGCCTGCATCCCGACACCCCGGTCGCGATCATCGAGAACGCTTCGCTTCCCGGCCAGAACGTGCTTCCAGGAAAGCTCGCGGAGCTTCCCCAGCTCGCCTCGCAGCGCACCGGCGGTCCGGCGTTGCTCGTGATCGGCGAAGTGCTCCGTAAATGGGGACAGACCCCATCGTTCTCATTTGAGCAGTCGGGGGTGCTAAGCGCGCTTGCGTCTTCGGGGTAGTGACTACCTAAATGAGAATCATGGGGTCTGTCCCCATTTAGTTAGCGGTACTTGCCGTCGACCTGGGGGAAGTAGTCGGGCTCGGGCTCGGAGCCGGGGTTGCGGAACATGAGCCAGAGCGCGTAGGCGCCGAAGGCGAGGAACCAGCCGAGCGACCACTCGGCGATCGACAGGCCGAGGAAGGTCCAGTCCACCACCGCGCACTCGCCGGTGCCCTTGATGAGCTTCTGCACGGTGTCGGCGAGCGGGAAGTTCTCGAGCATGAAGAAGAGGTCGGGGCCGCACGCCGGCACTTTCTCGGGCGGCAGGTGCTGCAGCCAGACCTGGCGCCCCGCGGCCGCCGCGCCGCCGGCGGAGAACACGAGCAGCAGGAGCGAATAGAGGATGGTGCCCGCGCGCCGCGGGCCGTGCAGCGCGCCGACGAGCGCGATGCCGCCCACGGCGTAGAAGAACCCGCGCTGCACGAGGCAGAGCGGGCAGGGCTGCAGGCCCTGCGCGTACTGCAGGTAGTAGCCGAATCCCAGAAGTGCCGCGCAGATTCCCGTGACGAGCAGGAACGCCTCCCGGGGCGTGGGCAGCGCGCGGCGGCGCGTAGTTCCAATGGCTTGCATCCAACGGATTATCGCAGGAGGCGAGGGGCGCAATGCGCGCCGCCCAAGATCATGACCCGTGAAGCGCCTCCTCATCGCAGCCCTTGCCGCCGCCGCCGCGGGGTGCAGCACCGTCGGCCACGAGAAGGTCGAGGGCTGGCCCGAGCTGCAGATCCACGAGCACTATGTGTCCGCGGGCGAGATGTACGAGCGCTGCAGCAAGTACGTGGCGTTCGGCATGCTGCCGATGGCCTGCGCCGAGTTCAACCTCGCGACGAGGCGCTGCGACATCTGGCTCATCGACGGATTCGCGCCGCGCTCGATCGTCGAGCACGAGCGGCTGCACTGCCAGGGCCACGACCACGTCGGCGAGACCGCGATGCGCGACTTCTTCCTGCGCTACCGGGCCTCCGTCGCGGGTCGGGACCAGGCCGCCGCCGGGGCCGCCGCGGCGCCGGCGCCCCCCGAGGCTGCGAATTGACGTTCAGGAGACTTGTCAGGCTTGGAACGTAAGCCTTTGTGGCGTTTCACCTTGCCGATATCCCCCTATTGGGGATGGCTTTCCCCCGAACGGGGCGGTAGGATTAAAACCCATAACAAGCTGTTCACAGGATTGTCGTTCACCGCTTTAGGGGGAAGTCCATGAAAAGAAGCCTCACCATCGCATTCGTAGTGGCAGCCGCCCTTGGCTCGGGCGGCGTACTCGCGCAGGACAAGGCTGCCGCCGCGAAGGCGGCTGCGAAGTCGACGCAAGTCGCGCAGGCGGGCGGCGCGGCGGCCACCACCGGCGGCGCATCGGCCGGCGCGGCGACCACCACCGCCGTCACGTCGTTCGGTTCCGCGGTCGTCACCAGCGCGCCGTTCATCGGCATCACCGCCGGCATGAGCGCGGTCGCAAGCTCCGCCAGCGGCGAGACCACGAACGCCGCCGCGACCCAGCACTAAGCAGCAGCTTCTCTGGAGTGAAAACGGCCCCGCGAGGGGCCGTTTCTATTTCAGGTGGACTTCGGCGGATGCACGCATGCGACCGAGCGCATGCCGCGCTCGTTCAGCCCGCGCGCGATGGTGTCGCAGCCGAGCTTCGCCATCGCCTCGGGGCCGGAGATGGCGACGCGCAATCCCGGAGCGAAGACGAGGTGGTGGGAGGGAATCTTCTTGCCCTCGCTCAGCGCGAGCTCCAGGCCGTCGAGCTCGCGCTCGCAGCGGGCGAGCACCACCTGGCATTCCTTGCACATCGACTTGAACGGCGCCACGAAGCGGTCGTTCTTCGCGCCGCAGGCGCGACGCTCGTCGGTGCGGTCGAACACCGCGGTGTACTTGAGCCCCTCGGGCGTCGTCACGTGCACGACCGGGTAATAGGTCTGCGCGACGACGTGCATGTGGGCGAGAACCGCGCCGGCTGCGATGAGCAGCGCGGCGATGATGACCTGCTTCACTGAGACCCCCCTGGACCCCGGAGGGAAATTCTACGAGCCTACCAGCAGGGCGTCCATGCCTGGGGCTCGTCCCAGGTCACTTCGCCGCGGCGCAGCTCGACTCCCCCGACCATGTGAGGCTGCTTCCCCGCGTCGTCCAGGCGCACCGCAACTTTATCCTGCGTCAATTCCACGACCACCCCGCTCACCCAGTCGCGCCCGCCGATGCCCACCGGCACCTCCCTGCACACTTTCTGACCGATTCTCGCCACCGCGGCGCGCGCCTCCTCCTCGAACTTCGCGCGCGCGAGCATCATCGGCGTGGCGCCGCCGGCGATCAGGTCCTTGTCCCAAGGCCCGGAGTAGACGTCGCCCGTCGGCCAGCGGTAGGTGCCCTGGCCGTGGCGGCGGTCGTCCGCGTACTCGCCCTCGTAGCGCTCCCCCGCCCACGGCCCTCGTCCCCAGGTGTAAGTACCTGCTCCTTCCTTGCGGTCCTCGACGAAACCCCCCGCGTAGCGTTCGCCGTTGGGCCAGATCTTCACCCCCCGGCCGTGCTTCATTCCCGCCTTGAAATCCCCCTCGTACCGCGCCGTCCCCCGCGCCTCGCCATGCCCCTCCGCGAGCCCGCCCACGCAAGGCCCCGCGTAGCTCTCCTGCAGCTCCACGTCGAGCACGCGGCAGGTCTGCGCCTGCGCCGAGAACGCAAGAACCAAAAGCCAAATGGGGACGTACCCTATTTGTTTCATTTTCAGTCCAGCGTCCACGATACCCCCACCGTCCCCGGCCCGATCGCGAGCGCCGGGCCGGTCTTGCCGCGCCGCGACTCGCGCCGCGCCTCCCACGCGATGTGCCCGAGCGCGTAGCCGAGCAGCGATCCCGCCACGGTATCGGACACCCAGTGCTCGCGGCTGCCCACGCGCGCGGCGTTGGTGAGCGCGGCGACGCCGTAGAGCCAGGGCATGTCGTACTCCTTCGCGTAGGGCGTCACGGCCGCCCACATCACCGCGGTGTGGCGCGAGGGCATCGACTGGAACCGGTCCTGCGAGTTGCCCGGGTCGAAGTCGCCGCGGCCCTCGCCGGAGGTGGGGCGGGATCTTCCCAGGGCGTATTTGAAAACACTGCTTGAAAGCAATGCCACCCCGCCCGCCTCCAGCGCCGCCACGCCGGCATCCGAGAGCTGCGGCCGCGACTCGTCGAAGGCGAAGATGCCCGAGAGCCCCATCGCGACCACCGGCAGCGCGTTCCCCAGCTTCACGCCTCTTTTGACTTTCGAGGAATCTTTTCGCTCGTCAGCTTCCTCGAATCCCTTCCGATCCAGCAGCGCCGAGCCGGCCAGGATCCCTCCCGCCATGAGCGCGCTCGGCAGCCACTCGACACGCCCCGCGGCGCCGCGCGCGCCGGCGAAGTCCTCGCCGAGGAAGTCCGGCCACTGCCGGTCGGCGCCCAGGCGCGGCAGCGCGTAGTCGTCGTCGCGATCGCCGAAGCGCTGCAGGCCGTCGGCGCTGTGCATCTGCACCACCGGGCGCTCGAGCAGGCGCGCGAGGTCCCCGGGCGACACCACCATCTGCCCGACGTCGCGCGTCCAGGGCGAGAGCGTCATGGTGGCGACCGTCTGCGTGTCGTAGGTGAGCCCCCAGTCGAGCGCGAGCGCGACGAAGATGCCCTTGTCGTAGTACGGGCTCGCGGGCGTGCCGGGGGAGGTGATGTCATCGCCGTTGGTGACGGTGTACCAGGCACCCGCCTCGTAGCCCGAGGCGAAGCGGCGCTTCACCTCGAAGCGCACGCCCTCGTCCTTCGCGAGGAAGCGCCCGGCGCGCACCGTGCCGGTCACGCGCTGCGCCATGCGGTAGTTGAGCGAGGCGATCGCGGTCACGGTGGAGTAGTCGCGCGTGCCGAACCAGCCCTCGAAGTCGCGCTGCTTCACCCAGTCCACCGCGAGGTCGGTCGACCAGCGCCCGCTCGCGGGCAGCCAGAGCACCTGGCCGCCGACGCCGGAGTACATCTCCTCGTAGATGCCCGCCGAGGCGCGCGCGTAGAGCCGCTCCTGCGGGTGGTAGAGCTGGTTCACGAGCAGCCGCGTCAGCTTGAACTTGCTCGCGCGCTTGTACTCGGCCACGTCGGTGCGCACGTGCGGCAGCGTGCTGTTCGAGGGCTGCGTCACGTCGCTCACGTTCTCGATCAGCGAGAGCTTGGTGGTGGCCTGCAGGAAGCGCATCTGCCCGATCGGGCGCTGGTAGGCGGCGATCGCCGAGAGGTCGTACTTGAACGCCCCGCTCGGGTCGTTGAAGAAGCTCGAGAACCCCGGCGAGAGCCGGAAGCGCCCGCCGGCGACGTTCTCGCCGCGCAGCGCGATGAAGTCGGGGTCGCGCTCGGCGAGCACGATGTCGTCGGGCAGGGGCTCCTCGAAGGCGATGAGCGCCTCCTCGCGGTCCTGCTCCTCCCTCGCGCCTTCGGGCTGCGCGTACTCGATCGCCACGTACGGCGCCAGCACCTCGCGCGAGGCCATGCCGTTGAAGTAGCGCTGCAGCAGCGGCACGTGGATGAAGCTGTAGGTCGCGAGCGGCAGCGTCCCCTGCTTGTAGGTGATGCGGATCTCGCGCGTCTGCAGCGGCGCGAACGAGAGCATGGTGCGCGCCGCGCGCCCCACCGCGCGCGGCATCGCCGAGATGCGCGTGTTCGTGAGCGACGCCTCGAGGCGCCCGTGGAAGTAGCCCAGGCTGATGTCGCGGAAGTCCTGCGCCTGCAGCGCCCGCGCGAGGCGCAGCCGGTGGCTCTCGTCCTCCTGCCACTGCGCCTCGGTCGGGCGCGGGTTGATCTTCGTGTAGGGCGCCGGCTCGTGGAGGAGCGGCACCAGGCGCGGGCGCTCGAGGGGCAGCACCACGTAGGCGTTGAACCCCACCTCGCCGTGCGCGGCGAAGGTCTTCGCCCCCCAGAGGTCGCTCCTGTACTCGATCCCGACCGCGCCCCCCTTGTCGTAGCTCGCCGCGCCCGAGAGCTGCGCCTGGTGGTCGTTCTTGTAGTCGAAGGCGTCGTACTCCGCGACCAGGCCCCACTTCGGCAGGCTCGCCGGCGACCAGCGCACGCCGCCGAAGGGCCCGTCGATCCTTTCTTTTCCAAACCCCAAAGTGAAGTCCCATTCGCCGAATCTCTTCGAAGCCACCGCGTACTGCGACGCGAACAGCCCCGTCCCCCCGCCCACGTCCTGCGCGCCCACGGCGATCTGCGGCCACCAGCCCCGCTCGGGGAGGAGCCGCACCTTCGCGTCGAAGGCCTTGTCGCGGTAGTCGCCGTACTGGTCTGCCGGCGCGCCCTCAGACGTGAAGCCCGTCGGAAAGGCCTTTACGTGATAGATGCGCGTGAAGCGGAACGAAGCCTCGAGCCAGGGGAAGGCGGTCACGCTCGACCAGATGGGCTGGTAGGGTCGCAGGAAGCCGATGCCCGTGCGCCAGCTCCCTTCTTCCGCGAAGCGCGCGTCGGGCATGCTGACGAGGCCGGCCTGGCCGGTGATGCTGGGCTCGCTCGCCGCCGCCGGCAGCACGGCGGCGGCCAGCGCGAACAGGAAACAGAAAGGCCCCTTGCGGGGCCTTTGCCGGGTTGAAGGGCTGCCGGGGCTAATGGTGCGTCGTCGTGGCGGGCGTGTCTTCGTCGCCCTTGAACGCGCCCGCCGCGCCCGCGATGGCCGCGCCCATGAAGACCACCGGCCCGGCGACGCCCAGCCCCGCGCCGCCGGCCGCGGTGCCCGCCACCGCGCCGCCCGCCGCGCCGCCCGGGGCGGCCACGGCCGCGGCCTGCAGGTTGCCGATCGCCGAGGAAGCGACCGGCGGGAACGATGAGGCTGCCACCGGGACGGCGAGCGCGCCGGAGCTCGCCACCGTGGCCGTGGCGCCCGCGCCGAAGGCCACCGTGCCCATGCCGTTGCTCGCGAGCACGGTGCCCACGTTCACGGTGAGGAAGGCGGGGTTGACGAGCACGACGGTGAAGTCCGCCGGGCCCTGCACCCCGAACTGCGCCTGGGGCGTGCGAAAGAAGAACTGCTTCGGATTGGCGGCGGCGACGCGGCCGGTCGACACCCGCGCGGCGCCCTGGAGGAGATCGAGCACGGCGCGGTCGTTCGGCCCCCGGGTGTAGCGGAAGTCGACCATGCGCAGGCGGCTGTTCTCGTTCACCGCGATGTGCATCCCGTCGTCGAAGCGCAGCAGCAGCTGCGCCCCCGGCCCGGTGACGAGGTTCGCCTCGGTGAGCAGGACCTGCCCCTTGAACACCGGCGCGCCGTTAGCGTGCACCTCCCCGCTCGTCGACTCAACCACCACGCTCGCGAGAGCCGCGCACGGCATGGCAAGGGCTGCGATCCCGACGGCAAGCAAGCGAAGCATCTTCATCCTCCCTCCGGTCGCCTCATCGAGGCGTTGGCCGATTTTCATGCATGGCGCGCGCGGGCGGCAAGGGATTTGTCCCCCCGCTCAGACCTCGGCGGGGTCGCCGTCCATTTCCGCAACACCCTTGCGCTTCGCCCTGGCGCGGATCACCAGCCACGCCGGCACGCCGAACCTGACCAGCCGGCGGTACACCAGGATGTAAATTATTCCGAAAGCGCCCGCCGCGACCTGCAGCTCGCGCGAAGCGCCCCAGAACATCACCGCCATCGCGAAGCACACCGCCGGCACCGCCCACAGGAGCAGCGAGGCGATCGAGTTGCGCGTCACGTAGTCCGCCGCCGATCCTGCATGCCCGTGCCAGCGCACCAGGCGGTGGTAGACGAGCGAGTGCAGGTGCAGCGCGTCGGCCCGCCCGGTCGAGTGCCCGCGCATCCTGCGCCGGTACATCGAGAAGAGCGTCTCCCAGACGGGGTAGGCGAGCAGCACGAGCGGGAACCAGGGCGAGACCTCCGAATTGCGGTGCACGAGCAGCACCGAGAGCTCCGCGAGCAGCAGGCCCACGAGGTAAGCCCCGCCGTCGCCCAGGAAAATCCGCCCGCGCGGAAAATTCACCACCAGGAACCCCAGCACGCTCGCCGCCAGCACGCAGGCGGCCGAGAAGATCACCATGTCGTCGGTCAGCGCCGCGACGATCGCGATGCCGATGGCGCCCAGCAGCGAGACGAATCCCGACAACCCGTTGAGGCCGTCGATCACGTTGATCGAGTGCGCGACGCCCGTCACGGCGAACACCGTGAAGGCGAACGAGAAGAAGTGGAACTGGAGCAGGCTGTCGAGCCCCGGCACGTCGAGCTGCGTGATGCGCGCGTCGAGCAGCACGTAGCCCAGCGCCGCCGCGAGCGCCGTCACCGCCAGGCGCGCGAGCACCGCGCCGCGCTTGGACACGTCCTCGATCAGCCCCCACGCGAACCCCGGCGAGACGCAGAGCAGCAGCACCCCCAGCGTGCCGATCTCCCGCTCGATCGCGTATTCGAACCCCGCGCCCGCCACGATCCCCGCCGCGAGCGCGATGCCGCCGATGCGCGAGGTCGGCAGCACGTGCACCTTGCGCGGCTCGCCCATCGTGTCGTCGATCGCCAGCCCGTTGCTCGCCGCCGTGCGCGCGAGCAAGCGCGCGCCGATCCACGCCACGAGAGCGGCAACGAGCGCTGCGACGACGATCGTGAAGCTGATCAAGCCACCTTCCCCCGGATCGGCTCGTTCGTGTTCTTGGCCGAGTCTTGTTTTCTCGGACTACGAGGCGAATCTTAGCCCCGTCCCGAGGCTGGCCGCGTGACTTTTCAGGCGTTTCCGACGCAAGGGCGCTGCCTGTGGATGAGCGGGCGTGCGACCGGGCAAGAACTTGTAATCCCTGCACTGCGGGGGTCACTGCAGACGCCAGATCCCGAGACCGGCCGTCTGGGTCAGGTTCCTTGAAATCTCGAAGCGCGATATCGAGATCTCAAGCTACGCTGCGCCGCGCCCCCGTCGCTGGCGCGCGCGCTGGCGCGCCGGCAGGCGGGGCCGGTCACGCGCTTCGACCTCGAGGATCCGGAGGACCTGGGCCAGCTCGCCGACCCCAAGCTCGCGCTGGGCGGGCTGCGCGGCCTCGTGGTCCTCGACGAGATCCAGCGCCGGACGGACTGTTCCCGGTGCTGCGCGTGCTGGCGGACCGGCGGCCGCTGCCCGCCCGGTTCCTCGTCCTGGGCAGCGCCGCGCCCGAGCTGCTGCGCCAGAGCTCCGAGTCGCTCGCCGGGCGCATCCATTACCACGAGCTCACCGGGTTCGGGCTCGACGAGGCGGGCGCCGCGAAAGCCGAGCGCCTGTGGCTGCGGGGCGGGTTCGCGCGCTCCTTCGGCATGAGCGACGCGAGCGTGCGGCGCTACCTCGAGCTGCTCTGCTCGCTCTACCTCGCGCGGCAGCTCGCGCCCTGGCACCAGAACGAACGCGATGTTGAGATCGCGCTGCGTGTTCTCGATGACTTTTGCCGCTTCGGCCACTTGGATGCAGGATGCGCGATGTATCCCGGCGGGAATTACCGCACCGTAGAGCGATGCGACCTTTTCCAACGTTTCCGGCGTATCCCCGGCGACGACCGTCACGATGCGCTCGAGCGTGTGTTCCTTGTCGCCCGGATTGATGCGCTCCGGCGAATAGCCGATCGCGAAGTCCTTCTTCCAGGTGAAGCCCGACGCACGCTCCAGAATCGGAACGCAGACTTCTTCGGTCGCCCCCGGATAAACCGTGGACTCGAACCCGACCGCTTGAAGGCCGGGATCAGCACCGAAGCCGCGTAGTTGCCCGACCCCACGAACGCGAGCACGGCCTTGCCCGCTCCGATAGCGGGCGCGGCAAGCTTGACCGTCGCCCTGCGCAGCACTTCATCCGGCTTCTCCTCGGCCGTCGGGTACTGCAGCAGAATGCCAAGCGAAGGCGCGGTCCCGGTAATCAGATCGTGGCGAATTCCACCAGCGTGCGCTCCGTGCCCGCCGAGACCAGCGTGCGCGCGGAACGGATCAGCACCTGCCCCCGCCTGACGGCGGGACAGGGGACCTCGGCCACTTCCGTGGCGCCGGTTTTGAGGCTCTGCAAAATTTGTTTCAAGACCAATCCCGCGATCAGGCAGCCAGCTCGGCAAGCCAGTCCGCAGCGCGGACGATGGAAACGCCGCCGCGCTTCTCCTCCTGCCTTAGCTCGCGCACGAGCTGCACCGCCCGGGCTTTCGGAAACCGCGCCGCCAGAGCGGCCATGAACCGCGAGATCGCGGTGTCCGCGTGCCTGCACTCGGCCAGGAGAACCGGGGCGTTGTTCCGGCAAAGAACCAGATCGACCTCGGCGCCTTCCTTGTCGCGAATGTAATGCAGCGTCGCGGCACGGCCTTCGACATCCTGCAAGTAATGGGCGTGCTTCAGAAGCATCGCCGCGCAGGCGTTCTCGAAGCGCGCGCCCTCGTCTCCGACCACCAACCCGGTGTCGAAGAAGTAGACCTTGGGCTCCTTGAGGATCGCGCGGGCGATATTGCGGTGGTACGGGCGCACGGTGAAGACGACGTAGAGCGCCTCCAGGATATCGAGGTATTTCGCGAGGGTGGTGGGCGACACCTGCAGGTCGCGCGCGATCGAAGCGAGCGACACGGGCGAGCCCACCCGCTCGCGCAGCATCTCGACAAAGAGGCGCATGGCGCGGATCTCGTGGATGCGGGAGAACTCGACCACGTCCTCCCGGATCAGGTCCTCCAGGTACTGCCGGCGCCAGCGATCCGCTTCACGACTCTCCTGCGCCAGGAAGGGCTCGGGGAAACCGCCGCGCTCCAGCAGCCTGTCGAGCGCATCCTCGGGCGTCGCCCCGGATGCAACGCACCACTCCCGCACCGAGACCGGGTGCATGCGCAGCGTGAAGTAACGGCCGGCGAGCGACTCCCCGCTCTGGCGGAAGGTGTCCATGCGCGCGCTGCCGGTAACAAGGAGGGCCTGGCCCTTCCCCCTGCCGTCCCAGGCGCCCTTGAGGTAGGTCTTCCAGTCCCGCATCTTGTGAATTTCGTCCAGGACCACCAGCTTCGCGCGCGGGCTCCAAGTCTGGCCGAGGATGATACGGCTGTCGCCCGCCACGTCCCAGTTGAAATACTGGGCCCGCGGATAGTCCGCCATCAAGGTCTTGGCCAGCGTGGTCTTGCCGACCTGGCGCGGGCCGACGAGGAAAACCAGCTTTTTGGCGAGATCGGTTCTCACCGGCGCGCTCAGATACCGGTCCATCTGTCCATTATTTTGCGATATGGAAAAAAGTCAAGACTTTTCCCCACTACTGACAGTCATGGGCAATGGACGCCTGGCTCACCCGCGCCGCGCGGCGCCCGGCGCACGCGCGGCCTCATCCGCTCGCCCCGCGCGTGCGCGCGGTGGCGCTCGCTCGCGTCCTGGAGGACATCGCGCCGCTGTGATCCGTCGCGGCGCCTTTGCCGCTTCCCCGACGCAGGCTGGGCGGGCCCGGCCGGCGAATTCGCGCCGGCGCCTCATCCCGCCGCGAGCCGCTCGAGCGCGTCGGCAACGCCCAGGACCCAGGTGCCGTCGGCCAGCTTGTAGGCCGTCTTCGTCCGGCAGACGATGATCTTTTCCTTCACCCGCTTGCCCTCGGCGGATTCGAGCGCCCGCAGGCCGGCCGCGTCGGCCGGATCGGGCCGTTCCTTCCATTTGCACTCGATCGCGACGAGCGTTCCTGCGGCGCGTTCGATCACCAGATCCACTTCGGGGCCGCTGGCAGTGCGCCAATAGAGAATCGGCGTCGCGTCGCCGCGGTTCGCGGCCTGGCGCGAGATCTGGCCGGCGACGTGCGACTCCCAGAACGCGCTCGCCAGAGCCGAAGCGGCGAGCTCCCTCCCGGAACGGAACCCCGCGAGAAACGCCGCCAGTCCCGTATCCAGAACGACGAGCTTCGGCGCCTTGATCAGGCGCTTCGTGCGGTTGCCGAAGCAGGGCTCGATCAGCGCCACGACTGCCGAAGCCTGCAGCAGGCCCAGCCACTTGCGCGCGGTGTTGGGCGCGATGCCGGTGTCCCGGGCCAGGTCGGAGTAATTGAGCACCTGCGCGGTGCGCAGCGCGCACGCGCGCAGGAAACGATTGAACTGCGGCAGGTCGGCGACGCGCAGCACGTTGCGCACGTCGCGCTCGAGGTAGGTCGCCACGTACGCCGGAAACCACAGCTCCGGATCGGCCCCGACGTGCAATTCCGGGTAGCCGCCCAGGTACACGTAGCGCTGCTCGTCGATCCCGCGGCCGGCGTCGAGCAGCTCGGCGCGCGAAAGCGTGTGCAGGTTCAGCACGCCGCAGCGGCCCGCCAGGCTCTCCGAGACGCCTTGCATGAGAGAGAACACCTGCGAGCCCGTCAGTAAATAGCGGCCCGGCGCGCGATTCCCGTCGATGCGCGCCTTGATATGCCGCAACAAGGACGGCGCGTACTGGACCTCGTCGATGATGACCGGCTCGGGATAGTCCGAGAGCAGCGCCTCGGGCGCGCTGCTCGCCGCGTCGGCGTGGGCAGGCAGGTCGAGGCTCAAGTAGGACGCGCGCGGGAAAAGATGGCGCAGCAGCGAAGTCTTGCCCGTCTGCCGGGCGCCGGTCACCAGCACGGCCGGGAATTGCCGGGCCATGCGCCGCACCAGGGATTCCGCCTGCCTTTCAATCCACATGCTGTAAATATGCACTGCGCGTGCATATCGCGCAACCCGCGGCGACAGGAAACCTTGAAGACCGCCTAAGCCTTGACCACGTTGGCGCGCCGGTCGAGATAACGCCCGCGGGTATCGACGACCAGCGGCGCGTGCTTCACGATCGCCTCGTAGTCGAAGCGGTCGTGATCGGTGACCACGACCACGCAATCCTGGCTGGAAAGCACCTGGGGTGTAAGTTCTACACTCGACAGGTCGAACTTGTGCTCCCGCATCTTGGGGAAATGCGGCACGTGGGGGTCCGAGTAGCTGAGCACCGCGCCGCGGTTCCTGAGCAGCTCCATGATCGCGGCCGCCGGCGACTCCCTCACGTCGTCGACGTTCCTCTTGTAGGCGAGACCCAGCACCAGGATGCGGCTCCCCTTGACCGCCTTCTCTCGGTCGTTGAGCGCCATCGCGATCTTGTTCACCACCCATTCGGGCATCGCGTGGTTGATCTCGCCGGCGAGCTCGATGAAGCGCGTATTGATGCCGTGCTCGCGCGCCTTCCATGTCAGATAGAAGGGATCGATCGGGATGCAGTGCCCGCCGAGGCCGGGGCCCGGGTAGTAGGCCACGAAGCCGAAGGGCTTCGTCGCCGCCGCGCGGATCACCTCATGGATGTCGATGCCCATGCGGTCCGAGATCACCTTCATCTCGTTGACCAGGCCGATGTTCACCGCGCGGTGGATATTCTCGAGCAGCTTCGCCATCTCCGCGACGCGCGTGGAGCTCACCGGCACCACCCTGTCGACCGCGCCGCTGTAGAGCGCGATGCCCACCTCGAGGCACGCCGGCGTCGAGCCGCCGCAGATCTTCGGGATGGTGCGCGTCGAATACCTCTCGTTGCCCGGGTCCTCGCGCTCCGGCGAGAACACCAGGAAGAAATCCTTACCGATCTCCAACCCCTTCGCCTCGATCCTCGGCCGCAGCACCTCCTCGGTCGTGCCCGGATACGTCGTGCTCTCCAGCGACAGGAGCTGGCCTTGCCGCAAGTGCGGCAGCAGCGAGCCCATCGTCGCGTGAATGAACTGCAGGTCCGGCTCGCGCGAGGGCGTCAGGGGCGTCGGCACGCAGATGACCAACGCGTCCGCGTTCGCCGCCTGAGAGTAGTCGGCCGTTGCCTTGAGGCCCTTGGCGAGCGCCTTGGCCACCTTGTCCGCGCCGAGAGTGGCGATGTACGTCTTTCCCGCCCGGATCGCTGCCACCTTCTCCGGGTCGACATCGAAGCCGATGGTCCGAAAGCCGGCCTCGGCGAGGCGGCAAACGAGCGGCAGCCCGACGTACCCCAGCCCGATGACGCCGACGCAGGCATCGCGGGACTTGAAGCGCGCAATCAGCGATGCCGCGTGCGCGCTCTGGAGCTGGGAGGACCGATCGTTCATGGCGCCATTCTAACGGGCGTGCGCCCGTAGCGACGCCGCGATGCGCCCCGCAGCCTTGCCATCCCACAGCTCCGGGATCCTTGCTTTCTTCCAGTCGCCCGCAATGGCCTTCGCCACGAGCTGCTCCAGCTGCTCCAGGGTCGCGAGCTCGTTCGTTCCCTGGGTCACGGTGATTGGCCGCTCCGTGTTCTCGCGCAGGGTGATGCAGGGAATCCCGAGGTACGTCGTCTCCTCCTGGATGCCCCCCGAGTCGGTCAATGCATAGCGGCAGTCGAACACCAGGCTCATGAAGTCCGTGTATCCGAGCGGCTCCGTCAAACGAATGCCTTCCGCCTTCGCCAGCGAATCCCGCAATCCGAAACTCTCGAGGCGCTGCGTGGTCCTCGGATGCACCGGAAAGATCAGCGGCACGGACTTCGCCGCGTGGATGAGCGCTTCCACCAGCCGCTTGAGCCGCGGCGCGTCGTCTACGTTGCTCGGCCGGTGCAGGGTGACGACGCCATAACCGTGGAGCGGGAGGTCAAAGCGCCTGGCCTGCCGCCGCGCCTCGATCGCCGCCCGCATCATCTCGAGCGAATCGATCATGATGTTGCCCACGAGCTCGATCTTCTCCCGGGGGACACCTTCGCGAAGCAGGTTCTCGTCCGCATCGCGCGACGGCGTCCAGAGCAGATCGGCGAGCGCGTCGGTCGCGAGCCGGTTCAGCTCTTCAGGCATCGAGCGGTCACGGCTGCGCAGCCCGGCCTCGAGGTGGGCGACGCGGATCCCCAGCTTCGTTGCCGCCAGCGTACAGGCGACCGTCGAGTTCACGTCGCCGACGACCACCACCCAGTCCGGCCGGTCCTGCAGGCACACCTTCTCGTAGGCGACCATAACCCCAGCCGTCTGCTCCGCGTGCGAGCCGCCGCCCACGCCGAGATGGATATCAGGATCCGGAATCTCGAGGTCCACGAAGAAAGCGTCCGACATATTGGCGTCGAAGTGCTGGCCGGTGTGGACGAGCCGCGGGCGGCACCATTCCGGCTGGCCCGCGAGCGCCTTGTGGAGCGGCGCGACCTTCATGAAGTTCGGCCGCGCCGCGGCGATGAGGTCGACCTTGGTCATGCGGCTACACCACCACCGCTTTCAGCTCGTCGAGCATGAGAGCTGCGAGCTTGTCGCGGTCGAGTTCCGCCTCGACGAACGCGCGGCCTTTGCGCCCTATCTCCGCCGCCCACTGCGGGTTGCCCGCGAGGCGCGCCAGCGCCCCAGCTAGCGCCGCGGCATCTTCGGGCGGTATGACCACGCCGGCGCCTGCTTGCTCGAGCAGCTCGGCGCTCTCGCCGAGCACCCCGAGCACGATCGGCCGCGCCGTCGCCATCGCCTCGAACATCTTCGAGGGCAGTACGTGCCGGAACACCGGGCGATCGAGCAGCAGCACCAGGGCCGCATCGGCGAGGCGCCAGTACTCGACCACCTCGTCCTTCCCGACCGGGCCGACGAAGAGCACGTTGGAAAGGCCTCGCGAGCGCGCCTGCGCCTCGAGCGACGCCCTCTCCGCTCCCTCGCCGACCACCATGAACGCGATGCCCGGCTCGTCTCGCAGCAGCCGCTCGGCCGCATCGAGGACCATCCCCAGCCCGTGCGCCATGCCCACCGTGCCTATATAAGCGGCGACGAACTTCTTCTGCAGCCCATGGCGCTCGAGCAGCGCCTGCGGCTTCGCGCCGGGCGTGAACCCCTTGAGGTCGGCCCCGTTCCGCACCACGGCGATCTTCTCAGCGGGAACGCCGTTCCCCGAAAGCACCGACTTGAAAGAGTGCGTGACGCTCACGATCCGCGCCGCCTTGCGATAGAGAAAATACTCGAGCCGTCGCATCGCCCGCGTCGGCGCCGACTCCTTCATCGCGCCTACCGCGACGATCGAGTCCGGCCATAGGTCGCGCACCTCGAACACAAACGGCCGGCGCTTTATTACAGAGAGCATGTACGCAGCGCAGGCGGTGAAGAACTGCGGCGAGGTGCAGACGATCACGTCCGGCCGCTTCAAGAACAGGCCGGCGAAAAACCCTGTGACCATGAAACTGAGGAAGTCGAGTGTCCGCCGTGCGAATCCCTCGTTGGCGGTGATATAAGTCCAGACGCGGATGGTGTCGATGCCCTCGATCACCTCCCGCTGAACGAGGCGGTTCCGATAGCCGTGCATCAGCTTTCCCGCAGGGAAATTGGGTGCGGTCGTCACCACCGTTACCTGCGCTCCCGCTCGCACCCAGCGCCGCGCATGCTCGAATGTACGGGTCGCGGGCGCGTTCGTTTCCGGAGGAAAGTTGTCTGTAAGAAAATGGATTCGCACGGCACTCACGTCCTGGAGAGCCTGCGTAGCTCGATCAGAAGCACGATGCGAAAACGTCGGAGGAGTTGCGTGCTGTTAACAATGCGCTCATAGAGCCAGCCGAAAGCATAGGTGACGACATTGAATCGTAGATACTCGGGCCTACCTTCAATCAGTTCAATCGATGTGACCTCGAAGCCGCAGCGGTCAGCCGAACGCCGGATCGCTTCAGGCGAGTTGATGCGGTACTGAGTAGGGAATGTATCCACCTCTGGTCGTTCGCGCAGTCGGTTTATGAGTCGGTGAAACGCTATGGGCGTTAGCGCCGCGATTAGCGGCATGTAGTGCGTCCGGTTTGGCGTCTTTGCGAGAAATACGCCAGCGGGCTTCAACACCCGTGCAACTTCCCGCAGTACCACATCAGGATCAGTGAGATGCTCAAGTACGTTGTCGCAGACGACTATATCGAATGTGGCGTCTGCAAAAGGTAAACGATCTGCAAATCCTTCATACGCCTCGTCCAGAAACCGGTTCTCGCGTACCCGGGGATCCGGATCGACGCCCACTACGCGGCGCGCGAGACCTTTGAAGTTCATCTGCTTTACCCGACCTGCTCCCGCACCTAGATCTAACAAGGCCATGTCTGCCTTGAGGTGCCTCAGAACGGCCTCTCTCAACCGTTGGTCATCCCAGTTTGCTTCATAGTCGGGATAGAACTTTCGATCGAACCATTCGACCAACACCTTCATCTACCTAACTTTCAGGGAGGGCTCTGCGGCCAGGGTAAAGATCGCTTGTAGCGGTGGAATGCCCTCGAGATCCCATGTCAGAACCGGGCGCTCCATTGTCAGACCGAACTCCTGCGCGTAGCTGCCCTTTGTCAGAGCGAAAACCGAGATGCCCTCCCCAAAGAGCTGCAGATGCCGTCCTCTCGGCGTGACTAGCCTCACGCTTGGGCCGTCCACCATGACCTGAACACCCGGATGCAGCGGGATTGATCCTTTGACACGGTGCACCCCGCCGCCATGTACGCGATCCGTCCATCGCACGATATTCCGATTTAGCTCGACGCTGCGATGATGTATTGGCCGCCCCGCTAACCGCTCATATCCGTCGTGGGCGCAGGAAGCAAAGGCTCGATCCTTGCCAAGGTCGACAATGCGGTTCATGGGGCGCGCACGCCGTGCAACGCGAAACGCCGCCCACACTTCGGACGAGTCGACACCATCGATCTCGACGGTGTTGTGTGCGCGCGTGGAACGCTCGAAGTAGCGCTGCGTCCCTTGCTCGTACGTCGATGTTCCGGAGTTCGAGATCAAGCGCTCGGAGTTGACCGATAGTTCGAACGAGAGCGTGTCAGCATGAGCGTGACCGGGTTGGTAATCTGGCCCTACCGGCGCGGCATCGAAAATAACGCACCAGTCTGTATGCTGGAGGCGTACATATCCCGAGGATGAGAGATCGACTGTTCCAGGGGCGACGCGTTGTGCGGCCAGCTCCAAGCCGAGCTTCTCCGCATAAGTGTGCAACTCGGAGGATGTGGGCGCGACTGCGAACGATGCATCGTTAAAGAACGCAATGCCTCCGTCCGGGTGGGACATGGCCTGCAACCAATGATCCATCCGTCCGGCAACAGTGGCGAGCGCTTCTTCCCACTGAAGCATTCGGCCCTGCGTCCTTTCAGGGTAGGCGCGCACTACATTCACGAGATCAAGCACATCCTCAAGCACGCCCGCGTGGTACATGGGACTTCTCTCGAAGTGTCCACCATCCTCGAGCACTTGCTCAGCCAGTTGCTGGGTCAGGATCTGAAGTCCCTGCTCGAGCCAGTTGTCTGCTTCAGCGCCAGAGAAGAAAAGGCCGCCAAACACAAGCGCTTTCGCGTTGGCAAGAAGATGATTCCCAAGCAAGTGCCACTCAATCCGCTTTTCAAGGAATCGCAGTTGTTGGGCGAGGCTGGCGATTGCGTGTTCTTCGAGAGTGTTGCCCGCACACGCCCATTTGATCCAGTTCACTACTCGTAGTGAGATTGGATAAGGTTCCCAACCAACACCTTTCGCGGCCGGATTGTCACGAATCCATGCTGCGATCAACAGGTGGTGCCATGGTGCGCGAATGGAAGCGTCTTCGGCGACCAGATCATTGAAGTAGTGAAGGTTGTACAGCCAGAGTCTGTCCGTATCCTTCGCTCCCCAGTCCTCAGGTAAGGTAAGTTCACGCTCGACGTTGAGAAATCGCACTCGCGTGGGTGCCAAGACCGATGCCGGGCGTAGTGGCGGTGATGCCCACTTACCCGTCATACGCGATTGCGGTGGAGGCGCAGCTACGGTCGGCGTGGGTCTAACAAAGCGGAAGCGGATGCGTCCGAGGATTTGCTGAGACCGGAGGTGCTTAAGCGTGTGGTAATAGAGTGCGGCTTTCAGCACCGCAGCATTTCCGCCGCGCGCAAAGTCACGTCGGTGACTTCCAGGAGCTCTTCAAGCGGGATCGGAACCTCGTTCATGGTCTCAAGAGCGCGCACGAACGTCGCCGCACAGGCACGTTGTCCCTTGTCCTGTCGCCAGAGGTTCATTCTTGAAAACTTTCGCCAGCCATAGCCCCTAAGGCGACGGAAATTGTCGAGCTGAAGGACGGCTCCCCCGGCAAAAATCTCGAGCCGCTCCTTTGGAAACGCGCGGTTGCCGTTCGCAAGATAGTGGACCGTCCCGAGCGAGCCGTCTGTGAACTCGAGAGTAATCGTGGCGCTGTCGGTGGTGTCTCCGAGACGCGCGGCCTTGCACGTAGCTATGGGTGATGCGGCCAGAAACCGGAGTAGGTCGATGAAATGGCAGGCTTCACCAATGATTCGCCCGCCTCCAACGGCGGCATCTTGTGTCCAATGCTCGGTTGGTATGGCGCCTGCGTTGATGGTCATCACAAAGGCCTTCGGTAGAGGCGCCGCCGCGATGAGCGCGTTGATCCGCTGGATGTGGGGGGCGAACCTCCGGTTGAACCCAACCATTACGATTGGCGCATGGTCCTGTCCGACAAGGTCGGCGTATGTTGCCTCAACACGAGCCAGCCCTTCTCGGTCGATCGCAAGAGGTTTTTCGACAAACACGTGCTTCCTGGCGCGGAGTGCCTTACAGACTAGATCGGCGTGGCTATCGTGTCTTGTTGCGATTACCACGGCGTCAATCTCATCATCAGCGAAGATCGCGTCCGCGTCGCTTGTACTTGCCTCGAAACCGAACTTCCGCCCCACACGCACCGCGCTTATACCGCCACTAGACGCCACTATCTTCAGGCGAGCGTTCGCTTTTTTGAATGCCGGGATTAGTACCCGACTGGCGTAGTTTCCTGAGCCAATGAACGCGACCGTTGGCCTGGGTGTCGGTGTCCGCGGCGAGCGAAGGACAATCGTCTGGGCTCGCAGGTGTTGCCCACTCTCTTCTTGTGGCGACGGGTATTTCAAAAGAACCCCGAGAGAATGCTCGGTGCCAGAGATCAAGCCGTAGGCCCTCTCGGCATTTGCGAATGCAAACCTATGAGTAATCAGTGGGCCTGAACTTAGGCGGCCCTCTGCGAGCATGTCCAGCACTGCCTCAAGGTTCCGTTGTTCTGTCCAGCGTACGAAACCGAAAGGGTAATCGTGGCCCATCTCCTCATAGGCTGCGTCGTACCGTCCCGGGCCATACGAACACGACACTTGTAAGCTCAATTCTTTCTCGTAGAAGTCTGCTCGTGATAGGTGAAGGCCCGCAATGCCTACTAGTACTATTCGGCCGCGTTTGCGGCACATCACTGCTGCGTCATGTATAGGCTCATTGCTGTTGGTTGAGGCCGTAATGATTGCCCCATCTACGCCGCGGCCGCGCGAAAACCGCAGGCCCGCAGCTATGCAGTCCTCCCCCTGGGCGGGGTTCACTATCTCAGCACCGAATTCGCGCGCCAATGCAAGTCTTTCGGAGCTGAGGTCGATCCCCAATACCCGACATCCGTTTGCCCGGAGGATTTGGACCGTCAAGAGCCCGATCAGCCCTAAGCCAATCACGACAAACGCTTCGCCAAGTGTGGGTGCCGCCAGCCGGATACCTTGCAGCGCAATCGCACCTACAACCGTAAGGCTGGCGTCCTCGTCACCTACGGCATCTGGGATCGCCGCGCACAAGTTGGCCGGGACTCGCACGATCTCTGCGTGCTGACCATTTGAAGCGACTCGGTCGTTCTCCCTGAGACCAACAACACCTCGGCCCACGGCCAACACACGTCCGACATTGCAGTACCCCATTGCAACGGGCTGATCGAGCTTGCTATTGATTGCAGAAAAAGTTTCGAGAACTCCATCAGCACGAACCTTGTCCAGGGCTGCGCGCACCTTGTCTGGCTGCTGAAGCGCCTTCTCAACGAGGTTTGCTTTGCCGAACTTGACGATCATCCGTTCGGTCCCACTGGAAAGCAGGCTGACTGTGGAGCGAATCAGGACAGACCCATCGGTTATCTGGGGACACGGCAGATCTACCAAGCTGGTCTCACCCGATCGGAGGTTCTGCAATAGCTGCTTCAAGGGCTACCCTCTAGACGTGACATCTCTCTACTAAACGAGAACTCACGCTTCTGTATACCTTCTACAACCATCTCTGCTATGAAGAGCATCAAGCATGTTGACAACTCTATCTCTCGCCAGTCGCGCTTCTCTTCGGAGAACGGCTGCAGGATCGCGAGGTCGTGACCTGCGTCCTTAGGGTTATAGTGGAATCGGCTATGCGACTGGCGCCGCCACACGTCCATGGTTCGGAAGTCGTCGATTTTCGCGATGAGCTCACCGCATTGAAGATTGATCGTTTCATTGATACCTTCGAATGGTTCCGTTCTTGATGCAATGACGATTGCCACTAAGTCTCCGCGGTCGCTGACCAAGGTGATAGCAAGATTGTCATCCCTCGCGGTCTGATCACTATACGTCAGCACGATCTGCCATCGGTCTGGGATCCCGGTCCAGCTGAGCATGTGAACTGCCAGATCAAGCCAGTGACCTACATTCCCGCAAACGCGTGTGCCCTCTTCAGGCTTTCGGTACCAATGCTCGGCGCCGATTGCGTGTCCGCTAATAAAGCAGGAAAGCGTTAGACAGCGCCCTTGATACGCGCCGTAGGAGCGCAACGTTCGGATAGCTTGCGAGAAAGGCCGGTTGTAGCCGCAATATATAGGGGCGCTAGATGCCCGCACAGTTGTCAGTAGCCTTCCGAACTGCTCCCAACTAACGGACAGTGGTTTCTCCACATAGACGGTCTTGCCGTGCTTCAGCGCTTCTATTGCGTAGTCCGCGTGTGACGCATGGTTCGATGCAATGTACACAGTCCTAACCTGAGATCCCTGGATCACATCGAGAGGCTCAGCGGCAGGTCGTGCCGGGGCATAGAAGCGCACAAATGTTGATAGCGCCTCTGGGGAGACGTCATAGCAGACCGCGAACCGATTACCGAATGCCTTGGATATCGCATAGCCTATCGTTGAGAACGCGTACTGCCCGCATCCGATAAGCCCTAGGTCCGGTGTACTTGGCCGCCCCCCGAAGGCACGGAAGATCGCCGCGCTGGAACGTGCCCGCCCGGCGACTTTATAGATTGTTCGCCGAAAGCCCCATAGCCGGGCGTATCGCCAAAATTTCCGCAACCCCTCGGTGAAGACTAATACTCTAGATCGAACAAGAGATTTCAACGTACGATGTGGGCGGCTAGCATGCGTCGACTTGCCTGAATGTGAACAGTTGGAGACGCTGTCGTGATGGCGTATGCGCGACAACGTGCGGGGTACGTATCATAGGTGGATGCGTCCATGTCCACGAAGGTCTGTAGTGCCCCAACGAAATCACTAGCCTTGCCAAGCGAAACAACAAAACCGACCCCCGCTGTCGAGACGTCCTGCCAAGGAGTCTTATCACTGATAACAACGGGACAGCCGCTAGATAGGGCCTCATGGATCACGTGGCCGAAGTTCTCGTTAAGTGTCGGCAGTGCAAACACGTCGCCGCGTGCGAGTACTGCTCCGACGCGGTCACGCTCGATCTCGCCGCAATAGGTTGCGTTTACATTCCCCGGAAGTAGAGCGATCTCGCTTTTGCACCGATCCCAGTATTCAGGATCCGCAATGGGGCCCCAGATGTCGAGCGAGATTGCTCCATGCAATTGCCCGGCAGCCCGAAGAAGGCTCAGAAGGTTCTTCTTTGGCGAAATGCGAGATAGATAGACAATTCTGAGTACGCCGGGCATCTTTGGGGAGGATCTTTGACGGGTACGAAATTCACTCGAAGACAGATCGGACGCGACCAGTACCCGAGCCTGGGTGCCAAGAGCCTTCCTTATGTCTTCTGCTTCGAGTTCGGTAGACGCCTGCCAAGCTGCACCAGAATAGACTCCGAGAAGGGACTGAACCCGAATAAACAGGGATTTCTTTAAGGACTTGAGAGACAGTGCGCCGGGGGACAGTTCGCCGCGCGGAGCGACGATCATTGGTCTACGGCGTAGTGCGTGAAGTTTCATCAAGACCGCTGGCAATGCAGAGAACAGAGGGTCAAAAAAACTATTCAGATAAAGAATGTCATATTCGACAGAACGAATCGCCCTAATTAGGCTGAATGGTCTCGACAGGGTTGCATCCACATAGCAGACCTGAGCGCCGTTGCGCTCGAGCCAGACGCCTTCCTGTATGCCCTTCAACGGAGCTTTCTGTAGAAAATCGCGATTCAGGCAGACGATACGAAATGCGAACTCGTCGCGAAGAACGGCAACCAGATTCGCCACGCTTGTAATCGGTCCGCCAAATCGGAAGCCCGGTTCGTAGTGCTTGAGCAGTATTAAGACGCGTGGATTGTTAGTTGACCTCATGAGGTACAAGTGGCCATCAAGCTGCGCACGACATACGCTCCGCTTTTTTGCCTTCGAAAAACCCGGAATTCAGTTGACCAATCTCCTTGCGACGGCCAGACAGCATCAGTTGGTACGCGTGCTGATATGTGGCGCCAACGTGTTCGATACCAAATGCGCTCGCTAAACGAATGCGCATAGCGGCACCGGTACGGATCCTCAATCCATCGTCCTCAATTAGTTCGAGTAGTCGATCAGCCAAGCCCCGACAGTCTCTTGGTGTCACAAGAAAGCGTTCTCCTTCAGGTCCTACCTGGAGAGCGGCACCGCCTACGCGGGTTGCTACGACGGGCAATCCCTCCCGCATAGCCTCAAGAACCGCGTTCGAGTTTCCTTCAAAGTAAGAGGGGAGTACAAAGATATCCGCCTTACCGAGCTCTATACGCACATTCTGAGAATATCCAACAAAGTCCACTATATCGCTGAGCTTGAGGATGGCTACCAATTCACGAAGTTCGGATTCCTGCGGCCCCTCGCCGACTATTCGAAGCCTTACCTTGTGCGTGGCGCGCGACGCAACTAGTGACCAAGCGCGAAGAAGATCTGGTAAGCCCTTTTGAGGTGTAAGACGCCCGACAAATAGGGCGATCCGTGGTGCTTCCTCTCCGGGATGTCGGTCTACGCGCTGAGGTGGAAGCAATGGTATGCCGTTCGGGACCTTTAGTACGCGCTCCTCGGGGAACCCTATGTCCGTCAACTCCAGGGCACTCTCCGGCGTCATCGCTACGACCGCGTCTGATAGTTTTAACAATGCAACGCGTAGATAGCCGAATCGCCTATACCGCACGTCTGGAATGCCGAACTGCCCGTAGTTGGGTAGCTTAGTGAGCACCGGAACACCAAGGCACTTCGCCAGGACGGTTGCGAGGCCACCGAACCAACTCGTGTTGTGAACGTGAACCAGATCTATCTTGCCTCTGAGGAGTATCAGTGCTCTTGTTAGGACAAATGAGGACAACAGAAATCGTACTGGCTTCGATTCATGCCACAACACTCGATGCACGCGAATTCCATCGACTGAGTCGGTACTGCTTTGGTCCGGGTGGAAGCGGTATGAGAGGCCATACACTTGGTTGCCATTGCGCGCTAGCGTCTTAGCCAATTCGTGGGCCTGTCGCTCAAGCCCACCAACGATCGGAAAGGGATACTTCGGTACTACCATCAGTACGCGAATAAACGGGCCAGGCATCTTAGGCGTGGACCCCGCCAGGTGCTTCGTGCTTTATCCACATCCGTCCCGTGTAGTCGATTCGATTCAAGAGAATCGCTTCTCCACAGAAAAACTCGTCAACTGCTTTCCTTGAGCCCCGCCAATGCCCGTAGTCGTCAACGATTAATACACCGCCATTGGAAAGTCGAGGGTAAAGATGAACTAGCTCATGCAGCGTTGACTCATACCAGTCTGTATCAAGCCTTAGTATTGAGATGTTCTGCGGGGCTTGATCCGGGATCGTAAGTTTGACGTCACCTTCAACTAAGTGGATCTGCTGCTTTGCGTACTGCGTGCGCGCTAAGTTCTCTTCCACTTCAGCTCGCGACGCATAGCACCACGAGCTGGAGTTCTTTGAGTTCGGCTTGCTCGCGAAAGGTACCGACGCCGGTTCCCCGTTGTACGACTCGTCGATATCTGTTGGAGGGGTCATGCCTGCAAACGTGTCAAAGAGATAGAGATGTCGGTCATAGATTCCAACTTGTTGGAGAGTGAGCGCAACAGCCATCATGCTTCCCCCCTTCCAGACGCCGCACTCCACGATACTTCCGACAACGTTGGCGCGAGAGACGTATCGAACAGCCTCGATAAGTGCGAATATCCTTTCGGGGCTCGTCATGGTGAAGGGCTGGACCTTCCTTATGACGTCGATAGCTCTATCATCGAAATCCACGGGAAAGTCGCGCGTGCTACTCCGACGCGTAAGGTCGTACCCCGCGCTCTTCAGGATGTACTTTACGAACCCTCTAATCATCAGTGTCCCTGCTTATTGATATGGCCATATCTCACTTAGGCTTGTAGCGGTGCTTCTTACAGCAGGCCAGTCCGACGCTGGCTCAACAGTGATGTCGCGGTGACTGAGAGTACCAACGCACCGATGCCAGTAGCCATGCCAGCGCCAAACATGCCCCAACGCTCTGCCATTGGGACGGTGACCACGCCCAGAACGACTAGTTGGCCTACCCGTGCCGCTATCGTTCGCCCGTGTACCGAAGCGGCCATGGCAATCGCCTTAGTATTTTCAAACCAAAGAGTGGAAAGAGCATAAAGAATTAGGCCAGGAACAATGAGCGCCCCTATGGCGAAGGTCGGGCCAAACACAAACGTTACCGCTTCAACTGGACTGTAGAGGTATGCAAGCCCCGCAGCAGCAAGTACCAGCGTGATCGCTACAGGTCCGGTGCGTAGAATTCTTCGAAACACTGCCGGTAGATTGGCGGCGCGGCAATAGAAGGAGTACAGGACTGTCTGTATTGGGGCCATAAAGAAATTCAGCACTCCGTCGATCGCACGTCTAACGGCGAAATACGCTCCAAGTGACTCCTGCCCAAGAGTGTATCCAACAAGTGCAAAGTCCAACCTTAGCGAGATCCTTTCAAGAGCGTTGAGTATCCACAACGAGCGGGAATAGCTCCACAGAAGCCTTAGTGCTCTCGAATTTGCGCGCAAGGACCAGGGACGCTTGTACAGAAACAGGAAAGCCGCAAACGGCACCAAGCTCGTAAGCAGATCCCGGATGGCGATTGAGATTATTCCGCCGGACTGATGAAGTACGGCAAGCCCTGCAATCACGCCGGTAGTAGCTGCGATTACCTGCACGAGCGCAATTGGCCGGTAGTTGAGTTGCGCTCTGAAATCTGCATCCAGCACAAACGAAAACCAACCTAGTACACGTGCACTTGCAATAAGAAGAACCGTCAGCGATACCCCATCACTGTTCCATTGCGCATCCTCCAACGCGATCTTGTATGCGAGCAGGCTAAGGATTAGGAACGTGACTGTCTGCAGTACCGTCGCTAATAGCACCGCAGCTCTAAGGTTGGCGTCGTCCGGGTCGCGTATTAGGACCTGATTGAATCCGAACCCTACGAGTGCTGCGACTATCTCTGTAGAGATGACGACGCGGGCATACACTCCCATCGCATCAGAGCCGAGTGCCCGCGCGAATATGGCCAACGCAAGCAAGTTGATCACTCCAGATATCGCGGTGGCGGCGAACATCCACGAAGCGTTACGACGGACGGTGTCTAGCAATGGCTGCATAGAACTTGCCATGTGACGTTCATACAGCGACCGATCGTCCGTGGCGCAATGCGAAATTCGCGGTTGTGAGAGCTATGTTGCATACAACGCCGGGCTCTAGCCTCTCGCGCACGTGATCTAGGTTTTCCGAACCCTAGCGCAGTAACCGAGAGTCCAGTGAGATAGATATCCAAAGGCTCCCTTTAGACCTGTCCCCACGACCGGATTACGAGTAACTCGACGCCACGTAAAGGCGACATATGCACGGTGAAGAAACCCGAACATGAATCGAGAGACGACCAGTTTAATGGGCACAAATAGTCCGCCAACTAACGGCGCGCGACTGGCAGCCTCGAGGATTCCGAGTAAGAGAAACTCGAAAAGAACCAACATCACGGCCGTCGCCTCTCCGCGCCGGACTATGCACTCGATTCGCAAGGATGTCCGACTAAGTAGTTCGGCCATGCCAAATTCTGTAGCGCGAAAGTAGTCGTGCGGTACCTCGTGGATCATGAAGTTAAGGGGCCACGTCATAAGCAGCAGTCCCCTTGGCTTAAGCACGCGGGTAATCTCCGCAAGCACTCTTGCGGGATCAGAGATGTGTTCGATTACTTCTGTTAAGAGGACGATGTCGAAGGAATCGCTTGAAAAGGGAAGGTTCTTGGCATCGACCCTTACATCTACCTCGGATCGCATCTCGTAATCTGCGGCGATGCACTTAGCGCATCGATCCTTGTAGATATACATATAGGGCTTCATCCCGCATCCAAGGTCTAGAAGGGCCGTGCCCGGTCCCTCCGGAAGGCGGGCGAGTTCACTAGTCAAAAACTTCTCAATAAATGCTTCGTTAAGAGTGGACATGTGGCGTGGCGCTGGGGTACCGGCAGCGGAAGCGACCTGCGAATGGCTTGCGAGGCCGGCCTAGTTCACCTGGACCGCTGGCGCACCGAGGTGGCTATGCCTAGGCTTCCGACCTTGGCGCGTCATAAAACGTCCGATGAGATAGTAAAAAGGGAGCAGCTTGATTAGTGCACCGAGATACAGCGCCGCGGTCCCTCCAATGTAGAGAATCGTGGGCAGAAGTATGGCGTACAGCAGTGTCCAAGTTTCCTTGTGGCTCGACCGTCTAATCTGACAATAGAGCAGTCCAAAAATGAAACCTAGGAGAGCCACAGGCAGAAGCCCGGCCCATCCAAAATTCAGATAGGCCTCGCCAAAGAAGGTGACAGAAATCGAGGTTAGCCAGTCACTGGACCAAACCATACCGGCCGCATGGCCGAAGTCGGTGCCGTAATGAAGATTGGGTTTGTCGGGCCAAATGAATCTAGGAATTAATCCAAGCAGCACCCCGCCGTAGCTAGTCCCTAGCATCACATCCCAATCGCCCTCCTTCAACAGTCTTACGCATGCACTGAGGGGCTCAAGCAGCGAAATCCTGCTCAACGCAACGTCCGAACCAGAGATATCGACTTTACTGCTACCAGAAGCAATCTCCCCAGCGGCGACCGTCGCGGTATGGAGTAGCTCCTTGGTGTCGCCGCCGAGTTCGATCGCTACGCGATACTGATGAATAAGCGGGAATAGAAAAAACAGAAACGTTAGAAGTGAAACGGCGATCGGCACGGACGGCAATCGCTTGGCAACCAAATACCTGATCATGATGGGCAACAACAGAGCCAGGATGGTTTCGAGCTTTCGTCCTGAAGGTAACCAGTAAGCTAGTTCTCCTAAGACAACCAACAAAAGTGCCGAACCCCAGAATCGCGTCGTCGGGGCCCCCAAACGCCAGTAGCGAATTGAAAGGATGCAAGCCACGTGGAGAGGGAACTGCTCGAAAAGACGAATCGCAGCGTAGAACGGTCCTTCGAGTTCGCCTTGCACGGTTCGTGCAATCTGGAAGTAAGCGTTGCTCTCAACTATGTGGATTCGCGCGATCCACCCAATCGCTAAAAGGACTAGGGATACAGAGCAGATCCGAAAGGAACTCCAGTACTTTGGGAGCCCGGGACGATTGCGAAAGGCTAACCGTGTAGTGGCGAACTGGGTACCAAGATGAACTGCGATTAGAGCCAACGTGGCGAAAAGTATGGCTTGGACTGCGTATGCTTCGTTGTCCCGATTAAGGAAGATGTGCGAGGCCAATCCCGAGCCGAGAAGAAGCCCGGGAACCGCAAAGTGAAGCAGCACAAGTCCCGCGTAAAGGGAAGCCGGTGATGCAAGATCCGCATGCAAAGATCTTCTATGCAGAAACGCGATGGCATATGTCGCCAGTACTGCCGATGCTACGACCAGTAGGGCATCAGTCATTCCCCTGCCCCAATTGAAGTAGTCTCAAAAGACGGTGACGCTGAAGGAGCGAGATGAATTGCAACTTCTTATGGCGCGCGAAGATGCTTCTGTAAGGATGAAAGTCTTGAATTCTGGATAGGATCTGATTTCGCTCTCTCCAGAAACTCCCTGAAGAATGCCCATAGAATCGCCAAGAAGATTCCGGCAAGTGTCGCCACTACTATGGTTAGCGCCCGCTTCGGCTTGCTCTTATGGTCCGGAGGGACGGCGAGATCCACCACTTGAACGATCAGAGACTCTCTTGCTTCATCGATTTTGGCAGCTTCGAATTGCTTCGCAAGAACCTCGAACATCGACTCTGCATACTTCACGTCTCTATAGCTCCGAAGATACTCCAGACCGGCTTCTGGAACCCTGCCTGTTGGCAACAAGACATCGCCGCCTCCGGCAATCTGCGCACGCTCGAGTTTCGTTAACTCCTTTCGAAGGCCGCTGAGCTGCTCCCGCGCTCGGACATATTCGATGTTCTTCTCGGTGGCGAACGTTCGCATAGCCTGTAGCTCCACCTCTTTGGCGGATATCTGTGCTCTAAGAGTTGCCACGGCCTCGATGATCGCTTTCCCTTGTTCGTCCAACTTGATGAGGCCGGTCTTCTCCTGTGTCGTCTTCAACGCGACTTCGGATCGACGCAACTCTTCTTTGGCCTGCTGGAGTTGACGTTCAAAAAAGAGGCGCCGCTGACCAGCTTCTGTGACGGCGAGCGTTTGCGTCAGCTTGTCCAAATTTTCTACATATGCGTTCGCCACAGCCGCCGCTCGCTTAGGATCTTCATCATCAAATGCAATGACTATTAGGCCGTCGCGGTTTGCTGCCACATTGCTATTGTCGGCGAACTCTTTGCGTGTTTCTTCCATCGTATCCTTGTCATAGAGCTTTCGAAGTTCGAAGCGCTCGATGATGTTGTCCGCTACCGTGCGACTCTTAAGCATACCTACATAGAGATCCGTTGAGTCTTTGATGCCGAGAGCGCTTCCGGCCAACCCGGACAAACCGCTCAACTGGCCGAGCAACATCGCGGCTGAGGTCTGGCTTTTCTGCGGAGGTAAGACCCGAGCGACGCCGGTATAGATATTGGGCAGCAAAAGCACGACTATTGCTGATAGCACTGCAGCGGCAACTGTTAGGGCGATGATCATCACTTTGTGTTTCGCCAAGATGATCAATACATCGATAAAACCACCTTCGTCATCGTCCTTCTCGGGGGAGCCTGGTTCCTGCACATCTTTGCCAGAACGATCCATTTCAGCCTCAGTCCTTGATAACCTTTAACGCGGCCGCTCCCAAGCCAAACTGATAGAAAATCTGCGTCCAATCCCTTAGGTCCTTCGTCCATGTCGTGCGCTCGAAATCCTCTGGCACCACGATGGCATCACCCGGCATGAGGCGCACGCCAGAGACCGATGCGGTAAGAAAGCCGGACTGCCGGGCGCTCACGACCGAACCATCGGCGCGCAGCACGTACATGCTCGACTTGTCCGCCTGCTTCCGCGGACCGCCGGCGAGGCTGAGGTAGTCGCCGACGTTCTTGTCCGGGCTGTAGAGGAACGACGATTCGTTGAAGACGGTGCCGAAGACGCTGACCTGCGAAGGCTCCTGGGGGACGTAGAGGCGGTCGCCGTCTTCGAGGGCGATGTCGGGGAGGTCGGCGACCTTCGGGTTCTCGGGCATCTGGAGGACGATGCGGCCGGTGGGTTGCAGGGTGCGAAGGCGGGTGACGAGTGAGCGCTGGGCTTCGGCTTCCTGCTTGAGGGCGCTGGCGTCTTCTGGTGAGACGACGCTCTGAGCGCGGGTGACGGCGGCGCGGGAGACGTCTTGCTCGAGCTGATCGACGGCTTTGCGGAGGCGCTCTTCCTGCTCGCGGCGGGTGGATTCGCGGTTGAACTCGGCGCCGAAGAGGTAGGCGCGGGGGGTCACGCCGCCGACGCGGGCGACGAGCTGGCGGAGGGTTTCCTTGGGCTGGGCCTGGTACACGCCGGCGAAGTTGAACTCGCCCTCGAGGCGCACGACCACGGGGCGGCGGGCGGCGGGGGCGGCGATGTCGCGCTTGGAGAAGACGGTGACGATGTCGCCGGACTCGAGGGCGAGGTTGGCGGCGGCGTCGTTCTCGAGGACGGCTCTTCCGAGGTTGAAGGGGATGAGGGTGGTGGTGAGGTCCTGCTGGTTCTGGCGCTCGATGACAGCGTAGTCCCAGTTGATCTCGTCGGCGAGCTGGCGCACGTTGGTGGAGAGCTGGCCGGGGGAGCTTACGTCGGTGCGCACGGCGAGGTTCTTGCGCCGGTAGTAGTCGGGAGTGACGAGCGCGTCCTTGTCGGGGATCAGGTCGAGGATGCGCATGCCGGGGCGGTGCGGGTAGCGGAGCGGCGTGGCGACGTTGCCGCGCAGGGTCACGGCGTTCTCGAACTTCGGCTGGATGGCGAGCACGGAGACGAGGTCGCCGTCCTTCATCGCGCGCTGCGCGGCGTTGAAGTCGAGGTCGACCTGCTCGACGACGCGCGTCCGGCGCTCGTCGATGCGCTCGATGGTGGCCTGGCTCGACTGGGCGGTGGTCGACATGCCGCCGGCGTAGCCGACCAGGGTGCCGAGGCTGGTCGCGCCCTTCAGCTCGAAGATCGCCGGCTGGTTGACGCTGCCCGAGACCGCGGCGAGCGGGCCGATCGGAGGGAAGACGATGACGTCGCCCGGGAGGAGCGGCGCGTCCTTGCTCTTGTCGCCCGAGAGGAGGAGGTCGTACATGTCCATCTCGGTGACGGTGCGGGTGCCGCGCTTGAGTTGAACGGCGCGCATCGAGCCGGCGGGCGAGGGACCGCCGGCGGCGAAGATGGCGTTCACCAGCGTGCTTAGCGAGCTCACGGTGTAGCTGCCCGGGCGCTTCGCGTAGCCGACCACGAACACCTGCACCGCGCGGAGCTGGCCGAGGGTGACGAGGATGTCGAAGTTGCGGAAGTTGCGGGCGACGGCGCTGCGCACGTAGCTGGTGAGGTCGTCGTACTTGATGCCGGCGACGTTGATGCTGCCAACGCGCGGGATGTTGATGGTGCCGTTCCTGTCGACCACGGCGCGGTAGTCGACGTCGATCTGGCCCCAGGCGCGCACCAGCAGCTCGTCGCCCGGCCCGATCACGTAGTCGGCGGGGACGGGGATGTTCTCGACCGGCGCGAAGGTGCTCGGCGCATCGTCGAACAGGTTCGTGCCGAAGATCGGCAGGCGCTGGCCGGTGGAGGCCTCGATGAAGCGCTGGAATTCATTGGTCGGCGCAGCCTGGCGCGGCGCGCGCTGCTCGCCTTCGTGCGTGATCGGAGCGGCAGCGGGCTTCGCGACCGCGGGCGGAACGAACGGCGGCGGCGCGTTGGTGATGGTGGGGGTGCTCACCGGCGCCGCCTGCACCGGCGGGATCTGCGTCTGCCCGGGCGCCTGCGGCGGCTCGCCGGGGCGAAGGAACTGCGCGTGAGCGGCGGCGGCGATGCCGGCGCCCATCAGTACAGCGATGATTCTTGTTGAGAACTTCACTGATCCCCCCCCGGCGACCGCGACTTCGTCTATGGCCGTCCTGCCTGGCTAACGAAGCCTTTTTGTGCGTTGTATCGAGGGCGGCGACTCGCGGCACATTCTAGCTTGAGAATCATCGACTTGTTAAGCGAAGCGGGTGTCAGGAAGCGTTCGGGCGCAGCAGGCCGGCCAGGCTGAGGGAGAACCGTGCATCCGCCCGCCAGGCCACCTCGCTGCCTACTTGAGCCACCAGCAGCCGGTCGTTGCCGCCGAGGTGGGCCTTGAGCGCGTCGCGAAGCTCGGCGGCGCTCTTGTCGGTCACGACCAGCCAGACCGCCTCCAGGCACTGGCGCACCTGGCTGCCGGCGCGCTCGATGGCTTCCACGAGGCCGATGTAGTCGTCGCCCGGGCGGTTGAGCTCGCAGGCGACCATGTAGCAGGTCATTTCCCCTCCCTCGGGGCCCGGATTTCTGGTCCCCGAGTATAGGAACGCCGGCGGCGCGCGCGGCTCCCATGCGGCGGCGCTCGCCTGCCGGTCGTCGGAAACTCGTCGTGCGTTTTTGACAACCGCGGAAGGCGCGCTTATCGTGCGCGCACAATAAGTCGGAAGAACGGAGTCGAGATGGCGAGCGCGCAAGCCGGCCTGGCACGGGACGAAGAGCTCTCGGCGGGCCGCGATACCGCGGTGCTTTTCGCCGGCATCGCGAGCCGCGACCCCGCGGGGGGCATCGCGAGCGCTCCGGCAGTGCAGGAGGCCGTCGGCCGCGTGGTGGAGGTGCTCGAGCAGGCCACGCAGCTCAGCAACGGCCGCGTCCTCAGCCGCCGCGAGCTGGAGGTCATGGCGCTCTTCCCGTCGCCCGAGGCCGCCGCGCAGGCGGCCCTGCGCATGCGCAAGTATGCGCAGGCGCTGCCGCCGCTGCCCGAAAGCCTCGGCATGCGCATCGCTTTCCACTGGGGGCCGGTCCGCCAGCGCGGCGAAGAGGTTTTCGGCGACAGCGTCAACCTCGCCCTGGAGCTCGTCGATGCGGCGACGCAGGGGCAGATCCTCGTCTCGGAGCAAGCCGCTTCGGCGCTCGGCCCGGCGCTGCAGCAGGAGGTGCGGCCGCTGCAGCAGGTGGCGACGAAGGCGGGCGGGCGCATCCTCCTCGGGGAGCTCGTGCCGGGCTGCGACGTGCGGGTCTTTTCGCCGGGCCGGCCCAGGGTGGCGCTGCATCTCGCCTACCGGAAGAAAAGCGTTGCCCGGCGCAGGCGGGCCGACACGGCGACCGTCGGCAGGGGCGAGGAGTGCGACCTCGCCGTCGAGGACCGCGGCGCGTCCAGGAAGCATTGCACCTTCTCGCTGGAGAGCGCCGCCTGCATGCTGCGCGACCACAGCGCCAATGGCACGTTCGTGACCGTCGAGGGGCAAAAGGAAGCGGCGCTGCGCGGCGAGCAGATCGCGCTCGCCGGCCGCGGCAGGATCTCCTTCGGCCGCTCCGCCGCCACCACGGACGAATTCGTGCAGTACTCGTTCGACACACTTTGACACGCGCGCCCCGGACCCTATGGTTGAATGCAGCGAATTCAAGCCACCCAGGGGAGTCGGATGGCAGGCCGCGAGACCACCGTGCTGGTCACTGGAGTCGTCGCTGACGGCGAGGCCGGCGCCGAGGGTGTGGAGGATTACGTGGCGCGGCTGGCGCAAACGCTGGCCCACGCCGCGCTCGTCAGCGGTGGGCGTGTCGCGGGCCGGCGGGAGCGCGACGTGACGGCGCTCTTTCCCACGCCCGACGCCGCCGCGAGCGCTGCTCTGCGCATGCACGCGTACGCGCTCGCGCTACCTCCCATGGCCGCGAGGCTTGGCCTGCGCATGGCCGTGCATGGCGGGCCAGTTGGGCGCGGCGACGAGATCTCCGGCCGCACCATCGATCTCGCTCTGGAGCTGCTCGACGCGGCCGGCGCGGGCGAGGCGCTGATTTCGGGGCATGCCGCCGCAGGGCTCAGCCCGGGTCTGGGGCACTTCGTCGGGCCCCTCGGCTCGGGCCCGGAGGGCGCCAGCCGGCTGCTGCTCGGCGAGCTCGTCTTCCGCAACGAGGCGAAGCTCTACGCGCAACGGGCGCAGCGCACGCGCCTTCGCCTTGACTATCGATCGAAGAGCATCGTGCGAGGCCGGGAAGGGGATGCGGCGACCATCGGCAGCGACGCGGCGTGCGACCTCGCCGTGGAGGGGCAGGGCGCGGCGCGCCAGCATTGCACCATCCTGCGGCGCCAGGGCGCCTACCTGCTGCGCGATCACAGCGCCAGGGGCACTTTCGTGACGGCGGAGGGCGGCGCGGAGCTCGCCGTGCGCGGCGCGGAAATCGTGCTGACGGGGCGGGGAGTCATCTCCTTCGACCAGGCGGGCGCCGAGAGTAACGGGGTAGTGCGCTATAGCTGCGAACGCTGATCACGCAACGGCGCGCGCCACGCCGCAGTGCGACAGCGCGATAAGTTGCCGCCCTGATCCATCCGCAGTTCCGCAGCCAGTCGGCCACAAGTGAGAATTTCTGCATACCGTGCGGGACCGCGTGCCGCCACGATGCGCACTGTGGCCCCCACCATGCAGAGCAGGGTCCTGGAGTGCGCCGCCGAGATCGCCGGCGGCATTCCGCAGCTCTGCGAACGGCTCGAGGTCTCCGAGCCGGAGCTGCAGCGCTGGCTCGGCAACGAGGAGGTCTGCCCGCTGCCGCAATTCCTCAAGGCAGTGGATATCGTCCTGGAGAGCGAGCGCGGCTTCGCCGCCATATTCTCCGGCAAGCCCCCCGAAGGCAACGACCCGCCGCGCTAGCCGCGGGCATTGCAATTCTTGACGCGCAGCGGCGCGATTCCGGGCTATATACCGGCCCGGGAGGAAGAAGCCATGGGGCATGCAGATCTCGCGGATGCGTGGCGCCACCTGAAGCGCCTCGAGAGCCTTTTCGCGAACAACCCGGGCGGCCGCCAGCAGACGGCCGTGCTCGCGGCGGTGCGAAGACGATGTGCCGCGTTAGCCGGCGCGGTCCGCGACGTCGTCGTGCACGATCGCCTCGCCGAGCTCGAGATGTTCGCGGCCGACCTTTTCTCCGCGAGCGCGCACCACAAGTGGTCCCGGCAGGAGGTCACCGGCGCCGAATGGCTGCGCTTCCAGATCTACCGGACGTTCAATTCCCTCGACACGCGGCTGCGCATGCTCCGCCAGGTCCGGGAGGCGACGCCCACCCCGAGCGCCGTCGCCGCGCACGAAGCCGCCCCTGAGCCCTGACCCGCGCAGGCGGGTTATCATTCGCGTTTTTTCACAAGGGCCTGACCGTGCGGGAACGTCTTGAAACCACACTCACAGCAGAGTGGGGCAGCCCGGCAGCGCGGGCGCAGGACCAGGGCCCCCTTCTCGTCGACGAGCGCGATCTGTTGCGCTGGCTGAGCGCGCAGTTCCAGACCTACCCGCAATGCGCCACGGTCAGGGTCGAGGAGATCTTCCGCCTCGACGCGCCGGACTCGCACGGCTGCAACTGGTCGCGGACGCTTTTTCTGGATTCGGGAGGCGCCTCGCCCACCGACTATGCGCCGGCCTACGCAGCGATAGTGGAGATCGCCCGAAAGGCGTTCAACTTGCGGCCCATCGACGATTCAGGGGCCGTTCCCGCGCAGGAAGTCCGCCCAGCCGAGCGCTGACCAGCACTCGGAGCTATCGCGCCGGCTCGGCGTGGGGCGCGTAGAGCGCGACGAGCTCGAGCAGGCGGTCCGCGAGCACGGGCTTTCTCAGGTAAGCCACGGCGCCGACCTTTCTGGCCCGGTCGCCCGAGTCCTCGCTCGAGGTGAGGAACGCCACCGGGATGTCGCGGGTGCGCGGGTCGGCTCTCAGCGCCGCCGCGAACTCGAATCCGTCCATGTACGGCATCTCGACGTCGAGGAGGATCAGTGCGGGCAGGCACTGCAGCACCAGCCGGCCGGCAGCAACCGCGTCCTCTGCAGTGCGCGCCTCGTAGCCGGCGTTCGTCAGGTGGATATCCAGGAGCTGGCGCAGGCAGCGGTCGTCGTCGACGACGAGCACGTAGACGCCGGCGCTCACGCGCGGCGCGCTCGCCCGGGCTGGTGCAGTCCGAGCGAGGTCCTGTACCAGCAAGGCCGGGCTCAATCGCGTCCTCCTCGACAAAGACTGTACGCGATATCGCTGCAAGTTGAATGGGTGTTTTGTACTATTTCGTGGACGGACACAGTCGTCCGCAGCAGCGAGCCAACCGGGGGCGCCATCGAGCCAGAAGAGGGAGGCGAGAAGAATCCGAGCGACGAGGTCGCGGCGTGGCTGCAGGAGGTCGGCAAGCGACGGCCCAGGCCTCGCGCGCCCGCCGAATCGACGGAAGAGCTGCTCACGCACCTGGAGCGGGTGTCGGGTACGAGAATCCGCAGCCGCGAGGACATCGATGCGTTCCTGAGCGGCGTCGCGCGCAAGGCCCGGGAAAGGCGCGCCGGCGGAGCATTCAAGAACGCGCTGCTCGGCGCCCTGCTGGTGATCGCCATCCTGCAGTACTACTTCATCGACGTGCAGCTGCAGATCCTCATGCAGCCGTCGCTGACGGTCTTCGCCCCGGCGAGGTATCCGGGCCCGGCACGGCCGCAGCGCATCTCCGGGACGCCGGGCGGCGCGGGCGTTACTCGAACGCGACCTCCACTCGAGCCACGTGCTCGTCGTATTGCGCTATGAGCAAATGCAGCGCGGCGCGGTTGCCGCGCCTGGCGTTGAGCTCGATCAGGCGCGCGATCGTAGCGATGCGCACGAAGCCGTAGGAGCCCGAGGCGCCCTTGATGCGATCGCCGAGGAGGCGCAGGCCTTCGAGGTCGTCCGACAGAAGCCCGACGCGCAACGCGTGCCCGTCCTTGCGCCGGTTCTCCAGGAATGCCGGCATCAGCTCCTGGAGCTCCCTCGGGACAACCACGCGGTGGGCGTCATCGCTCATTGCGCAGCCGTATGCTGCGTGCGTACCGCCGCACGGTCAACACCGCTACACATCGGCCGCAGGGAGGCCAAGGCCATGGACGTCCTGAAGCCGACCGTGCCGGAGGGCACGACGCTGTTCAATGCCGGCGACGCTGCCGACTTTCCCCGGGCTAGGCGCCGGCCGGGCGCTTCTCGATCTCGCGGGCGCCGCTTTTACGCATCAGGTCGATGATCGGCTGCGCGTCCTCGCCGGGCTGGATGTCGATGCTCAGCAGGCAAGCCTCCCCGAGAGCGTGCGCGGCGGCGCTTCGGTGCCCGGCAATCGGGCGCAGCTCCAGGCCGGCTATGCCGGCGTTCGCCAGACCGCGCAGCGCTTCGCGGGCTTCCTCCACACTGTCGAAAAGTGCGACTAGCGCCTGGCCCTTCATGCTCGAGAAGTCGCAAGTCCCATGCCAGCGCCGATTCTCGCCGGCGCATGTTGCCGCCGGATGACCCGGCATGGTTGTAAGACTATGCAAGAGGGCCGGCCGCGGAAATCTATAATCACGGCACCGAAAACGATCATGGGGTAAGTGGGTGGAACCGACGCTGCGCCTCGTTCGCTGTCCCTGTTGCAGGGGGCCTCTCTACACCTTGAGCACACTGTCGCCGCGCGGCGAGGCCGGCTGGCAGCTCGACAAGAACAGCCCGCAGATCCAGAAGGACAAGGACGGCCCGTTCATGAAGTGCCCGCGCTGCTCACGGCGAATCGCCATCGTGAAGGCGCGCAAGAAGCCGGGCGCGCCCGAGTTCGAGGTGGCCGCGAACCAGAAGTGCGACCAGATCCTTCGCTAGAATCGACCCGATGCTCCTGGTGACCGGCGGGGCCGGGTTCATCGGCTCCAACTTCGTGCTCTCGACGATCGCCCGGACCGGCGAGCCGGTCGTCAACCTCGACAAGCTGACCTACGCCGGCAACCTGCGCAGCCTCGCGCCGCTCGCCGGCGACCCGCGCCACGTGTTCGTGCAGGGCGACATCTGCGACCGCGCGCTCGTGCGCGGCCTGCTCGCGGAGCACCAGCCGCGCGCCATCGTGCACTTCGCGGCGGAAAGCCATGTCGACCGCTCGATTCTCGGGCCGGCGCAGTTCGTGCAGACCAACGTGGTCGGCACGATGTGCCTGCTCGAGGAGGCGCGCTCGTATTACGCGTCCCTCGGCCCGCACGGCCAGCGCTTCCGCTTCCTGCACATCTCGACCGACGAGGTGTTCGGCACGCTGGGACCGCGCGACCCGGCGTTCACGGAGGCCTCGCCCTTCGCGCCCAACAGCCCCTATGCGGCCTCGAAGGCCGGGGCGGACCACCTGGTGCGCGCCTACTTCCATACCTACGGGCTGCCGGCGCTCATCACGAACTGCTCGAACAACTACGGGCCGCACCAGTTCCCCGAGAAGCTGATCCCGCTCATGATCCGCAGCGCGCTCGCCGGCGAGCCGCTGCCGGTGTACGGCGACGGCCGCAACGTGCGCGACTGGCTCTACGTGGACGATCATTGCGACGCCCTCCGGCTGGTGCTCGAGAAGGGCACCGTGGGCGACACCTACAACATCGGCGGCGAGGCCGAGCGCGCCAACATCGACCTGGTGCACGCGCTGTGCGCTCTCCTCGATGACGCGAGCCCGCGCCCGGGCGGGCGTTATGCGGATCTCATCTCGTTCGTCAAGGACCGGCCCGGGCACGACCGGCGCTACGCGATGGACATCGCGAAGATCCGGCGCGAGCTCGGCTGGCAGCCGCGCGAGAGCTTCGAGTCCGGGCTGCAGAAGACCGTGCTCTGGTACCTCGAGCACCTGGAGAGCCACTTCGCGCCGGAGACGGCGTGAAGGGCATCGTGCTCGCCGGGGGCTCGGGCACGCGCCTTTACCCCGTCACCCAGGCGATATCGAAGCAGCTCCTGCCGGTCTACGACAAGCCGATGGTGTACTACCCCCTCAGCACGCTCATGCTGGCGGGCATCCGCGACATCCTGCTCATCTCGACGCCGCAGGACACGCCGCGCTTCGCGGAGCTGCTGGGCGACGGCGGCAAATGGGGACTGGACATGCGCTATGCCGTGCAGCCGCGCCCGGAGGGCATCGCGCAGGCTTTCCGCATCGGCCGCGATTTCGTCGGCCCGGACCGCGTCGCGCTGGTCCTGGGCGACAACCTGTTCTACGGCCACGACCTGACCGAGCTGCTGCAGCGCGCCTCGCGGCGCGAGCAGGGCGCGACCGTGTTCGCCTATCCGGTGCGCGACCCGCAGCGCTACGGCGTGATCGACTTCGACGAGCGCGGCAAGGCACGCAGCATCGAGGAGAAGCCGGCGAGCCCGAAGTCGCGCTACGCGGTCACCGGGCTCTACTTCTACGACAACCGGGTGCTCGAGATCGCCGCGGCGCTGGAGCCCTCGGCGCGAGGCGAGCTCGAGATCACCGACGTCAACCGCGCCTACCTCGCGCGCGGCGAGCTGGAAGTCGTGCCCATGGGCCGCGGCATGGCCTGGCTCGACACCGGCACGCACGAGGCGCTGCTCGAGGCCGCGCATTTCATCGAGACCATCGAGCGGCGCCAGGGGTTGAAGATCGCCTGCCCGGAGGAGATCGCCTGGCGCATGGGCTTCATCGACGCCGGCGAGCTCGAGGCGCTCGCGCGGCCGCTCGCGAAGAGCGGCTACGGCGAGTACCTGCTGCGCGTGCTCTCCGATCGCCTGTTCTAGATGCGGCTCGCGCCGACCGAGATCCCCGGCGTGGCGCTGCTCGAGCCGCGCGTGTTCGAGGACGCGCGCGGCTTCAACTTCGAGAGCTACAACCGCCGTGCCTTCCGCGAGCTCGCCGGCACCGATGTCGAGTTCGTGCAGGACAACCGCTCGGGCTCCGCGGAGAACGTGATCCGCGGCCTGCACTACCAGGTCGTGCGGCCGCAGGGGAAGCTGGTCTGCGCCCTGCGCGGCGAGATCTTCGACGTGGCGGTCGACCTGCGCCGCAGCTCGCCCACCTTCGGCCGATGGGCCGGCTTCCGCCTCTCGGCGGCGAACCGCCGCATGGCCTGGATCCCGCCGGGCTTCGCGCACGGCTTCCTCGCGCTTTCCGCCGCCGAGGTCCTCTACAAGCTCACCGACTTCTGGGCCCCCGAGCACGAGCGCACCATCCTCTGGAACGACCCGGCGCTCGCGATTGCGTGGCCGCTCGAGGGCTCGCCCATCCTTTCGGAGAAGGATGCGAAGGGGACGAGGCTCGAGGCAGCGGAGCTCTTCCCGTGAGGATCCTGCTCACCGGCCGCACCGGCCAGGTGGGCTGGGAGCTCGAGCGCAGCCTGCGGGGCCTGGGGGAAGTCCTCGCCACCGACCGTGCCGCCCTCGACCTCGCCGATAGCGACGCCATCCGCCGCGCGGTGCGCGAGGCGAAGCCCGATGTGATCGTCAATGCCGCGGCCTATACCGCCGTCGACAAGGCGGAGCGCGAGCCGGCGCGGGCGCTGCAGATCAACGCCATGGCGCCCGGGGTGTTCGCCGAAGAGGCGCGCCGGCGCCGCGCGCTTCTGGTGCATTACTCCACCGACTACGTTTTCGACGGGCAAAGCTCGCAGCCTTACGTCGAGGACGATGTGCCGCACCCTCTGAACGCCTACGGCAAGACCAAGCTCGCCGGCGAGCAGGCGCTTGCCGCCACGGGATGCAGGCGGCTCCTGCTGCGCTCGAGCTGGGTCTATGCGCCAAGGGGCCGCAACTTCTTCCTCGCCATCGCGGAGAAGGCGCGCGCCGGGGGGCCGCTTCGCGTCGTGGACGACCAGCACGGCGTGCCCACCGAGAGCCGCTTCATCGCGCAGACGACGGCACGCCTCATCGAGCGCGAAGCCGAAGGAACCTTCCACGTCGTGCCGGGCGGGGCCACCACCTGGCACGGCTTTGCGGGCGCCATCGTCGCGGGGCTCGGGGTCGACGTGCCGGTCGAGGCCATCGCGTCGAGCGCGTTTCCCGGCGCCGCGCGGCGTCCCGCGTACTCGGTGCTCGCCAATCGCAAACTGGCGGGCTCGCTCGGGACGCCGCTGCCGGCGTGGCAGGATCTGCTCGGGCCCTGTATCGCGAGGTGGAAGGCCCGCTAGAGCATGAGCACGACCAGGGACGCCACGGTACTCTTCGCCGACGTGAGCGGCAGCACGGCGCTCTACGAGAAGGCGGGGGACGCCGCGGCGGCCAGGGCGATCGAGGGCTGCCTCGGCGCGATGCGCCTGGCGGTGGAGGCGAACCGCGGGCGCGTGGTGAAGACGATCGGCGACGAGGTGATGGCGCTCTTTCCCTCGCCGGATGCCGCGGCGGCGGCGGCGGTGCGCATGCACCTCGGCGTGGAGGCGCTTCCCGCGGTGGGGGGCAGCGCGCTCGGGGTGCGCATCGCTTTCCACGCCGGGCCGGTGGTGCAGCGCGAGGACGACGTCTTCGGCGACACGGTCAACCTCGCCTCCCGCCTCGCCGGGCAGGCGATCAAGGGACAGGTACTTACTTCCGAAGCGACGGCGGCGATGCTCAGTCCGCTGCTGCGCAGCTCGACCCGGCGGCTCTACCCGATCCAGGTCAAGGGCAAGGCCGACGAGGTGGCGCTCTACGAGTTCGTCTGGCGGCGCAGCCCGGACGTGACCGACGTGGCGGGCCGCCTGTCCGTGCCGCGCGCGCCGGCGCTCGTGCTGCGGCTGCGCTACCGGGGGCGCGAGGTGATGGGCCGGCGGCTCAACGAGTCGCTGGTGATCGGGCGCGATCCCGGCTGCGATCTGGTGATCGCCGACATCAAGGCCTCGCGCCAGCATTGCAGCATCGAGCGGCGCGACGGCCAGTTCGTGCTGCGCGATCACAGCGCGAACGGCACCTACCTCACCGTGGCGGGCGAGCCCGAGCTCGCCTTGCAGCGCCAGGGGTGCGCCCTGCGCGGGCACGGCTGGATCGCGCTCGGCCTGCCCCGCTCGCCGGCGCGGGACGCGGTGGAGTATTTTTGCGAGGCCGTGGAAGATCCGCCGGACTTACCACCTTGAAATTCCCGGTTCCATAACGGGAAATTCGAGGGTGCCGGTGGCTAGCGCCAGGCCGGCGGCCTTGACACGTGGATGCGGCGTTTATACATTACAAGCATACATCGCGAGATCCGACCATGATTCGTACCCAGATCTATCTCAGCCCCGTGCAGCAGAAGGCGCTCAAGGCGCTGGCCGCGAGGACGGGCCGGACGCAGAGCGAGCTCATCCGGGACGCGATCGATCGATTCGTCGGTCAGCGCAAGGCCTCCGAGCGGGGCCCCGTCGTCAAGCGCTCAGCCGGACTCTGGAAGGACCGGACCGACCTGCCCGACTTCGCCGCCTTGCGGCGCGAAGCCGATCGCGTCGCGACGCGCGCTTAGCGCCGCCGCCGGGCGATGGCGCAAGCGCTCCTCCTGGACACCGATTTCCTGATTGATTTTCTGCGTGGACGAGCGCAGGCGGTCGCTTTCATGGAGGAGGATTCCCGGCCCATGGCGGTTTCCGCGGTCACTGTTGCGGAGCTGCACGCAGGCGTGCGCCATGGAGCGGAGCAAGACCAGCTTGCCGAGCTGCTGTCGCTCTTCAGCCAGGTTGCGGTGGATTCGGACACGGCGGCGGAGGGCGGGCTGCTTCGGCGGGACTATGGACCCAGTCACGGCACCGGATTGATCGACGCGATCATCGCGGCGAGCGCTCTGCGCCACGGGCTGCGGCTCGTTACCTTGAACGCCAGGCACTACCCGATGCTGTCGGGAGTGATCGTTCCCTACCGCAAGCGGTGACGGGGTCGCCCGAGGCGTAGGAAAAGCGATCAGCATGAAAGCCCGGTACGACTTCTCGAAAGGCAGGCGCGGCGCCGTTATCGCCCAGAAGGGCAAGACGCGCATCTCGATCTTCATCGATAACGCAATGCTGGAGCAGCTCAGGACCCGGGCTGAGAAGGCCGGGACGGGCTATCAATCGATGATGAACGACGCGCTGCGGAGCTACCTGCTTCGGAGCGCAAGCAAGAAGCGCTAACTGATTCTCCCGGCTCGGCGCGCAGGAAAATGGGGTACGTCCCCATTTTTCCGATTTATCCCGCTATACTTTTTTCGCGAGCCACGGGGGGCGGTACGGGGCAGGGAGGCCCCGCGGGGAGGATGCGCCAGCAAGAGTCGATTCTGGAGTTCCACAGGGGCGTCTATTTCAAGGTCGCGATCCTCCTGTGCGCCGCGGCGATCGCGGCGTACGCGCTGCACGAAGTCCCCTCCGCGTACTACAAGCCCTACGGCGGCACCTGGCTCGGCTACACCCTGGGCGGGGTCGCCGCCTTCCTCGTCCTGTGGATGATGCTGCTCGGCATCCGCAAGCGCCGCTACCGCTCGAGCGTCGGCACGCTGCACGGCTGGACCTCCTCGCACGTGTACCTCGGGGGCGCGGCGATCGTCATCGCGACGCTGCACGGCGGCTTCGAGTTCGGCTGGAACGTGCACACGTTCGCCTACGCGCTGATGGTGCTGGTCATCGCCACCGGGGTGTACGGCGTGTACGCCTATCTCCACTACCCGACGCTCATCACGCAGAACCTCTCGGGCGACACGCTGGAGTCGACGCTGCTCAAGATCGCCGACCTCGACCGGCGCTGCCGCAGGATCGCGCTCGACCTGCCCGACCAGGCGAACGCGCTGGTGATCGGCGCGACGCGCGCCGCGGCGCGCGAGGCCGAGCTCGGCGGGAGCCTCCGCCAGCGCCTGCGCGGTGAGCGCGTGCGCTGCCCGACGCGGGAGGCGACCGCGAAGCTCATGTCGCTCGGCGCGGGCTACACCGGCAAGCAGGCGGCGGCCAACGGCCAGCTCGTGAGCGCGATGACGCGCAAGAGCGCGCTCATCGACCGCGTGCGCCGCCACCTGCGCTACAGCGCGCTGCTGGAGGTCTGGCTCTACGCGCACGTGCCGCTCTCCTTCGCGCTGCTCGCGGCGCTGATCGCGCACGTCGTCTCGGTCTTCTACTTCTGGTAGGCGGCGCCCTGGAGCTGCTCCTCAAGAACGCGGACACCGGGGAGCAGCGGCGCCTGCCCGGCGCGAACTTCCAGGTCGGGCGCGGCACGCAGTGCGAGCTGCACCTGCCCGACGCGCGCGTCGCGCTCGTGCACGCGCGCATCTCGCTCGGCGCGCAGGGCGCGGTGATGGAGGCGGTCGAGCAGAAGTTCGTGCACAACGACCGCGAGGTGGCGGGCGCGCAGCTCGCGGTGGGCGACTTCGTCGAGATCGGGCCGTTCCTGCTGAAGGTGGAGGAGCCGCCGCCGGAGATCCCCCTCGCGCTCTCGCTGCGCCTGTCCAAGCGCGTCTCGGGCAAGAGCGGCAGCGTGGTCTTCCGCGCGCTCACGCTCGCGCCGCGGCTTTCCAAGCGCCGGCTCTCCTACGCGGCGTTCTTCGGCACGCTGCTCGTCGCGCTCGTCGCGCCGATCGCCGCCGACCTGTGGGGCGACCGCGAGATGCCGCTCGCGGAGCCGGCGCGCACCCAGGTGCTCGAGGCGGTGCAGGCGATGACGGTGGGCCTCTCCCAGGCGTGGAACCCGGGCGAGCTCTCGCGCGGGCACCAGAACTTCGCCCACGACTGCCGCGCCTGCCACCAGGAGCCCTTCGTGCAGGTGAAGGACGGCGCCTGCATGGCCTGCCACGGCGGCGTGCGCGAGCACGTGGCAAGAGCGAAGCTCGCCGGGCCGATGGCGCACACCCTCGCCGAGACGCGCTGCGCCGAGTGCCACCGCGACCACAAGGGCCGCGCCATGGCGCCGCAGTCGCAGGACCTGTGCGCGAGCTGCCACGCCGACGTGCGCCACGCCGGCGTGCTGGCCGCCTCGCACAACGTCTCGGACTTCGCCACCAACCACCCGCCGTTCCGGCTCTCGCTCGTCGACGCCGGCAAGCCCAAGGAAATCCGCCGCGTGCGCCAGCGCGACCCGCAGGCGAAGCTCGAGGAGCGCTCGGGGCTCAAGTTCAACCACGTGCTGCATCTCGATCCTGCGGGCGTACGCCACCCCGACGCCAGGAAAAGAAAAACGCTCGAATGCGCGAGCTGCCACGCGGTCGACCCCGAAGGCATCGGCATGAAGCCGATCGAGATGGAGAAGCACTGCAGCGCCTGCCACACCCTCGCCTTCGAGCCCGCGGTGACGAGCCGCGAGGCGCCGCACGCGCCGCTCGCCGAGGTGGAGCGCACGCTGCGCGAGTTCTACGCGCGCCTGGTGCTGGGCGACGTGCCCGCGGGCGTCACCCCGCCGCGCGGCCTGCCGCGCCTTCGCCCCGGCGCGACCCCCACGCCCGAGGAGCGCCGCGCCGCGATGCGCATCGCCGACGAGAAGGCGCGCCGGGCGTTGAGGGAGTTGGTCGAGACCAGGAAGGTATGCACCACATGTCATTACACAGAAAAGACAAAAGGGAGAGTTGAAATTGCACCTGTGTCGATGACCCAGAACTGGATGCCCCAGGCGCTCTTCCGCCACGACCGGCACGCGACGCAGACCTGCACGAGCTGCCACGAGGTGCGCAGCTCGCGCGTGGCCTCCGACGTGGCGATGCCCGAGATCGGCCGCTGCCGCGACTGCCACGGCGGCGCGCAGGCGAAGGCGGCGAGGGTCGCCTCCGACTGCGCCACCTGCCACGTTTTCCACGGCGGCAAGGCCCCGTGGCGATGAGGCGGGCGCTGCTGCTGATCGCAGTCTTTCTTTCGGGTTGCGGTGGAGGCGGAGGGGAGGGCGACCAGAGCGGATGCAGGGGGGATTGCGCAGTTTCGGTTTCTCTATCTGTTTTAGAAGTTGAACAGGTAGTTCGACAAGCGGTCCACGAAGCGCAAGCGCGAGGGGCGCCGGCGACGATCGCGGTGACCGACCGCGTCGGCAACGTGCTCGCGGTGTTCCGCATGACCGGCGCTTCGCCCACGGCGACGGTGAGCTCGAACCGCGGCGTCACCGGCGGGCTCGAGGCGGCGGTGGTGCCCGACGAGCTCGCGGCGATCGCCAAGGCGATGACCGGCGCCTACCTCTCCTCGGAGGGCAACGCCTTCAGCACGCGCACCGCGAGCCAGATCGTGCAGGAGAACTTCAACCCCGGCGAGACCAACGCGCCGGGCGGGCCGCTCTTCGGCGTGCAGTTCTCTTCCCTCACCTGCTCGGACGTGGTGAACGTCTCCGCGGCCGTGGTCGCCGGGCCGAAGGGCTCGCCGCTCGGCCTCGCCGCCGACCCGGGCGGGCTGCCGCTCTACAAGTCGGGCACGGTGGTGGGCGGCGTGGGCGTGATGTCGGACGGCGCCTACGGCCTCGACGCGAACGTGCTGGATGTCGACCAGGACGCGGACGAGCTCGTCGCGGTGGCGGGCGCGCGCGGGTTCGACGCGCCGGCGAACCGCCGCGCCGAGCGCATCACCGCCGACGGGCGGAGCTTCCGCTTCGTCGACAGCGAGCTCCTCGTCAGCGACCCGGCGGCGGCGCCGGCCTTCGCGGTGCTGCCCGGCGTGCTCGTCGACGTGCCGGGGTTCTTCAGCCCGGCGGCGGTGCGCGCGGGCACGGCGTACGGCACGCCGGCCTCGGGCTACCGGGCGGACGCGAGCGCGGCCTTCGCGGGCCTGGGCGTGTTCGTGCTCGACGACGGCGGCGGCACGGCGCGCTTCCCGCCGCTCGCCGGCACCGACGGCCTGCTCGCGCAGAATGAAGTGCAGACGATCCTCGCCGAGGCGATGAAGGTGGCGAACCGCACGCGCGGGCAGATCCGCCAGCCGCTCGGCTCGGTCGCGCAGGTGAGCGTCGCGGTGGTCGACACCACCGGCGCCATCCTCGGCCTGGTGCGCAGCCGCGACGCGCCGGTGTTCGGCACCGACGTGGCGGTGCAGAAGGCGCGCGGCGCGCTCGTCTTCTCGCACCCGAACAGCGCCACCGACCTCGCCGCGCTCGCCGCCGCCGCGCCCTACGCCGCGGCGATGCAGGCGCTCATCCCCGGCGCGCTCTCGGACGGCACCGCGTACTCGAGCCGCTCGATGGGCAACCTCGCGCGCCCGTTCCTCCCCGACGGCATCAACGGCAACGGCCCCGGGCCGCTCTCGAAGCCCTTCGCGCAGTGGAGCCCGTTCTCCACCGGCCTGCAGCTCGACCTCGTCGCCGCGCGCCTGGTCGCCAACCTGCCGGTCCCCGCCGCCGGCGCCTGCACTGGCCTCGCGCGCGCGGCGAACGGCATCCAGATCTTCCCCGGCGGCTTTCCCATCTTCCGCGCTAGCGCGCTGGTGGGCGCGATCGGCGTCTCCGGCGACGGCGTCGACCAGGACGACCTCGTCGGCTTCCTCGGCCTCGCCAACGCCGGCGCCGCCCTCGGCTCCGGCGTCGGCAACGCCCCCGCCGCCGTGCGCTCGAGCAACATCGCCGTCCCCGGCGGCAACCTGCGCTACGCCGGCTGCCCCGTCGCCCCCTTCCTCGATTCGACCGTCAGTGATGCCTGCACCGGCCTCTGAAAATCGGGGTCAGAGCCCGATTTCCTCGCGGGCACCGCTTGGCCTCGCACTTTCCGGAAATCGGGCTCTGACCCCGATTTTCTTGATGGTCTTTTTCTTCGGAAATGCTTTCTCACAGGAAAGCGTGGAACGAAGAAGGCCCGGAATCGAGCCGACGCCGCAGGTGGAGCGCGAGGCGCCGGCGCCGAGGCCGCCGCTGGTGGAGCGAGAGTCGCTGCCCGTCGACGACCGCTGGCGCATCATGAAGTCGCTCGAATTGCTGCCCTACCGGCGCTTCGATCCCTACAACCCGAACGTGCTGAAGGGCGACCTGCCGCTCGAGAGCGGCGCGTTCGCGGGCTGGTTCCTCAACCTCACCGCGGTCTCCGACACGGTGCTGGAGTTCCGCCGCCTGCCCACGCCCGCGGGCGTGCAGGCGACGCAGACGCCGACGCCGGGGCCGTTCGCGGCCGGGCGGCAGGCGACGCTCTCGGAGAACCTGATCCTCAGCCTCGCGCTCATCAAGGGCGACACGGTGTTCCGCCCGCCCGACTACGAGCTGCGCATCGTGCCGGTGGTGAACCTCAACCGCTCGGAGGCCGAGGACCGGCGCGTGCTGCAGGCCGACCCCAACCAGGGCCGCGCGCGCAACGACAGCTTCGTCGGCATCCAGGAGCTCTTCGTCGACAAGCACCTGCGCGACGTCTCGGCGAACTACGACTTCGACAGCCTGCGCGTGGGCGTGCAGCCCTTCAACGCCGACTTCCGCGGGTTCCTGTTCATCGACCAGCCCTTCGGCGTGCGCGTGTTCGGCACGCGCGAGGCGAACCGCTGGCAGTACAACGCCGCGTGGTTCCGGCGCCTCGAGAAGGACACCAACAGCGGCTTGAACGACATCGGCGAGCGCCTGCGCGCCGACGACGTCTACGCCTTCAACCTCTACCGCCAGGACTGGCCGGTGCTGGGCTTCACCACGCAGGGCATCGTGCTCCACAACCGCAACCGCGAGGGCGGGCGCGGGCAGTTCCTGAACGAGAACCGCTTCGTCGAGCGCCCGGCGGTGTTCGGCAGCGGCCGGCCGCGCAAGTACGACGTCACCTACCTCGGCGGCAGCGGCGACGGGCACTTCGGCCGCTGGAACCTCTCGGCCACCGCCTACCACGCCTTCGGCGAGGAGGAGCGCGGCCAGCTCTCCGGGCGCGCCGAGCGCATCACCGCGTGGTTCGGCGCCGCCGAGCTCTCGCGCGACTTCGACTGGATGCGCCTGCGCGCGCACGGCGCCTACGCCTCGGGCGACCGCGACCCCTTCGACGGCGACGCCGAAGGCTTCGACGCGGTGCTCGAGAACCCGGCCTTCGCCGGCGCCGACACCAGTTACTGGATCCGCCAGTCGGTGCCGCTCATCGGCGGCGGCGGCGTCGCGCTCGCGATCCGCAACGGCATGCTCGCGTCGCTGCGCACCTCGCGCGAGCACGGGCAGTCGAACTTCACCAACCCGGGCCTGCGCCTCGTCGGCGTCGGCGCCGACTTCGACCTCGCGCCGGAGCTTCGCCTCATCGCCAACTTCAACCACATCGCCCTCGACAACCTCTCCTCGCTCGCCGCGCTGAGGAACCAGCGGCTCACGAGCGGCGACATCGGCTGGGACCTCTCGGCCGGCGTCCAGTACCGGCCGTTCTTCACCCAGAATGTGGTGGTGGACGCCTCCCTCGCCGTCCTCTTCGCCGAGGACGGCCTGCGCGCGCTCTACGGCGATGCGGTCGGCAGGAAGCAGTATTCGGCGCTTCTGAATATGGTGTTGACGTTTTGATAAAAAAGATAAAAACCATTTTGCTTGGAATGTGCCTCTCTGCTTCTTCGTGGGCGGATTGCACTTCCTGCCACACCGCAACCGACCGGGCGACGATGCACGCGAACCCGGCGGTGTCGATCGCGTGCACCGGCTGCCACGGCGGCGACGAGAGCGTGAAGCGGCCGGCGGGAAGCGAGTACCGAGGCGAGAAGGGGGCGGAGTATTTCGAGGCGATGTACAGGGCGCACGTGCAGCCGCGCCATCCGCGCGAGTGGGGCTGGCCGGCGGCGGCGAACCCGGAGCGCTCCTACACGCTGCTCAACCGCGAGCGCCCGGGGTTCGTGCGCTTCATGAACCCGGGCGACTACCGCGTGGCGCGCGAGACGTGCGGAAAGTGCCACATGGACATCGTGCAGGCCGCCGAGCGCAGCCTGATGGCCACCGGCGCCATGTTCTGGAACGGCGCCGCCTACAACAACGGCATGCTGCCCTTCAAGCGCGGGGTGCTGGGCGAGTCCTATACGCGGGACGGGCGGCCGGCGGCGGTGCGCGGGCCCGCGGGAGCTGATCCGGCGCGCGGCATCCTCGCCGAGCTCTGGCCGCTGCCGGCGTGGGAGACGGTGCCGCCGGCGGACGTCTTCCGCGTCTTCGAGCGCGGCGGGCGGGTGATCAGCAGCATCTTTCCGGAGGTGGGGCTACCCAACCCCACCGGGCGGCTGCAGACGCTGGACGAGCCCGGCCGTCCCGACATCCGCCAGTCGAACCGCGGCCCGGGCACCGGCGCGCGCATCGCGGTGCCGCTCATCAACATCGCGAAGACGCGCCTCAACGACCCGATGATGTGGTTCCTGGGCACGAACGACCACCCGGGCGACTACCGCTCCTCGGGCTGCACCTCGTGCCACGTGGTGTACGCGAACGACCGGGAGCCCGCGCATTCCGGGCCGTACGCGAAGCACGGCCACGAGGGAAAGAGCGTAAGCGCCGACCCGACCATCCCGAAGGACCGCCCCGGGCATCCCATCAAGCACGAGCTCACGCGCGCCATTCCTTCAGCGCAGTGCATGGTGTGCCACATGCACCAGCCCAACGTGTTCGTGAACAGCTTCTACGGCACGACGATGTGGGACTACGAGGCCGACGCGCCGTCGATGTGGCCCAAGCAACAGCGCTACCCGAGCGCCGAGGAGCGCCGGCGCATCAACGACCGCAACCCCGAGTCGGCGGCGGCGCTGGGCAACTGGGGGAACGTGAGCTTCCTCAAGGACGTGTGGATGCTCAACCCGAAGCTGAAAGACACGCAGTTCTCCGACTACCACGGCCACGGCTGGAACTTCCGCGCCGTGTTCAAGCGCGACCGCAAGGGCACGCTGCTCGACGCCGAGGACAAGCCGGTCGCCGACGACGACCCGGCGAAGTTCAAGAAGGCGGTGCACCTGAAGTCGATCCACCTGGAGAAGGGCATGCACTGCGTCGACTGCCACTTCTCGCGCGACGCGCACGGCACGGGCGAGCTCCACCAGGAGGTGGCCGCGGCGATCGAGGTGGAGTGCGCCGACTGCCACGGCACCGCCGACCGCTACCCGCGTCTTCGCACCACCGGGCCGGCGGCGCCCACGGGCGGCACCGACCTCTCGCTCGCGCGCACGCCCGACGGGCGCCGGCGCTTCGAGTGGCAGGGGAGCGTGCTCTACCAGCGCTCGATGGTGACCCCGGGCCTCGAATGGCGCGTCTCGCTCGTCAAGGACAGCGTCGACCCGAAGCACGGCGAGTACAACGCAAGATCGGCGCGCGCGAAGCTCGTGGCGCGCGGGATCTTCGACAACTACAAGCAGAGCTTCGGCACCTCGGTGCCGGCGTCCGAGCGCGCGCACCGCGACGACGAGATGGCGTGCTACAGCTGCCATTCGTCGTGGGCGACGAGCTGCTCGGGCTGCCACCTGCCGATCGAGGCGAACTGGAAGACCGAGCGGCTGCACTACGAGGGCGGCGAGACGCGCAACTTCGCCACCTACAACCCGCAGGTCGCGCGCTCGGACGCCTACCAGCTCGGCCGCCACGGCAGCGTGAAGAAGAACCGCATCGCGCCGGTGCGCTCGTCCTCGGCGCTGGTGCTCTCCTCCACCAACGCCAACCGCGAGCGCATCTACGTGCAGCAGCCGCCGACCGCGGCGAGCGGCTACTCCAGCCAGGCGTTCGCGCCGCACTACCCGCACACCGAGAGGAAGACCGAGACCAAGGGCTGCGCCGACTGCCACGTCTCGGCGGCGAACGACAACAACGCCATCATGGCGCAGCTCCTGCTGCACGGCACCGGGTTCGTCAACTTCGTGGGCCTCAACGCCTGGGTGGGCGAGGAGCGCCACGTCGAGGCGGTGCAGGTCACCGAGTGGGAAGAGCCGCAGGCGGTGATCGGCTCCTACCTGCACCGCCACGCGTATCCCGACTGGTACTCGGCGCATCAGCAAAGAAAGCAACGACTTCCGGAAGCGCACGATCGCGCTACCGGCGGGGGCGTCGGCTGCCTGCAGCTCCGCGGCGAGTACCTGCACGTCGCCGAAGGCGCCGGCGGCTACCGGGTCTACGACGTCGCCTCGATCGCCAACAAGGGCGTCTCGCAGCGCATCGTCACCGCCCCCTTCTCCGCGCGCGGGCACGATGCGCACGTCGCGACCCCGGAAGCCACCTGCGTCGCGCTCCCGACCAACCAGCCCATCGCCCCTTTCAAGAACGCGGGCGAGCGCATGCGCAAGGACAACCAGGAGCAGCCCTTCCACCCCATCTACCGCTACGCCGCGATCACCGACGCGCGCGAGGGGCTGATCCTCGTCGACGTCGACACCCTGCAAGACGGCGAGCCGCGCAACAACTTCCTGAAACGCGCGCTAACCTGGGACGGCGGCGGCGCCCTGAAGGGCGCCCGCCACGTCACGCTAGCCGGGCATTACGCCTATGTTTCTACGGATAAGGGGGTCGTGGTTGTAAACCTGGATGACCCCCTCAAGCCGAAGATTGCAAATACCCTTCACCTTCCGAACTCAAAAGCGACCGCGCTGCAGTTCCGCTACCTCTTCATCGTCGAGGGCATCGGCTTGCGCGTCGCCGATATCACCATTCCCGAAAGAATCAGGATTCTGGATGCAGAAATTCCGCTGACTGATGCCCATAAGGTCTACGTAGCGAGAACCTATGCTTACGTCGCGGCGGGGAAGCAGGGGCTGGCCATCGTCGACATCGAGAACCCGGAGAAGCCCAAGCTGCATTCGCTCTTCGACGCGGGCGGGGCGCTTTCCGACGCGCGAGACGTGGTGGTGGGCTCGACCAACGCCTCGCTCTTCGCGTACGTCGCCGACGGCGCGAACGGGCTCAAGGTGATCCAGCTCACCGCGCCCGACACGCAGCCGAAGTTCTACGGCTTCAGTCCCGAGCCCAAGCCGCGGCTCATCGCGTGGCGCAAGACGCGAAGCCCGGCGCTCGCGCTGTCGCGGGGCCTCGAGCGCGACCGCGCGGTGGACGAGACCGGGCACCAGATGGCGGTGTTCGGGCGCGTCGGCTCCAGACCGTTCAACCTCGAAGAGCAGCGGCGTCTTTATCTCAAGCCCGATGGGACGCCGTGGGTGGTCAGGTGAAAGGCTTGGTCTTTCTAATGGGGTTCTTCCTTGGTACAGCGTTCGCGGAGACGCCACTGCCGCCGCAGTCGCCGCACAAAACCCTCGGCGTCGCCACGTGCGCCTCGAGCCTGTGCCACGGCTCGGTGCAGCCCTGGAGCGACGGCAAGATCCGCCAGGACGAGTACGTGCTGTGGTCGAGGAATGATCCGCATGCACGCAGTTACGAGGTTCTCCTGAATAAAACTTCTGAAGAGATAGTGAAAAAGCTCGGACTGCCGAAACCCGCGCACGAGACCGCCGAGTGCCTGGACTGCCACACGCACAACGTGCCGCCGGCACGGCGCGGGCCGGACTTCCTCGTCGCCGACGGCATTCAGTGCGAGGCTTGTCACGGGCCGGCCGGTGGCTGGCTGAAGAGCCACGTCGAGAAGGACGCGAAGCGGGGGGCGAGCCTCGCGCGCGGGCTCTTTCCGACGCGCAACCCGGTGCGGCGCGGCGAGCTTTGCATGAGCTGCCACTTCGGCAACGCGCAGAAGCTGGTCACGCACCGCATGATGGCCGCGGGGCATCCGCGCCTCGCCTACGAGTTCGACACCTTCACGCACCTGCAGCCGGCGCACTACGGCGGCGCACGCGGCGCCGCGGGCGCCGAGGGGCTCGCCGACGGCGTGCGCAACTGGGCGATCGGCCAGGCGCTGATGGCCGAGACGCTGCTCTGGCTGCTGGTGGATCCGAAGCGCGGCCGCGACGGGTTCTTTCCCGAGCTGGTGCTCTTCGACTGCCACGCCTGCCATCACCCGATGTCGGACAAGCGCAACGCCGGCGCGCGCCTGGGCGTGGCGCCGGGCGCGGTGCGCCTGAACGACGCGAACCTCATCATGGTCCGCCACATCGCGCGCCGCGTCGCGCCGGGCGAGGCCGAGGCGCTCGCGCAGGCGAGCAAGGCGCTGCACGCGGCGCTCGCCGGCGGCGGCGACGTTCTTCTGCAGGCAAGAGAGTTACGTGAAAAGATAGGGACACTTGTTTCAGGGATAGAAAAACATCAATTCTCCGCGGCGGACCTGCGCGGTATCTTCCAGGGGCTGATCGACGACGGGCTGTCTGGGCATTACAGCGACTACCAGGGAGCGGAGCAGGCAGCGATGGCATTGCAGGCAATAGCGGACTTCATGGCGCGGCGCGGCCTTGCCGCGGCGCCGGCGCTGCGCCCGGCGCTCGAGCGCGTGATGGCGGCGGTGGCGAACGACGAGGCCTACCGGCCTGAGCAATTCGCCGCGGCGCTGCGCGAGCTGCGCGCGGGCATCGAGCAGGCGGGAAGGCAATGAACAAGATAACGATCGCGGTGGTGGGCTCCGGGCCGGCGGGACTCTCCTGCGCCGCGCGCGCGGCGGAGAACGGCGTCGCGCACGTGCTGCTCGAGTCGGGGGAGGCGCTCTCCACCACCATCCAGCGCTACCAGAAGGGCAAGCACGTGATGGCCGAGCCTTCCGTGCTGCCGCTGCGGGCGGCTGTCGGCTTCCAGGCGGGGAAGCGCGAGCAGGTGCTGGGCACTTGGGAAAAGGATCTTCTAGGTAGAAAAGTCAATGTGCACTTCCGCTCGGGTGTGAAAAGCATTCGCGGCGAGAAGGGCGCCTTCGAGATTGAGACGGCGGCGGGGGAGACCTGGCAGGCCGAGAACGTGGTGCTGTGCATCGGGCTGCAGGGGAACCTGCGCAAGCTCGGTGTGCCGGGCGAGGACCTCGGGATGGTGCAGTACCAGCTCGACGACGCCGGCGCCTTCAAGGGCGAGACGATCGTGGTGGTGGGCGGGGGCGACGCGGCGATCGAGAACGCGCTCGCGCTCGCCGACGCGGGGAACCGCGTCATCATGCTCAACCGCACCGAGGAATTCGCGCGCGCGAAGCAGGGCAACCTCGACCTGGTCCTCGAGGCGATCCGCGAGGGCGGGATCGAGTGCCGCTACAGCACCTCCGCGGTGCGGGTGGAGGAGGTGCCCACCGAGGGCAAGCGCGGGCGCTTCGTCGTGCTCGGGCCGCAGGGGGAAGGCGTCATCGCCTGCGACCGCATCATCGCTCGCCTTGGCGCCATTCCTCCGCGAAAGCTCGTGGAGAGCTTCGGCGTGAAGTTCCCCAGCGCCGACGCCGACGCGGTGCCGCGCCTGTCGGTGAACTACGAGTCGAACGTGCCGGGGCTCTACATCATCGGCGCGCTCGCCGGCTATCCGCTCATCAAGCAGTGCCTGAACCAGGGCTACGACGCGGTGGAATTCATCCTCGGGCGCGACCTCAAGCCCGTCGACGAGCCGCTGCTCAAGCAGAAGTTCGCGAACTTCCCGCGCGACGGCGGCGTCTCGCGCGCGCTCGCGCTGGTGCAGAAGCAGGTGCCGCTGTTCGCCGACATGAGCATCCTGCAGCTGCGGGAATTCATGCTCGAGAGCGAGGTGCACGCGCTCAAGCCGGGCAAGGTGATCTTCAACAAGGGCGACTACACCAACAGCTTCTTCTCGATCCTCGAGGGCGAGGTGCTGGTGGAGCTGCCCGCCAAGGAGGGCAAGGTCGAGCACCTGCGCCTGGGGCGCGGCGAGTTCTTCGGCGAGCTGGGGCTCCTCTCGGGCCGGCGCCGCTCGAGCACGGTGCGCGCGGGCAAGGGCTGCATCCTCATCGAGTCGCCGCGGCGCTCGATGCTGCGCCTCATGGGCAACGTCGAGTCGGTGAAGCGCAAGATCGACCAGACCTTCCTGCGCCGCGCGGTGCGCGCCTACATCGCGCCCTGGGTCTCGCACGCCGACCTCGACGAGATGATCGCCGAGGCGACGGTGAAGACCTTCCCCGCGGGCGCGACGCTCTTCAGCGAGGGCGACGAGCCCGACGGGCTGCACCTCATCCGCAAGGGCTCGGTGACGATCTCGCGCACCATCGGCGGCAAGGACGTGGTGCTCTCCTACGTCGCCGCCGGCAACTACGTCGGCGAGATGGCGCTCATGTCGGAGGCGAAGCGCACGGCGACGGTGCGCGCCGCGGTGACCACCGAGACGATCGTGCTGCCGCCGCTGCAGTTCCGGCAGGTGCTCGAGCGCAACCAGACGATGCGCGGCGGCATCGAGGCGCAGGTGCTGCAGCGCCTCACGCAGAACGTGAAGCTGGAGGAGTCCGACGCCGGCAGCCTGATGAGCTTCCTCGTCGCCCAGGGCCTGGGCGAGGCGACCGACGTGCTGCTCATCGACGAGGGCCTGTGCATCCGCTGCGACAACTGCGAGAAGGCCTGCGCCGACACCCACCAGGGCAGCTCGCGCCTGGACCGCCAGGCGGGGCCGACCTTCGCCAACATCCACGTGCCGACCTCGTGCCGGCACTGCGAGAACCCGCGCTGCATGAAAGACTGCCCGCCGGACGCGATCCACCGCAACCCGAACGGCGAGGTCTACATCCAGGACACCTGCATCGGCTGCGGCAACTGCCAGAAGAACTGCCCCTACGGCGTGATCCAGATGGCCCCGGCCGCCGGCAGCAGCCGCCCGAGCCTGTGGGCGTGGCTCCTCACCGGCCTCACCGACGAGCCGGGGCGCCGGCAGGTGAAGTCGACCAAGGACGAGCAGAAGGTCGCGGTGAAGTGCGACATGTGCAAGGAGCTCTCCGGCGGGCCGGCCTGCGTGCGCGCCTGCCCCACGGGCGCGGCGATCCGGGTCAGCCCGGAGCGCTTCCTCGACTACACCGGTCGCTGACAAGCAGCCAAATCAGTTTTGCCCCATACTAATAAGGCCTTAGAGCTTAACGCTCAAGTAAAAAAGAAGATTAGGGGGCAAAGATGGGGGCGATTCACCGCATCCTGCTGATCCTGGCGATCGGCGGTTCGTGTTTTTTTTCCGCTGTCCACGCGCAGCCCGCCGGCACCGTGATGAGCGTCGAATCGCTCGAGGGCGAGGTCCTCGCCGGCGGCGCGCCCATCTTCCGCGGCCAGCGCCTTCGCCCCGGCACCCGCATCACCACGGGCCCGGGCGCGTCGATCGCGCTGCGCTTCGACGACGGCATGTACGTGGTGCTCAATGAGCTCACGATCCTCGTCCCGGTGGATTTCCGCGCCAGCACCCGCGCGGTGTTCAACCTGCTGAGCGGCGCTGTGCGCGTGCGCACGGGCGAGGTTGCGCGCTCGAATCCGAAGCAGTTCATCTTCCGCACCAGCCAGGCGCAGCTCGGCGTCGAGGGGCCGGCAGACTTCAGCGTCGCCGTCTCCGACGCCGCCTACCTGAACGTGGCGAGCGGCACCGTCATCGCCGTGAACACCGCCGGCACGAGCCGCATCGCGGCAGGCAGCACCGCCCGCGTGCCGAGCGCGGCCAGCCCCGCGAGCGTCGTCGCGCTCGCCTCGCTGCCCGCTTCCATCTCGAGCGCTTTCCGGGTGATGGAGCTGCTGCCGGGGTCGGCCGCCGCCGACGCGCCGCCAGCGCCGGTCGCCGCCGCGCCGGCGCCCGCAGCCGAGGCGCCCGCAGGGACGGCGACGCCCCCGGACCCCCAGACGCCAAAGATGTGGGTCGGCGTGAGTGTCGGCCAGGTCAAATTCGACGAAGGGCTGACCTCGCGCCTCATCACCTCCGGCACCGTCGATGGCGAGGCCACCGGCTTCAAGCTCTTCGCAGGCTACGCCTTCCACCGCAACTTCGGCGTCGAGGTCGGCTATGCCGACCTGGGCGAGGCGAGCTACAGCGGCAGCTTCAACGGCACGCCGATCACCGGGGGCAAGCTCCAGGTCGGCGGCCTCGACGCCGCGCTCCTCGCGCGCGCCTCTCTCGGCGAGCGGTTGACGCTGTTCGGCAAGGTCGGCGTGTTTGTCTGGGAGGCGGAAGCCACCGACACCGCGGCCGGCGTCCCTTTCACGGCGAAGACCGACGGCAACGACGCCTTCTTCGGCCTCGGCGCCGCATATGCGATCACGCGGGCAGCCGCCGTGCGCCTCGAGGCGGAAGGCCGCAAGGTCGGCAACGACTCGGTCAACCTCCTCTCGATCGGCCTCGAGCTCCGCTTCTAAAGCGCACAGCAACCCTTTCCATGCGGCTGAAGATCATTCCCAAGACGGAGCTGTCGCCACCACAGCTTCATGATGCGGCGCTGCGCATCTTCGCGCCCGAGCACGCGTGCGACATCGGACCGCAGTATTTCTGGAACCGGCCCGAGCGCGACCGCCACCATTTCGCCCTTTTCGATGCCGAGTCCGAAGAGTTCGTCGGGACGGTGTATTGCGTCGTCACTCCGCCGGTAGCGCAGGATTTCACCTGGTGGCTCGACTCCCGGATGCGCAAGAAGGGCTATTGGCGCGCGCTCGCGGACGATCTGGCCGCGTATCTCAGGAAAAGGCGCGGGGTGGAGAAGGTCGGATTCATCGTTTTCGGGAAGCACAATCCCGAGGCTTCGCAGAAGATCGCGCAGCGTCTTCGCAGTCACTTCGACAAGGCGGCGACGATCGGCGAGGCAAGCGCGGGTCGCGCGCGCTAGTGGGTGGCTCGCGGGGCGGACTCTTCCATCGAGCGTGAAGTATTCGCCGTCACCCTCACGTTCACGCCTTCGAGCCTTTGCACCGCGCCGAGGTTCTCGTTCATGCGGCGCAAGCGCTCCACCACCGCCTTCAGCACGTAGCGGCTGAAGGCCGGGGTTTCGTGCACCAGGAGATCGAATTCCGCGACGCCGATGGGAACCAGTCTCGAGCGCGTGCGCGTTACGACGGTGGCGCTGCGGGGCTTCTGGTCGACCAAAGCCATTTCTCCAAGGAGCGACCCCGGCCCGGCGATCTCGACGATGGTGGAGCCGACGAGGATGTTGGCGTACCCCTCCATCACGACGTACATGACCTCGCCCGGATCGCCGGACTTGAAAAGCTCGACTCCGGCCGGCAGGCTGACGACCTTCGCCGCCTGCCGGAAATGCTCGATGACATCGAACGGCCGCCTGGCTTCCATGGAGCCCCCTTCCGTAGCGATGCCTATGGTCCCCCGCGGGCGATTGTCGGTCAATGGAGAAGCATAGTAGGAACCTCCCATTCACACGCCGATCGCCCGCGGGCATGATCTCGGGCCGACTATGCTCCCCGCAATCCCCCGCAAACTCGTCGACCAACCCAGCGCGAACGACAGGCTGTTTCATGGTCGATCGGACGTCCAGGTACCCCGGCCGTCAGGCGGACGTATTGCGACTGCCTACCTGGACGTGGCGAGCGCGCGCATCGAGGTGCATTACGCCCGCGAGGCAGTCCTTCGAGAACGGGATCTACTTCACCGGCTCGGGCTGTTGCGACCATCCGCTTAGAGCTGTCATTGTTTGCAAGCCGCCGCGCCGGCGCCATCCCGCGCGCCTAAGATGCGGCATGGACGAGTGGAACCCCATGTTGTCGCAGCGGGTAGCCGAAACCGAAGACCGCCACGCGGAGGTGCGAGAACGCGTCAACGCCGCCATTATCGGCCTGGTGGTCGCGCTCGGATTGGTCGGCTGGCTGCTGAGCCTCTAGGGAGAGCGCAGATGACGACCGCTGCCGCGTAAACGACCGCGCAGCGTTCCTTCAACCCCGCTTCGGCGGGGTTTTTTGTTTCGAGGGTGTTTCGCGAATTTTCATCCGAGCGCCCAGATCGGTCAGGAATTCCTTACAGACACGCCTCGGCCGTGAATCTAAGCTGCCAGGACGCAATTGTCGCGAGAGCAGATGGCCAAGAATAAAAGCGGCGCGCCCGAGAGCGAGTCGGATGCGGAACTGGTTGCGCACCTGGTGCGGTTGAGCGGCCGCAGCATCAGGAGCAAGAAGGACATCGCCGACTACGTCGACGAGCTTTCGCGAAAGGCCAACGAGCGACGCGCGAAGAGCCAGCACCTGAAGAATTTCTTGCTGGCGGCGCTTTTCATGGTCGCCGCAGCGCAGTACTACTTCCTCGAAGTACAGCTCGAGATCCTGTCGCAGCCGACCCTGACTGTCTTCGTTCCCCTAAAGGATGCGGGGCCGCAGCGACGATACGTGGGTGGCTAAGGAACACGCTATCGAGGCCGCCCAGCGAGACCTTCCCTTGGCAGGCGTTCAAGGCGAGGTCGTCGACGTTGAACTCCTTCGAGTCGGGCGCGTACTGGTCACACTGCGCGACGGCAGGAGTATCGCCGTGGACCGGTGGCTGGCAGTCAAGCTGCGAACGCTTCTTCAGCAGCGCTTTCCGCGTTGATCCTGGAGGCCGTGCGCATCCCGGAGATCAGGGGCAGGTCCTTCGCGTCGTCGAGCACGTGTGTGCGAACGACTCCCGCGGCGTCCGTGGCCGCAAGGCCCCATTGTCCCCACTGACCCATGTACGGCGTTCGCACCGCGTAAAGGTTCGGGAACCAAGGCGAGGGCGCGAAGTTCAGCGCGTAATCCAGCCCGCCGCCCGAGACGTGCGTCGCAGAGACGCTCGTCCCGTCGCCGGAGAAGGTAGCACGCTCGTCGAGCCCATGACGAACGAATAGTCGCCGTCCCAGAACGATGTCGCGCCACGGCGCTCGGTGAAGAGGGAAGTAGTGGCCAGGGGCAGCAGGAAGCTCCCGACGAGCACGATGCAGATGCGCTTACCGAGCGTGGCAACCATGGCTGCGTGCGGGAAGATGCTTGCATGGCGCCAAACATTCGAACATCCCATGCCCATGGGACCGTCGAGGAGGTAGGCGACGCCCGCGGACTGCCGACCGCAACACCGGCATAGGAGAAACCTCTCATGCGGGCGCGATTCGAGCCGTGTCTTCGTAGCGTTGTCGAGAACATCCGACAGCCGAATAGGGCATATGCCTAGGCCGGGGCCCTGTAAGCGCGGACGATGCCGCGTGGGCTCAAGCATTCAGGCACAGGTCTTCCAATGCGCCGCTGAGATCCTCGGTGGTCACGGCGACTGTGCGACCGTCTGCGCATCTCGCCGCGCGACTTGGCGCGCTGAGTGCCCAACCAGGAAACCTCTCTGCTGCTGGTTTTCTTCCTCGCGGTCGACATCCTGCCGGCGAGTGACCAGGAGTTCGGCGCGATCTTCAGTGTGCGCAGCGTAGCGCGCGCGTGCATTGGCCGCAACCCACTGGCTCCGTGAGCACCTGCTGCCATTGGGCGCTCATGACGTCGTCGAGGGATCGGTTTCTACAAATAGGGCTGGGAGAGTCCTGCTAGTTAACCGACGTTGCCCCATTACAGTTTGGCTCGCGCACCAAGTCGAGCAGGGGTGAATCCAAGGTGCAGATGCGGATTTCGTCGTTGTACTGAACGCCATGGCCGAGCGTCCCCGAGGCGTACATTCCCCAGTGTGCGGTGCGTAGGCGAGTTCCAGGCGATCTTGATAGTTCAGGCACCGTCGCGCGCAGCATTCGCGCACCATCCTGCCAGAGTTGCACGAAACCCGTCGCGCCTTCATAGATGATGTAAACCGTGATCCGAACCCAGCGGCGCAATGGGAAATGGGGCTGAGGCTGAGGTCCGATGTATTCACCGTGGAAGGGTGTCGTGTGAGCGAACTCGAGCTTCCTTCTACGGACCGCCGCTGTGTGTAACGCCCACTTTCCCGTGCTTGTGCCCGGATCGTAATTGCCCCAGGTGCCGATGCTGATCCATTCAGTCTCAGCAATCCGGCTGTAGTCGGCGTCGAGATAGATAAAGAACGTGTTTATAACGGGGGTCGGAATGTCGACGTGTATGACGGGATATGCCCTATGGCTCTCGCCGGCTGGCGCAACAATCCAACCTTTGTAAGCGCGTTGGCCTCCGAACACTGGTTCGCCGGACTGGCGGTCCACAATTGTCCACGCGGATACCCGCCCCGCGGGTAGCTTGCCGCTGGCGGAGTAACCTTCGCGACCTTCACTAGACCAAGCCGAGCTCGGAAAGTCTTGTTCGAAACCGGCATGCCAAGCGATTTCGCTGCAGAGACCCGAGCCGTGAGCGACCAAGCTTAGGACGTACATTGCGACAGCTCTCGCGTATCTCACTTGGCTCTCAGTACACTACCCATAGACTGATTGCAGCGACAAACCAATCGGCGCAATAATGCATGCCAGCTGCTAGGCGCGGAAGGGGGGCTTTGACCGGCAAACAATAATCTGCCGACAAGGTGCGGATGGGTTTCTTAGCTTTTTCATCTTAGGGCTTATTCATGTCGACTAATAAGACGGCAGGGTTGGGCATCTCATGGCTTCTGTGTCTCGCAATGGGCGCCAGCGCTTTGTTGAGCTGCGGCGGCGCCGAAGAGGCGCCCGGTCGCATTGATGGCTTCGTATCCGGCGGCTCTGGCAATACGACGCCGTCCGGCCCGCCTCCGCCAGCTTGCACATTTGGCTCAACCGCCGCAATAACCCTAGCGACACCTATAGCATCTAGAGTGACCGGCGTGGCACCACTGGCGGTTTTTTTTGATGCTACGGGCACCACCGCGACGACGACTTTGCTGCCCTTCCATGAACTTGAGTATCGGTGGCATTTTGGTGACATCGGCCCCGGGGCTGGCACATGGCCTACGGGTAGTCGACCGGGCGTCAGCAATCGAACTGAGGCGACAGGTCCGGTCGCGGCTCATGTCTTCGAGACGCCCGGGACTTATACCGTTTGCCTAACGGTGACGGACGGTACTAACACTGCCGATGGTGCGGTAACTATCACGGTATTGGATCCCGATGTTGTGTTCTCCGGTACTAACACGATCTGTTTTTCCAACGGGTCAAGCTTTACGGGCTGCCCCAACGGTGCCCGCCTCGAGTCGAGTTCCACCGATTTCGCGACTGTTCTGGGACTAGCGGCGACCGGAAAGCGGCTGCTCCTTGAGCGAGGCGGGCTCTGGACCGCGTCCGCTTCCGGCGTCGTTCGATTCACTGGACCGGGTACGCTGGGAGCGTATCCCGTCAACGGGGCCGGTGCGCGGCCGATTGTTCGCGCAAGCGGCGACATCCGAATCCTCCAGCTTTCGTCCGGTTCAACACCGGGCATAAGTGATTGGAGAATCATGGATATCGAGATTGACGGTAATGGGAACGCCAATTCGCTGGGCGTGGATGCACTCGGTGGAATCAATCAAGTGACGCTGCTTCGACTGAACGTTCACCACGTGCATAACGCGTTTCGCCTTAACTCCTTTTTCCTGGATGGGTTCAACAATGGCGGCAGTCCCGGACATTCACTGTGGGACGAAATGGCGATAGTGGACTGCGTAACCACCAACATCCTTGGTGTTTCGGCAGCATTGTCAGTTTACGCGTCGGCTAAACGCTTCGTGATGCTCGGAAACGACATGGACAATAGTTTTGGAGGGGAGCATACGGTGCGGCTTCCTTCGATCGTGCGAGGCGTGATCTCCAATAACAATCTGAAGGGACAGGGGGCCGGGGCCGGAGGGAAACACGCGTTTACCTTGCGTGCCGCAGTCCATGGTGCTGCTGGAGTGGAGGGCGGAAGCGACACGCAGTATGTGGTGGTCTCCGACAATCGGTTTTTTGGAGCTCCGGGATCACAACAAACCGTCATGTATGGACCGCAAGCGACCGCCGATGAGCGCGTCATAGATGTGATCACGGAGCGCAACTGGTTTACTTCCTCCAGTAATACTCAGCTAGCACTGTTGCTATTCGCGAGAGAGCAAACGATCAGGAACAACCTGTTCGATTTGACCGGGGGTGCCGAGCATATCGGTGTCCGCGTAAATGGATCGTTGAATATTTCGGATCGCGTTCGGGTCCAGAACAACACGATCTATAGCCCTGACGTCGATACAAACTTCATAGGCGTTATGGTTTCCGCCGCAGGCGTAACGAACGTGACGGTACGCAATAATTTGGCGTATGCGCCGAACGACTCGCAAAGATGGATGTTCGACGACCCAGCGGGCGTCGTGACGGCAGCTGGCAACACTTGCGATTCGCATCGTTGCCAAACTCGCCTAACTACGTCACCGAACTTCGTCAGCGGTACTCCGACGTTGCCTGACGATTTCCGGGTTGCTGCGCCGAGCTATGCCATTGATGGGGGCGCCGCGGTCTCGGTGCATTCGGATTTCTTCCGAGTTTCGAGGCCGATCAATGGGGCTTGGGATATTGGCGCGTTCGAGCAGTAGCCTTTGTAGCAGAACTATTGCATCGTAATCAGCGAGGTCGCGTTTCTCGTTGCGCCAGCGAGTGGTCAACGTGGCCCGCCACCCCTTGTTTCCGGTAGATATGCTCGATGGCTTTTCTCTTTCCGACTAGTAGAGCATGTCTTTGATATGCCCGAAGGAATTTCCTAAATTCAGGATCACCGTATCTCGGTTGTCGCAAGGCCGCGCTTCTCAACCAACCCCAGAACATAGCTGCACTACCAAGAACGTACGGCTTCTCGCCGACTCGGTTCACGGCGTTAGCTAGCATGTAAAGAAAGCCTGTGCCCATGAAGTATTGTCCGTAGCCGTGCCGCACGCGCCCTTTATAGATGCTTCTATCGCTGGAACCCATTGGGCGCAGGTGCACAAAACGCAGTTCAGGATCATCCCAGCTACAAGCAATCCATCCCTTCATCCGGCAGCGGTGACAATCAATGCCATCCCACATCACCTCACGCACGAAGCCACCGATTTCCTTGAAGCAGGCCACTCGGTAGAACTTCGAGGCACCAATAGACGTCTCGTCGCCGTGGCCCTCATTTACTAGCGACGTTCCGTCATCGTCATATATATAGGCCTTGCCGCTACATGTACCGATGCGAGGGTTCATGGCCATGCGTTCCATTAGCGTTTGAAAATAGCGATAAGGTAAACGCAGATCTAGGTCAAGCTTGCAGATGAACTCATAGCTTTCGACATCGATCGTTGCGTAGCCGGCATAGAAGGCGTCAATCACGCCTGGTCCGACGGATCGCCTCCCACGGTCCTTTCTGGTAATGATGCTTATCCAGGAGTGTCTTCGGGCGTACTCTCTGAGTATCGCGGGCGTTTCATCCGTAGACCCGTCGTCGACAATAACCCATCTGGCTGGCACTATGGATTGGGCGATTACCGAATCTAGAGTCTCACGCATGTGTGTCGCTTCGTTGCGGCAAGGCGAGACAACCACATAGCGCGCAGTCGACATCATGCGTCCTGACCTGACGAACGGCGGAATAAGTCTGCGAGTTTGCGTCCTTCGCAGTCTATGGAATGACGTTCCACGACCCTTTGGTGCGCAGCCTCGCCCATCCTGCGAAGTTCTTCCAGTGGTGTCCGCAGAACTGTTTCCATCGCCGTTGCGAGTTCCTCAACCGATCCTGCCGGTACCAACCAGCCATTTTTGCCTGGCACGACAAGCTCAGGTATGCCGGCCACATATGTAGACAATATTGGCCGGCGAAGCGCCATCGCTTCCATGATTGCAACGGGTAAGCCCTCGTCTAGACTCGGTAGAACAAGCGCCCGCGAGGCCAGAATCTCTGTGCGTATCCGGGTACTATCAACCCATCCGGTGATCTTCACCTTGCTCCCTAAACGGTATTTGGTAATTAGACGTTCAACATCGGCACGCATCTCTCCATCGCCGGCAAGCACCAGCTCAAACGGGATATTCCTTTTCGCCAGTATGCTGCTCGCCTCAACTAGGAGTAGTTGAGCCTTCTGCGGGGTTAAGCGGCCGACGCACACTAGACGCGGAGCAACGGGGACCGGCTCCGGCTCGACATCATAGAAACCCGTTTCCAGCCCGCAATGGACGACGTTAATCTTCGGCCAGTCGACACTATCGATGTCTAAATAAAGTTGACTCCGCACGTAAGAGCAGATCGCCACGACAAATGCGGCCCGATGCACTTTTTCGTTGATGCCACGGAAGCACTCGTTCCGAGGCCTATGGATCGTAAAGCTATAGCTCGGCCCCCCCAGTGCGTTGATAAGCATTACGACTTCCGCGGCATTAGTTCCAAAGTGTGCATGGACGTGTGCGACTTTCGATTTCCGCAGCCACCTTAATGCTCGACATGCCTCCGCTAAGTAAGCCACGTGGTAATACCAAGGCCGTTGTGCGCCTGGACCAGCCATCCGCATAGCCATCGCGAGCGCAAAGAAGAAGCGCCTAGGGATCACGAGGAATGCCCAAATCAGGTCTCGGAGAAGCGCCAGCGCTCCTCCTTGTAGCAAGTATCGAGTGAACGTTCGTTCTTCCATGTCACTTTTGTCCACTAGCCTTTCATTCCAACCTCGCAGGGCGATGCGGTCGATCTTGATGCCCTCGCGTTCTAGCGCACGAATCTCGCGGCGAATGAAGCTGTGACTCGGCTTCGGGTACTGGTTAATGAAGTACGCAATTCGTAAAGTAGTGTTGGTGAGCACGGTCTTATCTACTTGTACTCGATGAGCCGGGGCCGTCTTGACCGGTATTGCGTCAAGAATCTTAGTTGGCCGAGCGCTTCGGGGAACTTCCCCGCCACGACGAAAATAGCCCATAGCCAGTTTTCCCGGCTAGAACGGGAGCCAGAACGCGCTAACCGCATGGTTTGGAATGCATATGCACCGAGGGCACCAAAGCAAAGCGGCCCCCACGCAAAGACTGCGAGCAGTATCAGAAGCGGCAAGCCGACACCCCAAAACCACGCCCGACGCCACTCGCGAATGCGATAGCGACTTGGAGACGAGCCATGTAGTCTGACGCCTTGAGCGAAGCTGTATCCAGTTCTCATCTCCCTGATCCACCACTGTCGAAATTGCGTCATCGCAGCATCGTGCAACGCCATCTCGGACGAAATACGCCAAATCCGCCATCCGGCCGCACGTATACGCAAACAGAGTTCCGGCTCCTCACCAGCAATTAGGTCAGCCTTGTAGCCGTTTACTTGCCTGAACACCGACGTTCGAACGAGGCAGTTGCCCCCACAAGAGCTAGCTTCGCCAACCGGCGCATCCCACTCCATGTCACAAAGCAGGTTGTAAACCGATCGGTCCGGATGCCGCTCTCGCAAGCGCCCGCAAACAACAGCAACTTCATCATGGCTCTCCAGGAAGGCGATCGCATGCTGAAGCCAGCCGTCCGCGAGTTCACAATCCCCATCTACGAACTGCACAAAGGCCAAGTCCGGGTACATGCCATGCAAGTGGACGAAGCCCGTGTTCCGGGCGCGCGCCGCAGTGAAATGGGTGTCCGTATCTAACGAAACCACCTGGACTCCTGCCTGTGTGGCGAAGTCGATGGACCCGTCGGTGGAGCCGGAATCTACGTAGACCGTTCGCGGGATGTATGAGGAAAGCGACCCTAGGCATCTTTTGAGCCGATCGCCTTCATTTCGTCCGATCACTACTATACCGATGGTTGGATGCGGTCCTTGCGCGACGGTATTCTCCATGCACGTCCTGTGATTAACGCCCGCAAGTCCCCCCAGAGGAGATCAAATGTGAACCACTTGGGATGTTGCTGTTGACGAGCGGACCCAAGTCCGAGAGTTGAGCGTAGAGAAAGCGAGAATCTGCCGATACACCAGAGCAAATCCGCGATAATCAATCCAAGCACCCCATAGTAGGAGATAAAGTAGCGTCGCCTCGATTCGAACCAATAGCTCGGTCTGCGGGATCGGAGATCCTTTATTCCCGTCGAAATTCCCTCAAAGTGGACGATTCGGGATTCCGGAACATACCAAATCTCCCAGCCTGCTTGGCGTGCTCGCGCGCAAAAGTCCACTTCCTCAAAGTAGAGAAAGTAGGCGTCGTCCATGAAACCGATGCTTTGGAACACTTCGCATCTAATCACGAGGCTCGCACCCGACACCCAGTCGCACTCATGGGCTACTTCTCGCGACGATCCCGTTACCGCATATCGATGGAGCGTGCGGCTCAAAAGCCCGAGGCGAGCACCTGCCTCAAGTTCTCCCAAGGGCGAGGGAGCATTGTGAGCGGAGCACTCCACCCGGCCGCCCGCGGCCTCTAGGCGACTACCCGCGATACCAACGCGCGGTTGGGACTCCATGAACTCAACGAGTGCCCGGATGGCACCCTGCCGTACGATGGTGTCGGGGTTAAGCAGGACCATGTAGTCAACGTTCCGTCGGGCAGCCAAGGCGGCATTGATGCCGGCGTTATTGCCATAGGCAAACCCACCGTTTCGATCAAGCGGGAGGACTGATACCCAAGACATCGCTTGAGCTTGCGTGAATGCTCGCAGTTCCTCAATAGAGTCATCTCCTGAAGCGTTGTCCACAACCACCGCCCGGAGCAACGGTAGAGTTGTCAACTCCGTGACGAGGGAGCGAAGGCACTCACTTGCCAGCTTAGCCGTGCGATAGTTAACGATCACAACAGTGACTGCTGGCGATCCAGAGCTATGTTTGTTCACGCGACCACCAGCCCATCTAGCCGACGTTTGCACGTCGAGCTTTGCCTTGAATTGCCGATATAGCAGCGTGGCCGGCGATTAGCCCGGCCCCTAAGCCCACCGCCGCCTGGATGGCGAACCTCCACAATCCCTCGGCGGATGCAATATCCATCGATAGTCTAGAAGGCAGCCATGCACCCAGGACAGCCCCGCAGATCACAATCGCTGTGTAATTTATATCTTGCCTTATCTGCGGTAGGTGTCTTCGAGCCAGCGCTGCAACGATGACTAAGTGACCCGCAAGCCCGCCGATCCCGAAGCCGAAAATGAAACCCGCCATGCCCCATAGGTGAAAGCCTGCGAGGCAGGCTACGAGGGTAGCCGCAAAGTTCGTCATGTTGCTGAGAAACAGCGAACGCGTGTCTCCGAGCGCTAATAATGCGCGATCACTCGAGGATTGGAGGATGTTGAACCATAGTGCGCCTGCGATTAGAGGCGCTAACCATGCGGCCTCCCGGTACCGTTCATCATATGCAAGAGAGAAGAACCAAGGCGAGATCACCATGAAACCGATGGTGGCTGCGGCGCCAACGGTGAGTAGTAGCCGCCTGCCCTCCCGATGCAGACGGGCCATTGCATGCGGCTCGTCCCGCACAGCGGACGCCAAGGTTGGGAACACGACTCTTCCTGTAACAGCGTTACAAATGTCGATCGGCAATCGTGAAAACATGAGAGCGAGGCTATATACGCCAAGCACAGCAAGAGGCACCAGCTTGCCTAGCATTAGCCGGTCAGCCTGCTGAGCCAAGAATGTCACGGCCGTGCTCAAGAATACCCAACCCCCAAAAGCGATTAGCTCTCTGGCCGCTTCTCGATTCCACGTGATCCGATGTCGCGTTGGTCCCGCGAGCAGCGTGTGACTGGCAAGCGTGTAAAACATACGGCTCGCAATAACGCCGCCGAGAAGAGCCAAAACAGAGGGGTGTACCAGTGCCCACGCTATCGTGACGACAAGCTTCACCACACTCTCGCACAGATCTAGGATTGCGATGCGCCCGAGATTGAGGTGACGATTCATTGTAAACAAGGCGGTCGAGTTGAAGCCGCTGATGATCGATGAAAAGGCGGAGATGGGAATGATCCACAGCAGCGCCGAAATCTCGTAAAAGAGTGCAAATGGATACGCCAGCAGGCAAGCGACCACAAATAGGCCCACTCCGCGAATAACTTGAACGGTCCAGGCCGTATTCAGAAACGCAACTTCGTCTCCTCTGCTGCTCTGGATAATGCTCGCCCCGATACCGAGATCAGAGAACATCTTCAATCCCTGGATAAGTATTCCGGCGAGCGCCAGGAGGGCAAAGGCCTCGGGAAAGAGCAATCTCGCTAATATTAAGTTCGAAAGAAGGCGCAACAGGTTGCCGCCGACGTAAGTGGCCAACGTCCAAGCGGTGCCACGTATGAGCCGCTCGCGCCTTTCTTCGACAATGGAACGCGGAACCTCGTCCGAGGTTTCGAGGTCAGTCGGCTTCGTCACGTTAGCTGGCGAGCATACCTTGCCAAATTATGCTCAGCCGCCTTCTGAGAGGTGTACTCCAAGAGTGCTCGGGCCCGCGCAGCTCTACCGAGCTTGACCCGAGCGCCAGTGTCCGAGACTAACTTAAGTACGCCGGCACTTAGAGCCATCTCGTCCTCAGGCCGCGCAAGAATGCCGGCCTTCCCCCATTCAAGTGCCGGTGCTGTGTCACCCACGTCGGTTGCGACGATGGCTAGTCCTGCCATCATCTGTTCTAGGAGAGTCATGCTCAACCCCTCGGTCCAGGAGGTTTGTACCGCTATTGCGGCACCGCGATAAAGCTCTTCAGGCTGCTCTAGCCAGCCCACAAACTCCACTGGATCGTTGAGATCTCGCGCCAACTGTCGAACGCTTTCGAAGTAGCCCTGGTGGTGTGGAAGCGACGCCCCTGCGATCACGAAGCGTGCTTTCAAGCCGGCTTGCCGAGCCTTCGCGGCGGTGCGTATAAACCACTCAGGGCGTTTCTCCGGGACAATTCTCGCGGCCCAAACGACGATGGGAACTGCAGCCGAGGTGTCCCCGAGCGCCCCGTTGTCCGGTACACCGTTTCGCATGACTTCTACGGTCCTATTTCGCCAAACTCGCTCGAGCCGAGCCGCCACGGCTGAAGACGAGGCAGTCACAGACTCACAGCGGTCTAAAGCCCAGCGAGTTAGTTCCTGTTTCCACCAGCTCCCGGCTAAAACGTTGGAGCTGTCGTGCCACGTAAAGTGCAACGCTACCTCCGCGCCATTATGCAAGAGCGCCGCAGCGACAAAGGGAAGTGATCCCGATCCATGGACGTGCAGTACTTCAAAAGCGCGCGCCTTAACTAGCTTGCGCAGCTGCCAAAGCTTAGCTAGCGCGGATTGGTGCTGTGCGAGTGCGTCACACGGAACGCGTTCAGCGATCTGCAAAGCAAAACGACCGGGATCGCCGAGTGCGATTAGGCGCGACTTGTGGCCCATATCGGCCAAGGAGAGAGCGACATTAACGGCCGATCTTTGTGCTCCACCCGTGCCGAACGACCGCATTACCTGCCCAATGATCATTCGCCTGTCATCATGGCGGTGGACACAAACGTCACATGCGAGTATCTAGCCAGACTGTGCTCATAAATCCCTCGGATCTTGTGGTAAGGACCTTCAAAAATGAAGGTGCGCTTAGCCGCCATTGCACCAAGTATGCCTACATGAAGGCGCGTGGTGAAAATGACAGAAGCATGGGCGATCGCTTCTGTAAACTCATCGAAGGTGCAGGTGTTCACGTTGCTGATATCCGCGACAAGCGTTGGCGCGTCAACTAAGGTCGGATGGTGCTCTTTCAGCAGAACTTCGCATTGCTTTCTGAACGGAGTACGACTCCTCGAGCGGGTAAGACGGATAAGTGGATACAGCGCACGCTTCAACTTTGTTGGTAGCACGCTGCCGATGATTTTGCGCGCGGTCATGAGCTGGTTCCGACCATCAAAGGCCTGCGGATGCTCCACGTCGACCCTTTCTACAAGCAAGACGTGCTGCCCTTTCTTTCGACGTACACCATCGACGTAGGGGCTGGTTTCTAGGTCAAAGGCGATGTCGCGATCTAGGAATACTTTGCAGAAGGACGGAAGCTTGTGGTCCTGTAGCAGGTGCCTGTAGCTATAAGCCTCTCGGCAGAACAGTACTAACGGAGCTCGTCTGGTACCGATGTCTTCTGTTATCGGGCGGCGCGAGTAGTAGAACGTGGATGGCAGGACACACATCGGTTTGTCCCCGTATGACTGCGATAAGTGTCTAAACATCCTCGGAATGTGAGTAAACCGATCAAGTAGTCCACCACTGGCCCCTAATATGACGAGGTCCGCATTTCTCGCATCATCCGTTCGCGCTATGCCGCACGCCCCATAAAGTTGGTCAGTAGCCATCACCATTAGTCGATCGCCGTTGTTACCGACCAGCACACCCTTATCGTCTACGAGGGGTGGGTGAAATACCCTAGCTCCCCGGTATGATTCGAGAAAGCTTCGGGTTGACAGCCGTCCACCGGCGCCAGATGTGGCGCTCATCACAGCTTAAGCGGGCGCGTGGCAATCATTAGGTAGTTTTTGCAATGACCGCCATCTGTTCTCTTGTGGAGCCTATCAGCACGATCCAGGATGATTTTTAGTGCCGCGAACAACGGCCGAACGAAAAGCGCTAAGACGAATAAACCTGCTCCAGTCAATCCACCGCCAAGCTTTGTCGGCTTCGCGCGCAGGACGTGGGCGGCGATCCCCATCTGGTAGGCAAGCGCACCGTAGTAACCTTCCAGCCAATCTAGGCGCGTAACGGCAAGGCCGGCCTTCTCAGCCAAGAAGCGGAGACCAAACTTTGTATAGCGGTAATAGTCGTGCGGTACTTCGTTCTCTTGGAAAAAGAAGGGAGCCGTTACTAGTAACCTGCCACCCGGTTTGAGTACCCGCCGCATCTCTTTCAATGCTTCAATCGGCTCCGAGAGATGTGCTAGCACCTGGGTGCAAATTACGGCATCGAATCGCTCCGCCTCCACAGGTATCTCTCGTAAGTCGCATACGTAAGTGAGATCACCGTACGTTTTGGCAAGCTGCGCAAAATCTGCGCTTTCATAACGGTGCTGGTCGAAAAGTGGTCGATACCGACAATCACCAGCCCCGGCATCCAACACCAGAGAGTTGGTAGGCAAGCCTATGGAGAACGCGCGGATCTCCGCTTCTAAGTATGCTCGGGAGGAGTTCAGGACTTTGCCTTCAAGAGCCGGCACGGACGCTGGTGCGGCGCCAATGACGACGAAGGAGATCATGCCAGCCCACTACTTCACCCTCGAACTGCAGCAAGTCGGTGTATCCTTTGGCGGGCGACAGAATCGCCCGCCGCGGCAAAGCCATTCGATCGTCCGTCGTAGTAGCCAAACCCCGACCGGTACCGCATGCATAGTCAAAACCCGCTGCTCGAAGGCTGGCGATCACTCGCTCGTCCGAATCACCATTCGGATAACAGAAGCCTACTGGAAGCTCCCCGATCCATTTACCGATAGCTAACTGCGATTGGTGCACTTCCGCACTAACTTCGTGGTCTTCCAGCATGGAAAATGTGGGATGGGTGACGGAATGCGAGCCGATTTCATGTCCTCGCGTTGCCAACTCCGCCACCTGCTTCGGCGTCATTGCCGAGTATCCAGCGGCGAGCGTTTCCTTCGGGAAGCCGACTGCATCAACGAGCGCGTCGCGCGAACGAACGGGTAACGCCTTCAGTACTCCAAACCAAGTACCTGCAGTCGGTGCGTGTCTGATCGCGGCAGCTCGCTGCGGAAACATGTCGCACAGTCGATCGATCGCCTTGGCGGAGTTCTGTTGCCACGCGAGGGCTGCTCGATCAAACCACAGTGGACTACCTTCAACGAAGCCGGTAGTGACGAAGAAGGTGGCGCGTATTCCTTCAGCTTCGAGGATCGGTGCAGCCAACGCGAAGTTATCAAGATACCCATCGTCAAATGTCACGCAAGCGAGCGGGCGGTTCGGGCGGGAGTCGGTGGAAAGGTCCTCGAGCTCGTGAACCGCATTCCGAACCGTTCGTACTTCAAAATTGGCAGCCAACCACCGCATTTGAGCGCGAAACGATCGTGCGTCAACGACGAGATTGCGCAATGGATGCTGCGTGCCTGCTTGTTCCTCAAGTGTCCGGTGATACATCAAGATGGTGATCCCGGCTCTGCAGCGGTCCCGTAGAACCGCCAGACAGCCTGACAGCTTTGCCGTGCCGTCAACCACTCGGACTAGAAGACGTCTAAGCTCGCTCATCCTTCTGGATAATCTCAATGGATGTTCTTACTTGTTTCGCCTCTGCTATCTGGAGACCATTCAGGAGATCCATCCTTTGCGAGAATCGGCTCAGAGCGACCAAACCGCCAAAGGAAGCATTCAAACGAATGAACGTACTCGAGAACTTCCGGGCGGACGCATCCATGAAGAAAAGTCTCCATTCGCACTAATTCCTTGTGCAGGACGTTGGCACAGGTCACATGTGTATTGGCGTAGTCGATTGTCATGTCATCTACGCGTAGTTCCGAGCTCTTTGCGCGATTCATTAAGTCAGTAAGGACTGATAGCCGCTCTTTTCGTCCACATAAAGACTCTAGATACCACATATGATGTAAACGCCACACGACGTCGAAGAGCTCTCCTTTGTTAAAGCGCAAATAAGTGCTCACTAAGTTTCGCACATGCGCCATGTGCTGCTCTGTAATGGTATGCACTAGGTCGCGCTGGGGCGTTTGCGACTGGATGAATGTGAAGGCGTCGAGATCAAAGCGTTCTCCGTTGATCAGCTCTACTGCGTGAAAACATTCGATTGGGCTGTACGTGGCACGGAGCCAGGCCGTGTCGACCGCGAGCGCCCACGTTCCAATGAGCGAGTGGCTAGATTGAAGCCCATCAAAATGCGTCCACTCCACGCCAGTAAAGCGCAACGCCCGCTGTTGGAGCGCATCCACCATGCTGGTGAAGTAGTTAGGCACGAGCGGATAGAGATCGAAGTCGTGGAGAATTGCGAAACGTGTTTCGCATTGAGCGAGACCCAACGTCCAATTCATCGAAGCGTAAAACTTTGATTGATTAATCATCTGAACCAGATACCCGACAAGCGGTGGGTGGAACCGACAGACGATAGGTAGCTGAGGGAATTGTTGTTGAACCGCTTGGATGAACCCCTCACTGTCATGTTGCTTTATGCGGTCGAAGACGATGATGAGGCGATGCAAGCGGCTGAGGTTCGTCCGTGCAAGGAACTCTAGGTTCACAGGCAAGAGATGGCGCAAGGCCCACGGGACTCCCAACACGATTGAGAAGCCCTCACGCGGACACTTAATCGGTTGCCATCGTAGCCATGGGCCGATTAGGCCCTTCAATGCGTCACGTTTGAGCTTCTGCCAATCCAAGGTCCCCCCAAAGCAGCTTTACGCTGCATAAATCGGCTACGCCTTTGATAATCTCCTGATCTCGGCGACTTCGAGCACCCCCGTGCACCCTTGGAGGGCACACTTATGACCGCTGCGACTGTCAACGAATTATCGCTCGAATGGTTCTTGCCGTTGTCTCGGATGGCGGAGTTTACAGAATTGGGCTATGCGTCTTACGTGGGTGCTAAACCATTTCCTCATATAGTTTTTGACAACTTCTTCAATGAGACCTTGCTTGACATGGTCCTTAGTGAGTTTCCGCGGGCCGATCAGGCGAAATGGCAGCGCTTCGATAATGAGCGAGAGATCAAACTTGCGGCGGCGGCGGAGTCGTCCTTCGGGCCTGTTACGCGACTCCTCCTGTACCACCTGAATTCGATAACGTTTCTTGAGTTCCTAAGGGCCGTGACTGGCATTGAGAACTTGATCCCAGATCCCCGGTTTGATGGCGGAGGTCTTCATCAGATCCTTCCGGGCGGCAAGCTCGGGATTCACGCCGATTTCAACAAGCATCCTAACTATGGACTCGATCGGCGTCTAAACCTCCTCCTTTATCTAAACAAGGACTGGCGCGAGGAGTATGGAGGTCATCTGGAACTATGGGACCGAAAAATGACCCGCTGCGAGGCAAAGGTGCTGCCGATCTTTAATCGCGTAATGATTTTTGCTACGACCGACTTTACGTACCACGGGCATCCCGATCCTCTTACGTGCCCGCAAGACCGCACGCGAAAGTCTCTTGCCCTCTATTACTTCACCAACGGCCGCCCTGCGATGGAAATCTCAGAGAACCATTCAACCATATTCAAAGCTAGGCAAAAGGGGGACTTCCGACCCACCCTAAAGCAACGGCTTAGAAATCTCGCTAAAGACTTGCTGCCCCCAGTATTGGCGCGACAACTGCGGAGGTACTTCTAGGAAATAAGAACAGAGCTTCAAGTACTGTTCATACTAAGACGCGAGACGCCACTTCGCAAACCGGATCACCTCAGGCGCTTTGCTCGCCGCCAAGAACTGAGCATAGGCTACGCACATGCCAGCCACTGACCAATAGATGACCGGAATTACGGTAATGCTGCTCACCGTGAAGATGATCACCAATATACCCGCCAGGGTTGCAACCAGAGCTTGGCCCAGCCTGTAGCGGTCGTCGTTTCGCGAAGAAAGGTTCTTCATCGTGACTAACGCGCTAATTCCAGCGGACAGCAGCGCACCTGCAAAAAGCAGCAAACCTGTTAAGCCATTTGCTAGGCCAACCCCTATGTATGTATTAACAATGTCAATGATCCCTTGCCCCTGCCGCAGCTGCTCCATAGCTGGGGAGTACATGAAGTCGTAAGCGCCGAAGAAGGGGTTCTGCAGGATTACGACGATCGCAACCTGCAAAAGCCTCTGCCGATAGGTCACGTTGTCGGCAGCGACTGTTCCAACAAACGGCAAGTACTCAACGATCCTTTCGCCTATAGGCGAGAGCATGAGTACGGCGAGGACGATTCCGCAAGCGAACAGTAGCCGGCTAAGGTTCCTGAAGGGAGCCTCACCGGTGAAGTAGAAGACCAAGAGTATCGTCACTGCACCGACCCAAGGCCCTCTCGAAACGGGGGCTAACAGTCCTGCCAACAGCAATAGCAGGCAAGGTACCCAAGCAGTTGCCCTTTGGGTCTGCTTGATCAGCATCAGGAAGAAGCCCAAGGCGACTGCTATTGAATAACCAAGTGGTATGGCATGCCCCGCGGTAGCTTGAGCCCGTAAAGCACCCTCGGTGCGCTCGAGGTACATTCCGTATTCCCAATTCACCCCTAACGCCTTGTCCAAACTGGCATATAACAGCCAGTGACGGGCGAACTCAAATGCCCCGATCGCGCTTGCGATCAGGCCAGCTATTACGAACGCAGAAAGGGTATCGCGGAAGGCTTTCTCATCCTTCAACGCTCGACTAGCGACGTAGTACGGCAGAAAAATATCAATAAACCCGTAAAACAAACCGCTACGCAACGAGTGAGTAAATGTGCTCGCCGACAATGTCAGGCAGAACACGAGCAGGATATATCCAGCGACAAACTTATCTGTGAGCAATCGACCAAAAGGCGGAACACCTGGTTGTCCACGCAAGCTGAGGAAGGTCGGCAGCAATACCGCGAGCGTCAGCAGGCGGATGTAATCAAGGGCAAAGAAATACCTAATTCCTGCGACACCAGGCACTTCTGCACGCATGGCGGGTACAGCTAGAAGTAGGAGGTAAAACAACGCAAGGCGATTTGCCTCCCGTCCTATGGAGAAGAGCAAAAGGCAGGTTACAGCGAGCATGCAAATCCAAAAACTATGCGAAAGAAACGCAATTAGTGTCACTGCGAACCACAGATTTCTTCGTCGCGCGAAGTCGGCATCCGTCAATTCGGATACGCAAACCGACCGTCTCGCTAACCAGAACGCGACGGAAGCCAAACCCAAGACAACTACGAGGGCCCGAATATGCTCTGGCATCGAGCTCTAGGTTGGATGCAAGGGTCTTATCGCCTTTGCTAACACGCCATCAAGCGTTAGCAATAAAGCGAGTGCCACGACTACGAGAACTATTCCGGCAGCACCATGGAGGAAGCCTTGTCCTGCTTCGTCGCCGAAATAGTAAGTTACTAGAACAAGCACCAACACCCTAACGATGTTTGCCGTGAAGGCTATCGGAAGGATGCTCGCTACTACCACACAGTTGTGCAATAAGCTGCTTCGGCGGATGATATAAAGGTACAGCAGGCCCAGAGCCGATAAGCTGAACATTGAGTTCAACCCAGAGCAAGCGTCTGCTACGAGTAGTTGGTACTGACCGATCGTAAGAAGCACCCCGGTACGACCAATTGGATAGCCCGCTGCGTACAGCACCTGCTCGACTATTGCGGATACGCTTTGCTTCAGCGGATTTGTGAGGGCGTCCACGAAGGTACCTGGTAGCGGAACCAGAAAGGCAACAAAGAGAATCGGAAACCAAAGTGCCCGTAGGCCATGCCACCCGCGCATGGTAAGCATAACGCCAGCGAGAATTGGAACTAGCGCACCTGCCTCAAATATAGTGACGTCTTGCGAGCGCCCAAGTACGTAGAGAACTAAGCCAAGCAAAAGCAGTACTCCACCAGCGAGTCTGCCAGCTACAGGGCACGATCCGGCTGTCGTGAGCGAAGAACGTCTGCGCCAGATTAACCAGCATATAAGGCCCAAGATAATTGGGCCGTGGCCATGATCATCCGACTGCCATAGACCAACTGAGAACTCGTAGAAGACTGGGACGTATAAGACCAGTAGGCCCGCGAGGATAGGCATCCATTCGCCCCATCCCCCCAGAGACAGAGAACGCTGCATTTGCGTCTCCGTTAATGCTCGAAACTGGGTGGCCACGTGCGAACGCTGCTACCGGAAACGAAATCGCGCTGGCTGGAAACGTCCACGCGCTCGCATTGCCTAATAATCATTGAGCACAGCGCCGACAAGAGCAGTTTTGGCCTCGAAAAGCTTGCCGGAAATACCCTGTACCTTCCACGCTCGACTCGCATTCGTCCTGGTCACGATGAGTGCCGCACCAGCCCTCACCGCCAAAAGTTGAGCATCGGCGGTATGTCCGGCGGGAGGAGAATCGAGCAAGATGACGTCAAATTCCGCGGCGAACGTGTCAAGCAGCCGAGACAATGAGGGCCGGGCGAGCAGTTCCTGGGGATTGGGCGGCGCAGCGCCTGCAGGCAACACGAAGAGGTCCGGCAATCCCCGGATCGGTAGTGCTGCCTCCGGTCCGGCTCTGGCCGACAGGGCGGCCGAAAGGCCTACCCGGTTATCCAAGCCGAAAAGTTGGTGCTGCCGCGAGTTCCTGAGGTCAGCGTCGATCAACAAAGTGCGGCTTCCTAGCTGGGAGAACGTCACCGCAAGATTGGCGGCAATGAAGCTTCGACCCTCCTTCCGGGTAGCACTGACGATAGCAACGGCCTTGCGTCCCGGGTCATTGTCCAGCCATCGTAGCGAGATCTGGCTTCGCAGCGCTCGTAGGGTTTCCATTTGCGGTCGCGACGGGTCGTAGGCCGCAACGACCGATTCGTCGATCTTGCTCTCCCCGCGATGCAGATACGGATAGTCGAATTGCCGGGAAATCGCGAAATCAATATCGCCGGCCGTGAGCAAGCCGAGGGCAACTCCGGCGTCACCGAACCGCAATCCCCTTTCCCTTTGCAACTGAAGGATTCGCTCCGCGTTCTCGAGGCTGAGCCTGTTCGCGTCCACCAGGATGGCGCCGATGGAACGGTCGCGACGCGGATGCACCATGCCCGCGGCAAAGGCGGGAATGACGTTTCCCTTACCTTCAGGCTGGTCTTCGTCCGAGGCTGCAGACATTGGCTCTGCGCTCATTGCCGGCGCTCACCCGGTGGTGGTCGGCGCCGGGCGCCAGAACAGTCTCTTTGTGCGCCGCTGCGCTGGCAGGTGCGGAATGACGGCGAGCACCGGAAGGTGGAGCATGTCGCTCAGGTCCTCGGCGCACCGGACTCGCCGGTCCAGGAATTCGAGCGCGAACGCCGCACCGATGCCGCCCAGCAGGCCGAAGAGTATCGACATGGCGAGCAATTTGGTCTCTTTGGGAAAGGAAGCCTCGAGCGGTTCGGCGGCGGGCGTGAGCAGGAATACGTTGGTTTGCGTTGCCTGGCTTTCCAGCGTGGTCTGCATGTACCGGTTCACCACGGCGTCGTAGGCGTTCTTGGCCGCATCGACATCGCGTTGCAAGACTGCCAACTGGTCGCGCTCATTGCGCAATTCAAGCAGCTTTTTCTTCTGTGCTTCTATTGCCAGCTTGAGGTCGTGTCCCTTGTCGGTGCCCACGCTGCGAGAGGTCGAAAAGCCCTTGGTCGCGTGCTTCGTCTCGGTCTCGAGCCTCGTCTGGAGAGCGGCAAGCTCGGCCTCCATGCTTTTGTAGCGCGGATGGTTCTTTCCCAGATTGCCTGCCGCTTCCTGAAGCTTGCCTTCCTGCCGGGCGATGTCTGCACGCAATCCGCCGATGACGGGGTTCTGCAGCAGTTCCGGAAGAGTATCCGCGCCGCTGCGCTGCTTGCTTTTCGCGTCCGCCGTCTGGGCCTGCACGGCGGTCAACTGACTGCTCAGTTCCGCGAGCCTCGCCGTCTCCGTGTCGACGCTCTCATCCTTTGCCACGATGCCTTTCTTCTGCTGGAAGGCGGAGAGGCGCGCCTGCGCCTTCTCGAGGTTCTCACGCTGCATCTTGCTCTGGTCCGAAAACCAGGTTGCGTACTGCTTCGCAGGCTCGACCTTGAGCTCGACCGCGACGTCTACATAGGCCTGCGCAAAAGCGTTGGCAACTGCCGCCGCAAAGGTCGGGTCCGCGGCCGTGTATTCGATCGTCAGGATGTTGCTGTCCCGCCTGGGCGGGCTGACGGAAAGCCTTCTCTGGAGCAGCTCCCCAAGCCAAATGTCCAGCCGTCCTCTGCCGCCCGTGGCCTCCAACCACTGCTGCTTGACGATGGGGTTTTCTTCTAGGCGGAGGACCTTGACCACCCGTCGAGCCACCCTGTCGCTCTTGATGATGTCCTCCTGCGTCGCCATGCTGGCAGGAGCGAGCATGGCTGCGATGGGATCACGCGATCGGATATCCACGACGAGCGACGTGCTTGCTGTGTACTGCTTCGGCAGGTAGTTGATGACGACCGCCGCTATCGCTGGACTGATGACGGCCAGGAGTGCCGCGATCTTCCAGCGGGCGAGGAGAATGAGAAGGATCTGCTTCGGATTCATGGTGGTTAGAACACCGTCTCGCGGACTTGGACCACGTCGTCGCCCTGCACCGTATCGTTCGCGTTTGGTGAGAGCTCTTCGACGCCGCCGTTAGCGCCGCGGCGGTAGACGCGGATTCCTCTTTCGGTGCCCCGGCTCGTAGGCCCCCCGGCTTGCGCGAGCCCCTGCCGGATCGTCATTCCTCGTTCGACGCGATAAGATCCGGGCCGCTGCACCTCCCCATAGATGTAGTACATCGGCATGCGATGGACGTAAATCACGTCGCCGCCCGCGACCACCAGATCTTCTTGCATTTTCCCGCCGAGGAACATGGCCGCGATGTCGATCTCCCTGCGAAACGGCTTGCCGTCGCGGGTGCCGGTCACGATAGCGGAGTCGGCGCCGCTGGCCGCGATGCCGCCCGCAATGGCAAGCATCTCGGAGAGGCGGATGTCGGTCGTTTCGAGCGGGAAGCGGCCCGGGCGGTTGACTTGGCCGAGCACGGATACCTGGTGACCGCGATTCTGAAGGAGAAGCACGTTGACCTGCGGGTTGGCGATGTAATTTCCGGCAGCTAGAGCTTTTGCGATCGCCTGACCGGCCCCCGAAAGCGTCAGGCCGCCAAGGCGCACCTGCCCTATCAAGGGAAAGGTAATCGTTCCGCTTTCGCTGACGCGCGTCTCCAGGGTGAGCTCGGGATTCTGGAACACCACAATGCGGATGTTGTCGCCGGAGCCGAGCTGATATTCCGGCTGTTTATCCTGGGCGCGCGCGCAGAGCGATACGGTCGCGAGCAGCAGCCACAAGATCAGGAAGCGCGGCGCGTTCATCGCAGGCCGCGAATTGCCTTCTCGAAATTCGGGCCGGCCGGCGCTGCTGCAGGCTCGGGTTGCTCGGGCTGGAAGGTTTCGGGCTCAGGCTTCGGCTTCGCGCCGCCGGCGAACTCACCGGCGTACTCGATGTTGGATTTCTCTCTGAGGTGCTTCAGCTCGTCCCTCATTGCTTCGGTCAGCCGGCGATTGAACAAGAACTGCTCGATGCGCTTTGCCGCGGCGGCCTCGTCTACCGGCGCGGAGCGCGTGGCGACCACCCGTAGCACGGTCAGACGATCGCCTGCCTCAAAGGTGCGCGTTTCGCCGTCCTTAAGCTTGTGCAGTTGCGGTAGCCATTCGAGGGGCAACTGCTCCGCAGCGCGTACCCCTCGATTGGCGGTGAACTTGACGTTTTGCGACTTGAGCCAGTTGGCGAGCTCCGCGAGATCTCGCGTCTTCCCGGCCTGCTGCTTCGCGCCGGCGGTGTCGCCGTCGACAATCGTCACTTCCTCGATGTTGTAGATTCGCCGCTCGGCAAACAGCTCCGGGTGCTCCGCGTAGTATTTCTTCACGTCCTCCGGTGCGACCTTCGGTTGCGCGCTTGACACCTGCTCGAGATAGGCACGCGCCAAGATCTCATTCTTGGCGGCTTCGATGGCTTGCACCACCCGCGGGGTGCGATCGAGCTTTTTCTCGATCGCCTGCTGCTTGACGATATGCTGATCGATAAGCCGTTCCAAGGCTCGGCGCTTCGCCGCATCCGCCTGATCGGCCGGCACGTTCGTCCGCGACAAAGCGGCGTTGACCTGGTGAATAGTGATCTCGTCGCCATTGACTTTCGCGGCAACCTGGGTGGCGGCCTTCTTGCCGTCCTCCTTGCCACAGCCCCCCAACAGTGCCAATGTGACAACTACAGGAAACAACATCGCTTTTTTCATATAGTGACCGAGTTGCGAAACCCGGCCATTCTATGCGAGGCCCTAAGCCCCGACCAAGTAAAGCGATGTAAGGTCTATGTCGCCGCCTCGGCGGTCGCCGCGGCAGGCCGGATGCTCGACTCGGTAATTCTTACCGCGACCCCGACCTTCGCGCCGCGCTGCTCGACGCGAACGATCTCTCCCTGGCAGCTCAACACCATGTTGCCGCCGGGGGTGCCGATGGCCACGGTGAAGCGGATGTGGCTTCCTGCGGCGTAGGACGCGTCGGTCTCGAAAAAGATGCCGGACGCGCTGACGTCGCGCGTGACCCCGCTGCCGCCGTCCAGGCCGACGGGAAGGGACGCGGGTACGCGCTCTTCTCTTCTATTCTCGTTGTCCAGCGCCACGCGTCCCTTTTCCCCGGCAGGGCAGGGCAAGAGCCTACCCCTGCCCATGGCTATCGGGCCATGGGCCAATCCTCCCATTCTCGACAGGGAGGTATTGCCTACGAGCCGCGCGGCTTGGCGAGCTTGTGCTGGTGCGCGAAGGCGAAGAGCTCGAGCCGGTTCGCCACGCCCAGCTTTTCGTAGATCGAGGTGAGGTGGTTGCGCAGGGTGTGCTCGCTGATGTGCAGCTTCTCGGCAATCGTCTTGGCCGTGGCGCCGGCATTGGAGGCCGTGAGGGCGATGATTTCCCGCTCGCGCACCGTCAGAGCCGCGATCCTCACTTGCTCCGGGTTCGGGGCGTCGCGGGCGGCGTTCTTGCGCGAAACCTCCACCAGGAGCCTGCCGGTGGCCGCCCGGTCGAGCCAGATCTCGCCTTCATGCACCTTGGCGATGGCGGAAAGGATGGTCTCGGCGCGCGCTTCCTTCTCCACGACGCCCCTGGCGCCTGCGAGCACCGCATCGTGGCGGATCGATTCGTCGCGCAGCCCGGTCAGCACCAGGATCTTGGCCTTGCACGTGGCGAGGAGCTTCGGGATCGCGTCCAGGCCGCTCTCCTGCCCGAGATCCAGGTCGAGCACGATCACGTCCGGCGTGACCTGCTCCAGCAGCTTCGCCGCGGCCGTGTAGCTGGTCGCCGCCCCCACCACCCGCATCCCCGGGTTGCCGCTTTCGATCAGCTTCTCCAGGCCCCACAGGATCGTGCGGTGGTCGTCAATGAGGAATACCCGGATGGGGGCGGCGATGGGCATGTGCGGGGGCGAATTGTAATCGGCTCGCGCTCCGTCAGAACGTAAAGGAGGCGGTTAGCCGCGTGATCGTTGCTCGATAGTCCAATCCGGGCGCGTTGGCCGAGCGTTCCTCGTGCTGCACGCTCGCGCCGAGTGCGATGTTGCGGGTGGCGTTCCAGTCGATTCCCACGTCGGCAAGATCGGTGTCCTCCTCGCGCCCCTGGACCGTCGACGTGCCATTGCGATAATCCGTATGCATCCTGGCAAGCCGCATGCGGATGGCGACTTTCGCCGCTGCCTGCCAGGCTGGCGCCACCGCGAAAACATCCCGGCTCGTATAGCGAGCGAGCGGATCGAGCGACGCGGAAATGTCCCGCTGCGCGGTCAAACCCACTTGCAACTTGCCGGTCGGGGTCCACGCGTAAGCGGCGTTGGCCGCCCAACCGGTGAAGTTCCTCGCGACGAGGTTCGGGTGGCGCCGGTCCAGCCAGGTGGCGCGACCAGACACCGTCGAGCGTCCCGTCAGCACCCAGGAAGTCTGGAACTCGACCTGTCGCTCCCTGAAACCGTTGTCCGCAGCGCTCCCGGGGACGAAGGCTCGGTTGAGATAGTCGCCTTCGTTGATCCGCTGGAAGAATGCAAACGAGCTGCCCGACCCGGCAAGATACTTCCAGCCGATCTCCGCGCGAGTCGAGTCGAAATCGGCCTCAGCCGCGACCGGGATGGAACTCGTCTGCTTGCTTGTTCCCGCGCCCAGCAGGATATGCCAGCCGCTGTGCAAGACCCCGTCGAGGCTGAAAGCGCGGTTGTCGGTCTTTCGCACGTTGCGCTGGGTGCCGACGAAATCCGAAAACGGCACGGCAGACTCGCTGTGATCGGCGCTCAACGCGCCACTGACGTGCGGCGTGAAATGCCAAAGCCATGCACCCCGGTAGCTGAGGGCGTCGAAGTCGAGCTGCGTGAACTTCTCGTGGCGATATGCGGTTTTCGTCACGTCGAGCTGGAAACGCTGCAGCGAATAGGCCTTGTTCAGCCGCACACCGACGTAGCCTGAATTCACCGTGTCAGATTTTCCGGGCCTGCCGATGCTCTGCGGCTCGACGGTGTCTGGCAGCCGGAACACGTTGGAATCATGCTGCGCCGAGGCGCCGAAAGCCAATTGAAGCCCGTCCGTTGCCTGCGCAAAGGTGCGCGCTGGTTGCGCCAACGCGAGCGCGATTGCGCTCAATGTGAAAAATCGATACAGAAGCCCCCCTTGCGGACGACCGTCCCCCGATGCGGAGTAGTATAGCGGTGGCTTTCCCCGACGTTCATCGAGAGTAAAGCGCCGATGCAAGAGCGCGTCGCACCCATCAAGGTCCGCAAGGTCGCGCAGATGTCCATGGGGCGCGACCAGTTGTTGCATCTGATCGAGATCTCGATCGACCCTCTGGCGCTGGCGTTATCGCTTTGGGTGGTCGCCTTCCTCGTCGAAGATACGCTCGCGCCGCGGCACATCATCCTCTCCATCGTTGTCTTTTCGGTCTCTTTCCCCGGGTCGGCGAATCTGAACCGCTCCCTTCCAAGCATGCTCCGGCATGTGGTGCTTGGCTGGTTCACCATCTCGGGCTTGCTCCTGGCGTTCGGCTATCTGACCGGCTACTTGCGTTATTTCGAGGAAGAAATGCTGCTCACTTGGTTCTGGGCTGCGCCGGCGAGCGAGATTGGCGCGCACCTGGCGCTCCGGCTGGCGGCTCCCAAGCTCCTCGAGATTCAGGGCCACCGCAGGGCGATCATCGCCGGCCTGAACGAGCAGGGGCTGGAGCTTGCGAGGCGGCTAGCCTCCGACCCCTATCTGCGCGTGCGCGTGGCCGGATTCTTCGACGACCGCAGCAGTGAGCGCATCAACCCGGCCGCGGAACATGTAGTGCTTGGCGGACTCACGGCACTGCCGGCGTTCATCAAGGAGCATGGCGTCGACATCATCTACATGTCGCTGCCGATGGCTTCCCAGCCGCGGATTCTGGCCCTGCTGGACGAACTGCGGGATACCACTGCGTCGATCTATTTCGTCCCTGACATCTTTGTCACCGACCTCATTCAAAGCCGCATGGATTCGGTTGGCGGTCTGCCCGTGGTCGCCGTTTGCGAGTCGCCGTTTACCGGCTTTAGCGGCGTGGTCAAGCGGCTGAGCGACATAGTCCTTTCACTGCTGATCCTTATCCTCGCCTTGCCCGTAATGCTTAGTATTGCCATCGCGGTAAAGCTCAGCTCCCGAGGCCCTGTCATCTTCAAGCAGCGCCGCTACGGCCTCGATGGAAAGGAAATCGTCGTCTACAAGTTCCGTTCAATGCGCGTTACGGAGGACGGCGGAACCATCGTTCAGGCCAGGAAAGGAGACCCGCGCCTGACTTCCGTAGGCGCTTTCCTCCGACGTACTTCGCTGGACGAGCTTCCCCAGTTTTTTAACGTCCTGCAAGGCCGCATGAGCATCGTCGGTCCGCGTCCTCATGCCGTCGCCCACAACGAGACGTACCGGAAGCTCATCAAGGGCTACATGGTCCGTCACAAGGTCAAGCCCGGCATAACGGGATGGGCGCAGGTGAACGGCCAGCGCGGCGAGACCGAAACGCTCGAGAGAATGAAGGCGCGCATCGACTTCGACCTGGACTACCTGCGCAACTGGTCGCTGCGCCTGGACCTGTACATCATCGCGCGAACCTTGTGGGTCGTACTGAAGGGCGAACAGGCGTACTAGGCAAGCCGCCCCAAAAGTCAAAGTTTGTCCCGGACCGGCACAACAGGAGGTTTCTACTAGCAAGTCAGGATGTTCCTCTATTTCACCCGCCAGAGCCGGTCACTACAGTGCGCGGGTGCTCCGAAACAAGAAAAAGCGGTTCGATCCCAAGGGCGGCGTGCTGGTGGTCTTGGCGGCAGCTGCCATCTTCTCGACCCCGGCCGCGGCAGATACGCTGAAGTACGACGGCGCCTGGTTCGATTCGTACTTCGGTAGCTACACGATCACCGATTCCTCGCCTTACCGCCCGCCCGTCACGGTGAAGGCCGGGGCGTTCGAAATGATCGACACCTCCGGCTCGACGCTTCCGAAGAACACGAGCTTCATGGCCTGGTGCGTCGACATCTACCACTTCATCAGCCCGAGCACGAACTACACGCTCATGAGCGGCGCTGATTTCTACGTCGGCGACGCCTCCTACAAGGCCACGGATCTGGAGCGCTTGGCTTCGTACGTTTTCGACCACTCGCTCCTAACCAGCAGCGTGCAGTCCGCCGCCTTCCAGCTCGCGGCCTGGGAAATCGTCAACGACAACGATGGGCGCGGCTCGTACGACGTGGACGAGGGCTACTTCAAGGTTACCTCTGGCGACAGCTACGTTCGTGGTCTCGCGGACCAATGGCTCGACGTCGTGGACGCCGGCGACTACCAGCTCAGCCAGTCGCTGAGCGTGTGGCGGCAGAACACTCCCGGTTCCACACAAGATCTTGCAGTTTTTGCGCCAATTCCCGAGCCGCAGACCTACGCGATGCTCCTCGCGGGCCTGGCCCTCATGAGTTTCGTTGCCCGCCGGCGCATTGCGAGCGGCCCAGCGTGAACGCGGACGTCCCCGGCCTGTACCTACTAGGAGGTTCTAACTACTCCAGAGAGGACGTTCTCTCCATGTTCAGGATGTCCTTGCCGTCGTAGATTCGGATGCATAAAGGGAGCATTGTGAGAAAACTGCTACGAGCATCTGTCCTTCCGAGCTTAATTGCCTCTGCGTGCGCGCTGTTCTCCGCGCCAGCGACAGCTCTTCCAGCATTGCAGCTCTACATCGATGGCGGCACCTACGACTCGAGTACTGACACATGGGTGCTAAGCCAAGCCGGTTCCTTCGCACTGTGGGTGGTCGGCGACGTCGAGGGAACGGACGGCATCTACGATGTGAAGCTTTCGGCGGCGGTTTCCTCGAGCGAAAGCGGCACGATCTCGCTCTCTTCGACGACAACGAGCGTGGTGACGGATCCTTCGACCCCCAGCGCACCGGTTGCAACGTCCAACTTCCCCTCCGCTGACGGCGCCGTCCCGGTCATGGGCGACGGCAGCGCCTTACCGACGCACGGGATCTACGGTGCTGGGACCACGTTCTACGAGTGGGCGATTGGCGACTTCACGCTGATGGATTCGCCGATTGGCGACTTCATCAATACCTTTCCGGGCAGCTTCCCCAACATGGGGCAGATCAACGTCTATGACGTGACGGTTTCCGGGTATACGGCAGTGCATTTCGACGCCTATGACCACGTGTACCTCAATGCGAATCATGTGAAGTACGTCAATGCACCGTTCTCGCATGACGGCGAGGTTTCCCCAATTCCCGAGCCAGAAACCTACGCGATGCTTCTCGCCGGTCTGGCGCTCATGGGGTTCGTCGGCGTCCGACGCAGGAATGCCGCACAAACCGTAGCAATCGCGTAATCGATCGAAACGATAGGAGGCGCTGAAATGAAAACCAAAATTTTTTCCACACTAGGGGCAGCCCTGTTTGCCGGGGCGATGGCGACGTCGGTTCAAGCGCAGAACGTCCGTCCGACGTTCATCGACGTATCAGGCCTCAATGGCGAGCCGACGATGCAGACCATCCTCGACTCGGTGTACGGCGCCGGCGCAATTAATGCGGTCACCGATCAGGACAGCACGGGCCAGTGGGCATCGTTCACTTCTGTCTTCCCGACGGTTACTCCCGTTCTATCCTTCGAGTACGCCGGAAACGCCAGCGCGAACACGCTGGGATTTTTCTCCATTGCGACCGGGCTGGTCACGCATGACCTCTTCACCGGGCCTGCTTCGGCTGGTGCGAGAGCGCTCATCGCCTGGTCGGGGTCGGACTCCGGAACGATCGGCGCCGCGAACGCCGCGGATTGCGGTGTGACAGTAAACTGCGGCGCCTTCTCGGGTATCTCCTGGGAGGGCTTCGGCTTCTACATCAACGGACCGGGCAGCGCCGGAAACAATTTCTACACGCTCGATTCCATGAACGGTGGCGATGCCATGGCAGTGGCCTACCGCTCGCAGCGTGACTGGGTGATCGGGTTTGAGGACGTCGCTTATGCGCAGGCCGACAAGGACTACAACGACATGGTGATCCGCGTGGAGAGCGTGGTGGCCATCCCGGAACCCGAGACCTATGCGATGCTGCTCGCCGGTCTTGCGGTGATGGGCTTCGTCGCGCGCCGCCGGCAGCGCCAAGCCTGACCGGCTAGAAACTCCTATCGAAACCCCGCTCCGGCGGGGTTTTTTTTTGCCCCGAGCATTCGGCTAAGCTGTCTCTGGTGCCAAGACTAGCCCCGATTCTCTTGACGCTGTGCGCTGCCGCCATTCCCTGCCAGGCGCAGGCCTTCGGCTCCAGGCACATCGCCGTGGTGGTGAATACCTCCGACCCCTTGAGCGTTGAGATTGGGAACTACTACGCCGCGAAAAGGCGGATCGTATTTACGAACGTTATTCATGTCAGTTTCCCGCCGGGTGCAAGGGCGCTCTCGGCTAGCGAATTCGGTGCCATCAAAACTTCGGTGGACGAGCAGACCCTGCCGCACATCGAAGCTTATGCGCTCGCCTGGGCGTATCCATATCGCGTCGAATGCATGTCGATTACCTCGGCTTTCGCCTTCGGCTTCGACCTCAACTTATGCGCGGACGGCTGCAAGCCTACCCGGCGCAGTCCGTACTTCAATTCGCGCCTTGCGTTCCCGCATAAGGGTCTTGGGATAAGGCCGGCAATGGCTATCGCGGCGGCAACGTTCGAGGAAGCCAAGGCTCTTATCGGCCGCGGCGTAGAGGCTGACGCTTTGACGCCCCGGGGTACGGCATACCTGGTGTCCACCTCCGACGCGAGCCGCAATGTGCGCAGTCGCTTCTATTCGGCTGCTGGGAAGGTGATCGGGGGAAGGATAAAGGCGCGGACTCTTCAGCAGGACGCGCTGTTGGATGTCAAAGACGTGCTGTTCTATTTCACAGGCAGGCCCAGCGTTGAAGGGCTGGAGACGCTGGGGTTTGTCCCGGGAGCCGTGGCCGATCATCTGACTTCGGCGGGCGGCGTGCTCGACGGCACGAGCCAGATGAGCGCGCTGCGCTGGCTCGAGGCCGGCGCGACCGGCAGCTACGGTACCGTGGTCGAGCCGTGCAACATGGCGGAGAAGTTCCCGAATCCAGCGGTGTTCGCCCAGCATTATTTGGCCGGCGACACGCTGATCGAGGCCTACTGGAAAAGCGTCGCCATGCCGGGGCAGGGCATTTTCATCGGGGAGCCGCTCGCCGCGCCGTTCAGGCGCGCCGCGCCGGCGCGCTGATGCCGTCCCGGGCGGCTTTTGTCCGCTGTGCGCCGTTCGGTGTTTTCATCGGCTTCCTCGTGCTCGGCTCCTTCCTCGCCGATGTCGCGCCGTGGCTCGCCGTGGTGCGCGGGGTGCTGGTCGCGTTGCTGCTCGCCTGGTTCTGGTCCGAGTACCGCGAGCTGCGCGAAGGCCCGCTGGTTCCGGTGTCGCACTGGCTCGCGGCCGTGAGCGCGGGCGCGATCGTGTTCCTGGTCTGGGTGGGGGTGGATTGGGACTGGGCCGTGGTGGCGCGCTCCGATGGGTTCGACCCGCACCGCGCCGACGGCACCATGAACTGGCCGCTTGCGCTTGGCCGCCTTGCCGGGCTCGCGCTGGTGGTGCCGGTGATGGAGGAACTGTTCTGGCGCTCGTTCCTGTTGCGCTGGGTGGAGCGGCACGACTTTCTCGCCGTGTCGCCGCGGAAGGTCGGATGGGGTGCATTGTTGATCACCACCGCGCTCTTTGCCGTCGAGCACAACCGCTGGTTCGCCGGCGCGATCGCGGGCGCCGTCTACGCGGGCCTCTACATGCGTTCGGGTAATCTCTGGGTTCCCATCGTGGCCCACGTGATCACGAACGGGATGCTCGGTGTCTGGATCCTCGTGACGGAAAGCTGGCAGTTCTGGTGAGGGTCATCCTGCTCCTTGCCGTGTGCGTTGCGATCGAGGCGCAGGCGGACCCGCAGGTCTGGCTCAATCCAGGCATCTACTCCCTGCACTTCGAGCGCGACAAGGACCTGCGCGACGACAACATCGGCCTGGGTGTCGAGCTTGTATTGGCGCCCGAGCATGCGGTGAGCGCCGGGACGTTCATCAACAGCAACCGGGAGCGCTCGCGCTACGCCGCATATGCATGGCGCCCGCTGCGCTGGCGGCCCGGTGGCGTCGATGTCGCGGTCGGCGTCGTCGCGGGCGCCTTCGACGGTTACCCGAACTATCGCGACGGCGGCTGGTTCCTCGCGCCGTTGCCGCTGCTCGCCGTCGAGGGCCGGCGCCTTGGCGCGAACCTGAGCGTCATTCCGACCATCCGCGACCGCCTGAATGGCGCGATCGCGATCCAGCTCAAGCTGCGCGTATGGTGAAGCGCCTTGCGTTGATCGTCGGCGTGCTCATTGCAGCGGCGGCTGCGCTCGCGTGGGCAGGACGGGAGCTTTACCCCTTCCTTGCCGTAAACGCGCCTGTCGGCGCGCCGGTCCTGGTGATCGAGGGCTGGCTCGACCGGCACGGGCTCGATCAGTCCGTCGCTGCTTTCCGCAAAGGCGGCTACCGGTTCGCGGTGACCACCGGTGCGCCGATCGAGCAGTGGCCCGGCACGAAGGGGCACGCGACTTTTGCGGAGCGGGCGGCGGAGTACTTGAAGGCGCAAGGGCTGACGCAGGTCACGGCGGTGCCCAGCCCGGAGTCGGCCCAGGATCGGACCTTCCTCAGCGCGGTCGTGGTGCGCGACTGGGCGCGGCGTTCCGGGGTCGAGATTCGCGCGTTGGATGTCCATTCGCAGGGCGCCCATGCGCGCCGCTCACGCCTGCTCTACCAGCTTGCTTTCGGTCCCGAAGTGCGGGTCGGGGTGCTGGCGGCGCGGGAGACGCCGGATCTCACGCAATGGTGGCGCACGGCGACCGGCGCGCGCGCCGTGCTCGACCAGGGGATCGCGCTCGTATGGACGAAGCTCTTCTTCTGGCCGCCCCCTGCCGGGTCGCACGAGGAGCGCTGGGCGGTGCCCAGGGGTTCCTAGAGGCCGCGCGAGTAGCGGAAGACGCAGCGAGAGTCGCGGTATTCGGCGCAAACCGTTTTCAGGAAGCTCGCGAGGTCGGCGGTGCGCGCTTCCGCGCTGCCGGAGATGCTGAAGCCGCCGCGCCGCTCCCAGGTGCCGCCGCCTTTCAGCTGCAGCGGCCCGTTTAGGGTGCCGAGCTCGATTCCGACCTTGCTGCCGCCGCCGCGCAGCCGGGCGACGTGGGAGCCGAACTCCACGCCCTGCGCGCGCGCAAGGCGCACGCCGCGCCACTCGACGTCGGCGAGGCCGAGGACCGATTCGGCGTCGATGCGCAGCTTGTCCGAGCGGATGCGCACCATGCCTTCCGGACCGAGGGTTTCCAGTGCCGGGTCGAGGCTCGCGAGGACCGTCCCCGGAAACTGGACGTCCAGGCCGTGGACGGTGAGGCTCGAGAGGGAAAGATCCACGTGCGTGAGCCTGGGGGCATCGGCGAGCGAGACGTCCGCGGCGAGCTTGCCTGTCAGCAGGGAGGAGGGCTGCGCGTTCCAGCGCAAAGGCCCGAGGTCGACGAGCTCGCCGGAGCGGCTGCGCGCGTACAGCCGGCCGCTCCCCGACCACGCCGTGCCCTGCGGATCGCGCAGCGCAAGGCGCTGCTGCGTCGCGCGCTCGAGCGCCTGCGAGATCATCGTTGCCGGAAGCGTGGCTGCAAGGACGCCGGCATAGACGGCGGCCCCGAGGGCGAGATAAAGGGCGAGCCGGCGGTTCATGGCCCTCGTCCCGCTCCCGAGGCGAATACCGCCTCGATGCGCACCAGGCCTGGCTGCTCGAGCGCGCTGATCTCGCAGGCTTCGAGCCGGACGCCGAGCTCCCTTTGCAGGCCGCGCACCCAGTCGAGCCACTGGTCGAAGTCGACCGAGGAGGCGGCGACGAGCACCCGGTCGCTCGAGCGCCATTCGATGCGCTCCACCGAGCTCTTGAGCGCGCTGCGCTCGACGGAAGCGCGCAGCAGCGCGCGCAGGTCCGAGGCTTGCGAGGAAGCGCCCACCGTCTTGCGCAGCACCTCGACCTCCCGCTTCTGCAGGCGCATGTCTTCCACCTGCGCCCGCAGCCTGGGCAACGCCGCCGAGAGCCGCTTGCGCGCTTCCAGCCCCGGCTCCCAGAGCGCGGCGTAGAGCGCCGCCGCAAGCAGCAGGGCGCCCCCGGCGAGGAGCACGCCGCGCTCGCGCCGGGTGCGCTCCGCCCAGAAGGCCCTCAGGGTCTCGCCAATGCCCATCGTCCGCTCTCCGTGCTCGCCGTCACGCGCAGCTGGCGCGCACCTCCCGATTCGACCGCTTCGATCTTCACCTCCAGCCCCTGGATGGGGGTCTTGCCGCGCAGCTCCTCGACCAGCGCGGCGAACGCGGCCGGGTCGTGCGGCCGCAGCACCACGGTCAGCCGTCCCTGCCGGTAGGACATCGACTCGATGCGCTGTTTCGCCGGATCGAGCATGCGCACGGAGAGCGCCGCGAGCAGCGACGGGAAGTCCGATGCGCCCGGCTCGCCGCTGCGCTGCTTGAGCTCCGCCAGCGCGCGATGCATCTGCAGGGGCGGGTCGATCAGGACTGCCGCCTGCCCGAACGTGTCGCGGTAGATCGCGTTCATCTGCGCCACCAGCGCGCTGCGCTCCTGCGCCTTCGCTGCCCAGTCGGCGGCGATGCCGAAGGAAGCGATCACGACGAGCGACGCGGCGAGCGCAGCCGGCCGCTTGAGGCGCGCACGCCAGCCGGACTCGCCGCGATCCAGGGCGAGCTCCCCCTGCAGGAAGTCGAGGCTTTGCTCGCCCCGCGCCTCTGACCAGCTCCACGGCGGGCCGGCGTGCACCGGCACGCCAAGGGCTTGCGACCAGCGCTCGGCATCCGGCACCGGCGTGCCAGGCGCCGTGCGCACCGCGATGCTCGCCGGCGGCGATTTCTCGGCCGCGAGGCGCAGCGCCACCGGCACCGCGTCAGCTTCGGGAAGGTCGAGCGCGAAGCCTTCCGCGGCGCCGGTGCGCACGAAGTTGGCGGGCCCGTTCCAGACGACCGTCCAGGCGCCCGGCGCGAGCTCGGGAAGCAGCGTTTCGACAAGCACTCGCTCGGGCTTGAAGCCCAGGCCGGCCAGCCGCCCGAGCACGGCCTGCAGCCATGCCCGCTCGACGATGCCGACGCAAAAAGCGTCCTTCGGCGAGCCGGCCGCCTCGACGACGTGCAGGCGCTCCGGATCGGACAACACGAGGTCCTCGACCAGGAAGTGCAGGGCGCCCGAGAGGCGCCGGCGCTGTGCCGGCGGGACGTCCAGCCTTTGCAGGGCGACGACATCGCTCGCGAGGACGAGCTCGCAAGGCCCCGCCTCGCGAGGCTGCGTCGGCCCGGACCACTCGAAGGTGCCGGTCGCGGCGGCCCCGCGCCCGGCGCGGATGCGGCAGGGCGTCATGAGGTGCGCTGCCAGAGGATGGTCGGCAGGGCGCCGCCCTCGCGCTGCAGCAGCGCTTCCAGGCGCACGTCGGCCCTGCCGAACCGGGCGCGGCCCTCGACGACGAAGAAGCGGCTTCGCACCGCGATGTCCTCGTCGCTCACCGGCAGGTCCGGCCGCGGCAGACGTGCGCGCAGCTCGCCGGTGCTGCGCACGGGCGCCGCCTTCAGCCCCTGCGCGAGCACGAGCGCTTCGGCGAGGCTCAGGCCCTCCAGCGCGGCGGCGAGCACTTCCGCACGGGCGGTGTTCACGTTGACGGGGCTGCGCTGCGGCAGCACGACGATGACCTGCTGCAGCCGCGCGATGATCGCCTCGTCGCAGCCGCGCACGCGGTGCAGCTCGCCCAGCTCGCGCATGGGCTGCGCGGCGGCGATCGCCTCCGCAAGCTCCGCACGCAGGCCGATCGAGGCAAGCAAGCGCTTGAGCGCGGCGACGTCGCGTTCGCTCGGCTTGCCGTCGCGGCGCAGGTTGGCGAGGTTGAAGAGGCCTTGCGC
>CBDDRQ010000223.1:0-3367 GCA_965233125.1 uncultured bacterium
CCATGTCGCGCGTCGTGGCTGCGTCCATCGCGGCCGTCACCCTGCTTGCGGCCCCCGTGGCGCAGGCGCAGAAGTATCCTTCGCGGCCGGTCGAGGTCGTCGTGCCCTACGCGCCGGGCGGCGGCACCGACAACCTGATGCGCATGATCACCGGCATCATCGACGAGAACAAGTGGTCGCCGGTGCCGCTGAACGTCAACAACCGCGCCGGCGGCAGCGGCGCGGTCGGCTTCAACTACATCCTCAACAAGAAGGGCGACCCGCACACCATCGGCGGGGCGACGCCGATGGTCGTCTCGGGCAAGATCGAGGGCCGCCTGCCCGGCAACCACCGCGACGGCTTCACGGTGCTGATGATCGTCGCCATCGACGAGCTGATGCTCACGGTGCGCGACGAGTCGCCGTTCAAGACGGTCGACGACTTCGTCAAGGCGGCGCGCGCCAAGCCCGGCGGGCTCACCATCGGCGGCACCGCCACCTTCAGCGAGGACCACATCTTCACCTACCTCTTCGAGCAGGCGGCCGGCATCAAGGTGAAGTACGTGCCCTTCAACTCCGGCGGCGAGGTCACCACCGCGCTGATGGGCGGGCACATCGACGCCTCCGCCATGAACCCGAACGAGATCCAGTCGCAGGTCGAGGCGAAGAAGGCGCGCAACCTCGCCGTCGCGGCGAAGAAGCGCCTCAAGGACGCGGCCGACGTGCCGACCTTCGCCGAGCGCGGCTACGAGTTCTACTGGGAGCAGATGCGCGGCGTGGTCGGCCCGGCCGACATGCCGAAGGACGCGGTCAAGTGGTGGCAGGACACGCTGAAGAAGGTCGTCGGCACGAAGAAGTGGCAGGAGCAGTACATCAAGAGGAACCTGCTCACGCCGACCGACTGGACCGGCGAGGAAGCGAACAAGTACCTCGACAGCCTGAACGGCAAGTACGAGAAGGCGCTGACCGCGCTCGGGGCGAAGAAGAAGTAGCGTAGCCGGCAGGAGCCGCGCGTGCGCAACGCCGACCGCGTCAGCGCGGTTCTGCTGCTGGCCGGCGCCCTCGGCTTCTCGGCCGTGGCGCTGCAGTCCTGGCCCTACACGAGCCCCGAGGGCCCGGGGCCGGCGTTCCTGCCGTTCTGGCTGGGTCTGGGCATGGCAGGCCTCGCCGTCATGATGCTGACGAGGTCTCTTCGCGAGAAAAATGCCGGCGCAGCATGGTGGCCGCGCGGCGTGGCGCTGCGGCACGTGCTGGTGGTGCTGGGGGTGACGGTCGCTTTCGCCGCGCTCATCAAGGTCCTCGGCATGATCCTCGCGACCGCGCTCTTCCTCGTGGTGCTGGTGCGCTACCTCGGCCGCCATTCCTGGCTGCTGGTGCTCGCCGTGGCGGCGGGCGCGGCCGGCTTCGACTACCTCGTCTTCGCCTACTGGCTGCGCGTGCCGTTCCCGCTCGGGCCGCTCGGGTTCTGAGGCCGCCGTGGATTTCCTGAGCAACCTCCAGCTCGGCTTCTCCGTCGCCTTGACGCCGTTCAACGTGCTGATGGCGGTGGTCGGCGTGATGGTCGGCATGCTGATCGGCGCGCTGCCGGGCATCGGCCCGCCCTCGGGCGTGGCGATGCTGCTGCCGCTCACCTTCGGCATGGATCCCACCTCGGGGATCATCATGCTCGCGGCGCTCTACGCCGGCAGCATGTACGGCGGCACCATCACCGCGGTGCTCATCAACACCCCGGGTGAGTCGGCGTCGGTGGTCACCTGCCTCGACGGCTACCAGATGGCGCTGCAGGGGCGCGCCGGGCCGGCGCTCGGCATCGCCGCCATCGGCTCGTTCATCGCCGGCACCGTCGGCGTGGTGCTGCTGATGCTCGTCTCGCCGCTGCTCGCGAGATGGGCGCTCTCGTTCGGCCCGCCCGAGACCTTCGCGCTGATGCTGCTCGGCCTCACCACGGTGACGCTGCTCACCGGCGAGGACGCGCTCAAGGGCTACATCAGCATGGTGCTCGGCCTCATGTTCGCCATGGTCGGCTTCGACATCATCTCCGGCCAGGCGCGCTACGGCCTGGGGATCGCCGAGATGATGGACGGCATCGACTTCCTGCCGGTGGCGATCGGCCTGTTCGGCCTGGGGGAGGTGCTCGCGGGCGCCGAGCAGACGGGCAAGACCGAGGTCGCCAAGGGGCGCTACGGGCTCAGGGACGTGCTGCCGAGCGCCGCCGACTGGGCGCGCACGCGCTGGTCGATCGTGCGCGGCACCGTGATGGGCTTCGCCGTCGGCGTGCTGCCCGGCGCCGGGCCGACCGTCGCCTCCTTCCTCGCCTACACGGTCGAGAAGCGGGTCTCGAAGACCCCCGAGCGCTTCGGCAAGGGCGCGATCGAGGGCGTCGCCGCGCCGGAGGCGTCGAACAACGCCGCCGCCACCGCCGCCATGGTGCCGATGCTGACCCTCGGCATTCCCGGCTCGGCGACCACCGCCATCATGCTCGGCGGGCTGATGATGTGGGGCCTGCGCCCGGGGCCGCTGCTGTTCGAGAAGAACCCGCAGTTCGTCTGGGGCCTGATCGCCTCGCAGTACATCGCCAACGTGCTGCTGCTCGTCCTCAGCACCGCGTTCATCCCGCTCTTCGTGCGCGCGCTGCGCGTGCCCTACAGCATCCTCATGCCGCTCATCATCATGTTCTGCATCACCGGCGCCTACTCGCTGAAGAACAGCCTGTGGGACGTGGGGCAGATGCTGATCTTCGGCGTGCTCGGCTACTTCATGAAGAAGCTCGGCTACTCGCCGGCGGCGCTGGTGCTCGCGCTGGTGCTCGGGCCGCTCGCCGAGCGCGCGCTGCGCCAGTCGCTCATCATCTCCGACGCGGGCCTGGGCATCTTCTTCCTGCGGCCGATCTCGGGCGTGCTGATGGCGCTGGCGCTCGCGGCCGTCGCGGTGCCGGTCGCAAGGGCCTTTCTTTTGAGAAAAGGGTCCTGACCCCTTTTTTGGGTCAGCGCAGCTCGAGCTTGCTGCCGTTCATGCGGCCGCGGTAGTCGCGCCCGCCGGCCTTGAAGGACACTTCCTCGCCGAGCACCTTGCCCTGGATCGGCACCGTGCGGCCGGCCTTGGTGCGCAGGGTGCCGGAGAGCATCTGGAACTGCTGCTTGAGCTGGAGCTCGCCGTGCGGCGTCTGCCAGGTGCCGGCGGCCTTCGCGGGCACGATCCACCGCAGCGCCGTGCACCAGGAGCCGTCGCAGCCGTCGGGGTCGGCGGACTGGTCGGCTCTCCAGTCGCCCATGGTGAAGGTGTTGGAGACGATGCGCGTGCCGGGCTTCAGGCCGAGGATCTTCGGGCGCAGCTTCAGGTTGATTTCCGGCAGCAGGAACATGGTGATGACGGTCGCCTCCGAGAAGTC
>CBDDRQ010000224.1:0-2711 GCA_965233125.1 uncultured bacterium
ATGAAGATGACCACGCCGTTCTTCTTCCGCACGGTCATCAGCCAGTCGTCGATGCGCGCGCGAAAGTACGCGCTGCGGCGCAGCTTCCAGCCCTCCTCCAGCACGATGATGAAGGGCTCGCCGTCCATCGCCAGATCGATGCGATGGAAGAGATACTCGAGGACGGCCAGCAGGCCGGCCTCGTCCTGCATGATCCGCGTGGTGTTGAAGTAGCAGAACCGTGCGTCCAGCCGGAAGCGGTCCTCCTCGTTGTCGAAAAGGCCCGCGTACTTGCCGCCCGGCAGCCAGGTGGCGAGCCGGCTGCGCAGGCTGCCTTCGCGCGCCAAACCGAAGTAGCTGGCGATCTCGACCAGACTGCGCTCCGCTTGCGGATGGCGGTAGAGGCCGTCGATCGCGGTCTGGATGACCTGGCGCTCGTCCGCGCGCATCGGCTCTGCGCCGTTCGCCAGCCGGTTCTCGAGCCACTGGGCGAGAAACGTCCGGTTCGCCGCGGTATCGGGCAGCGCGAAAGGATTGAAGCCGCTCGGCTCGCCGAGCGCCACATCGGTCACGGCCGCGCCGCACGCGCGCGCGAAGATTTCGCCGCCGTTCTTGTCGTCGAAGTAGAAGACCCGCGGGTTGAACTTCTGCGCCTGCGCGAGGAGCAGGTTGAGCAGCGTCGATTTGCCCCGTCCGGTCGGCGCCGCGACCAGCACATGGCCCGGAGGGTACGGGCCTTCGCCGCTGTGGAAGTTCAGGAAGTACGGCGTCTTGCTCTCCGTCCCCAGCACTGTGATGGCGTTTCCCCACCAGTTGCCCTCCGGTCGCCCTCGCGGAAAGCTGTGCAGGCTGGCGAAGCCGGCGAGATTCGCCGTGGAGATACGGCGCTTGCGCGCCACGTACTGGAAATTTCCGGGTAGCTGCGCCCAGAAGCAGGCCTCCAGGTTCAGCGTCTCGCGCACCGCCTGGATGTTCAGATCCACGAAGCAGTCCTCGACCGCCACGAGCGTCCGGTCGAGTGACGCGAGGTCGTTATCCGCCGCCTTGACCAGCACCGACAGGTGGTGCCAGCCCATTGCCACCCGGCCGCCTGCCACGTCGCTCATGGCGTCGGTCAGGTCGTCGATCTGGTCGGCCGCCTTGTCCTGTGACTGCTCCAGCCGCTTCTGCTGCACCTCGATCTCCTTGGCGGAGGTCGGCCGGTCCTCGAAGTGGTACGACTGCGCAATCACCATCTCGACCGGCAGGTTGAGGAACCGGTCCAGCATGTCGTGGTCGGTCAGGTCCGGATATTCCTTGACGCTGAGGAAGGCCCCGAGCTGGCTCTTGGTCCAGCCGCGCATCTCGATCGCCTCGGCGCCGAAGATCGGCCGGTTCCTGCCGAGATAGTCGCGGATCGGCATGCGCGGCACGCGCACTTCGGCGTCCTGCCAGTTCACGAGGTAGTTGAGAAAGCCGAGCGGCGCGGAGTACCACCCGTCCGCCTTGCGGTACATCCCCAGAAGCTTCGGCTGGTAGGCGGCGAGTGTCTGCAAGGCCCGGTGCGTGACGTCGCGCAGCTCCTGGGCGCAGCGCCGCCGCCAGCCTTCAAGGCGCTCGCGATGCCGCTTGTGACTGAGGTACGCGAGCCGGTCCTTCGCGCCTACCAGCACGCCGGCCTTGTAGGGCAGCTTGATGAAGGAGAGGTAGATCTCGTTCACGTACTGCTCGGCCTGCTCGTGTCGGCGCCGCCAGGCCGCGTCCAGCTCCGCGCAGAAGCGGTTCGGAAAGCTGCCTTCCGGATAGGCGAAGTGCCGGCGCCGCACTACGTGCACCGTAATGCCGACATCGCTCTTTGCGATCGAGCGCACCAGCCGGTTGCGGAAGCGCTTCTGCCGCTTCAGCTCCTCCTCATCGCGCGTCTGGAAGGCGAGCCCCTCGAGCTTGATGATCTGAACGAGCTGGTCGTCTTCGGTGAGCAGCGTCTCGCCGTCATAGTGGGCGAGGTAGGGGATGAAGCGCCGGAGCCGCTGTTCCCTGCGCTTCTCGTCCGTCCCCGCCGGCACGGAACGGGCGAAGGTCAGATCGAGGTCAGTCTGGGTCATAGCTGCTTCCGCCCCACGTACCCCGGTTGGCGCCCTTGCCGGTCTGCGCAAAACCGACCCACCAGACGCTGAAGAAGTCGGCGTCGTCCAGGCACTTCCAATAGCAGAGCAGATGGAAGAGCGCCGCAGCCGGCAGGACCCAGAGCGACCGGGTGACCAGGAAGGCCACCGACCACACGATCGCCTCAAGCACGAAGCAGTCGAGCGTGACGCCGAGCACCATGGCGTCGCGCGTCATGCCCTGGTAGAGCGGGTCTTCGCGTTCCATCTCAGACCCGGATCTCGTCGACGATGAGCACGGCGCCGAAGACGACGACGATGCCGATGATGGAATAGAGCGCCTTGCGCTTGTCCATCATCCCGTACTTCATCCGGTAGCCGAGCGCGGCGATGGTGATGATCGCCGAGGCGACCGCCCACTGGTTGGTGAGCATGTCCACGCCCTTGTTCAGCAGCCGGCTGATCGGGTCGCTTGCCTGCGCATGGGCATGAATGGACAGCAGCGCTAAAATGACGGTCGTCCAGATCCGGTCCAGCGCGCGCACGATGCGCCGCGGCTCGTCCCTCGACGAGGACTGATGCAATGCCATGTGAATCTCCCTTTCTCCGATATCGTGTCGGTCAGTGGCGACACGAAGTGTTTTCTTG
>CBDDRQ010000225.1:0-6616 GCA_965233125.1 uncultured bacterium
CGCGCACCTCGAGGATTCCTCGCTCACCGCGCGCAAGCTCGCGCCGAACCGGCGCGTGGTCTGCGCGAGCCCCGCCTACCTGGCGCGCCACGGCGCGCCGCGCACCCCCGACGAGCTCGCGCGGCACAACTGCCTCACGACCACCGACTTCGCGATGAACTGGGACTACAAGGGCCCGGACGGCAAGCCCGGCTCGGTGCGCGTCACCGGCCGCTACGCCTGCGACAGCTGGGAAGTGCTGCGCGAATGGGCGCGCGCCGGCCTCGGCATCGCGCTGAAATCGACCTGGGACGTGCACCGCCTGCTCGCCGAGGGCGCGCTCGTCGAGGTCTGCCGCGGCTATACCTTTCACAGCGACGTGGCCATTTATGCCGTTTACCCGAGCCGCCGCTTCCTCCCGGCGAAGACGCGCGTGTTCATCGAGTTTCTCGCCGAGTCGTTCGGGCCCGACCCGTACTGGGACCAGCCCGAGCAGGCGCTCGAACGCAAGCCCAAGCCGCGAATCAAAGCTCGCATGTGATATAGGATTTCCATGGATTCCACCGTCCTTCAGCGCGCCTCGCTCGACGACAAGTACACCCTCGACGAGGGGCGCGTGTTCCTCACCGGCACGCAGGCGCTGATCCGCCTGATGATGCTGCAGCGCGAGCGCGACCAGCGCGCGGGCCTCAACACCGCGGGCTTCGTCTCCGGCTACCGCGGCTCGCCGCTCGGCGGCCTCGACCAGGCGCTCTGGCGCGCGAAGGGCCACCTCGAGAGCCACCACGTCAAGTTCCAGCCCGGCGTGAACGAGGACCTCGCCGCCACCTCGATCTGGGGCACGCAGCAGGTCAACCTCTTTCCCGGCGCGAAGTACGACGGCGTCTTCTCCATGTGGTACGGCAAGGGCCCGGGCGTCGATCGCTGCGGCGATGTGTTCAAGCACGCCAATGCCGCCGGCACCTCGAAGCACGGCGGCGTGCTGGTGCTCGCCGGCGACGACCACGCGGCGAAATCCTCGACGCTGCCGCACCAGTCCGAGCACATCTTCAAGGCCTGCCTCATCCCGGTGCTCAACCCGGCGAACGTGCAGGACTACCTCGACCTCGGCCTGCACGGCATCGCCATGAGCCGCTACTCGGGCCTGTGGGTGGCGTTCAAGTGCGTCACGGATGTCGTGGAATCCGGTTCTTCAGTACTGATCGATGAAAAAAGAATAACCACGAAGATCCCCACCGACTTCTCGCTTCCTCCCGGGGGCCTCAACATCCGCTGGCCCGACGGCATCCTCGAGCAGGAAGCGCGCCTCCTCGACTGGAAGGTCTACGCCGCGCTCGCCTACGTGCGCGCCAATGGGCTGGACCGGATCGTCTTCGACTCCCCGAAAGCAAGGCTGGGGATCGTCACCACCGGCAAGTCCTTCGGCGATGTCATGCAGGCGCTTTCCGATCTGGGCATCACCAGAGAAACAGCAAGAGACATTGGCCTTCGCGTCTACAAGGTCGCCATGTCCTGGCCGCTCGAGCCGCAGGGCGCGAAGCGCTTCGCCGAGGGCCTGGAGGAGATCCTGGTGGTCGAGGAGAAGCGCCAGCTGATCGAGTACCAGATCAAGGAAGAGCTCTACAACTGGAAGGAAGGCGTGCGTGCCCCGCGCGTGGTCGGCAAGTTCGACGACAGCGGCGAATGGAGCCGCAGCGGCGGCCAGCCCGCCGGCACGTGGCTCCTGCCCGCGCACTACGAGCACTCGCCGGCGATGGTCGCGCGCGCGATTGCGCAGCGCCTGGAGAAGCTGGGTTTAACGAAAAAGTTAGGTTCTCAATTCAGGGATCGCCTGGCCTTCCTGGACTTCAAGGAAAAGGCATTGGCGAAACCGCGGGTCACCTCGATCCGCCAGCCCTATTTCTGCTCCGGCTGCCCGCACAACACCTCCACGCGCGTGCCCGAGGGCAGCCGCGCCACCGCCGGCATCGGCTGCCACTTCATGGCGGTGTGGATGGACCGCAGCACCGCCACCTTCACGCACATGGGGGCCGAAGGCGCGCCCTGGATCGGCCAGGCGCCGTTCACGAACGAGAAGCACATCTTCGCCAACCTCGGCGACGGCACCTACTTCCACTCCGGCCTGCTCGCGATCCGCGCCGCCGTGGCGGCGAAGGTGCGCATGACCTACAAGATCCTCTACAACGACGCGGTCGCCATGACCGGCGGTCAGCGCCACGACGGCCCGCTCGACCCGCCGATGATCTCGCGCCAGATCGCCGCCGAGGGCGTGAGCCCGATCGTGGTGGTGACCGACGAGCCCGACAAGTATCCCGAGGGCACCAACTGGGCGCCGGGGGTCACGGTACGCCACCGCGACGACCTCGATGCTGTTCAAAGAGAGTTGCGCGAAACCCTGGGGGTGTCGGCGCTCATCTACGACCAGACCTGCGCCTCCGAGAAGCGCCGCCGGCGCAAGCGCAACGAGTTCCCGGATCCCGCCCTGCGCGCGGTGATCAACGAGCGCGTGTGCGAGGGCTGCGGCGACTGCAGCGCCAAATCCAACTGCCTCTCGGTCGAGCCCCTCGAGACCGAGCTGGGACGCAAGCGCACCATCAACCAGTCCTCCTGCAACAAGGACTTCTCCTGCGTGAAGGGCTTCTGCCCGAGCTTCGTCACCGTGGAGGGCGGGCGGTTGAAAAAGGGCAAGTCCGGCGCGGTTTCGGCCGAGGGATCTTTTTCTCTGCAGGATCCGCAGTTGCCCGAGTTGCAAACCCCGTACGGCATTCTCGTCACCGGCATCGGCGGCACCGGCGTCATCACCATCGGCCAGATCGTCGGCATGGCGGCGCACCTCGAGGGCAAGGGCGTCTCGGTGCTCGACATGTCGGGCCTCGCGCAGAAGTACGGCGCGGTGATGTCGCACGTGCAGGTGGCGGAAAAGCCCGAGGGGCTGCACGCCTCGCGCCTGGACACCGGCGGCGCGAGCCTCGTCATCGGCTGCGACCTCGTGGTCGCCGCGAGCACCGATGCGATCGCCAAGATGTCGCCGGCGCAGACGCGCGCGCTCGTCAACGCGAGCGTCACGCCGACCGCGGAGTTCGTGAAGAACCCGAACTGGCAGCTCCCCGGGACGGACCTGCAGAAGGATATTACGAGCACTGTAAAAGCTGCCGACTTCGTTGCCGCGACCGAAATCGCCAGCGCGCTCATGGGCGACGCGATCGCGACCAACATGTTCATGCTGGGCTACGCCTACCAGAAGGGCTGGGTGCCGCTCGCGGCGGCGTCGCTCGAGCGCGCCATCGAGCTGAACGCCGTCGCCGTCGAGTTCAACCGGCAGAGCTTCGTCTGGGGCCGGCGCGCCGCGGTCGACCTCGAGCGCGTGCGCCGCATCGCCAGGCCGGCGGACGTGGTCGCCATCGGCGAGCACTTCTCGCGCAACCTCGACGAGCTCGTCGAGCGGCGCGTGAAGATGCTGACCGAGTACCAGGATGCGCGCTACGCAGCGAAGTACAGGAATCTGGTCGACAGAATTCGTTCTGTGGATGAAAAGCTGGCCGAAGCCGTTGCGCGCAACTACGCGAAGCTCCTCGCCTACAAGGACGAGTACGAGGTGGCGCGCCTGCACGCCGACGGCGAGTTCGCCCGCAAGATCGACGCCATGTTCGAGGGCGACTACCGCGTCGTCTACCATCTCGCGCCGCCGCTGCTCGCGCGCAAGGACCCGACGACCGGCGAGCCGCGCAAGATGCAGTTCGGCCCGTGGATGAAAGTGGTTTTTAAAACCCTTTCCTTTTTGAAACCGATAAGAGGAACGGCGCTCGATCTCTTCGGGTATACCGTGGAGCGGCGCACCGAGCGCGCGCTGATCGCCGAATACGAGGAGACGGTCGAGCGCGTGCTCGCCGGCCTCACCCCGCACAACCATGCGATCGCGCTCGAGCTGCTCTCGCTGCCGGAGGAGATCCGCGGCTTCGGCCACATCAAGATGGCGAGCATCGTCGCCGCCCGCAAGAAGCGCGAGGCCCTGCTCGGCCGCTTCACCGGCGCACAGCGCGCCGCCGCTTAAATGGGGACAGACCCCGTCATTCTCATTTGAGCAGTCGGGGGTGCTGAGCGCAGCCCCGCCTTACGCGTGGCCACTACCTAAATGAGAAAGGCGGGGTCCGTCCCCATCTAGGTTTTTAGCGTGAACGGGGTGAAGTCGGTGTTGCGGTCGTAGTAGTCCTCGTTCTCCGCGCGCTTTAGGAACGCCACGACTTTGTAGGTCACCGGCGTCATCACCACCTCCCACGTCGTCTTGAGCAGGTACTGGGCGATGACGATCTTGACGAGGTCGCCGGTGGCCCAGATGCCATAGAAGGCGATGAAGTAGAAGAGCGCCGAGTCCACGAACTCGCCCACCACCGTCGAGCCGATGGTGCGCATCCACAGGCGCCGGCCGCTCATCCAGACCTTCATCCTGGCGAGCACGTAGGCGTTGGAGAAGCTGCCGCACCAGAAGGCGATCATCGAGCCGGCCGCGATGCGCCAGCTGTTGCCGAACACGCCCTCGAGGTTCGCCTGGTAGGTCTTCATGAACTCGCTGCCCGCGGGCGGCAGGCTGATCACCACCCAGGCCATGAACGAGGCGAAGACGAGCGCGCCGAAGCCCGCCCACACCACGCGCCGGTCGCGCCCGTAGCCGTACACCTCGGTGAGGATGTCGCCGAAGATGTACGAGATCGGGAAGAACAGCACCCCCGCGCTGAAGGTGGTGGCGCCCAGCAGCGGCAGCTGGATGGTCGTCTGCTTCGCCGCGCCGATGAAGTTCGAGCACAGCAGCACCGTGACGAAGGCCGCCATGACGAAGTCGTAGTACCGATATTGCTTTTGGACCAAGCTCCCCCCTTTCAGGGAAGTTTTGGAAAATACCCCTGCTTCTCGGGGTCGATCTCGACCCGGATCGCGTCGATGATGCGCGAGACCATGGCGTAGAAGGCCGCCACCATCGTGAGCTCCACGTACTCGGCGCGGTCGAAGTGCTTCGCGACGCTCGCGTAGACCGCGTCGCTCACCTCGCCCCGGGTCACCGCCTCGGCGAGCTCGAGCGCCGCCTTTTCGCGTGCGTCGAACTCCGCTGACGTGCGCCAGCCGGCGAGCGCCTGGATCTGCGCCTCGCGCACCCCGAACTTGCGCGCCATGAGGAGGTGCGAGGCCCACTCGTACTCGGAGCGCGCCACCTGCGCGCCGCGCAGGATCACCAGCTCGCGCAGCTCGCGCGGCGTGCGCGTGTCGTAGCGCATCGCGCGCGCGAACTCGGTCCAGGCGGCGACGAAAGCGGGATGGTTGGCGAGCGCCCGGTACAGGGCGGGGGGCTTGCCCCAGAGCTCGACCAGCCGCTTTTCGAGGGCAGGGTCGAATTCCGCCGGGGGGATGCGCTGCATCGCCGCAATTCTAAATGGGGACGGACCCGGCCTTTCTCATTTGGGTAGTGATGCGCGTCAACCGACGGCGGGCCGCTTCGTTGGAGGGTTATGCCCCGCGGCCCCCGCCTTGTCCTGCCCGAGCTGACCCTGCACGTGCGCCATCGCGGCCACAACCGCGCGCCGTGCTTCTTCGAGGACGGCGACTATGCCGCCTACCTCGACTACCTCGCCTACTTTGCGCGCGAGTACGCCTGCTCCGTGCATGCGTATTGCCTGATGACGAACCACGTGCACCTCCTCGTCACGCCGCATGCGGAAAAAAGCTGCGCGCTGATGATGAAGTTCCTCGGCCAGTGCTACACCCAGCACATCAACAAGACACGCGGGCGCTGCGGCAGCCTCTGGGAAGGACGCTACCGCTCCTGCCCCGTCCCTTCGGATGCCTATGCGCTAGCCTGCTATCGCTACATCGAGCTCAACCCGGTGCGGGCAGGCATGGTGGGCCACGCGCGGGACTATCCCTGGTCGAGCTACCGGGCAAACGCCGAAGGAACGAGCGATGGCCTCGTCTCCCCTCATGCCGCCTATCTCGGGATCCCGGACTACGCCAGCCTGTTCCAGACGGAGCTCGATCAGGCGCTCGTCGAGGACATACGGAAAGCGACGAGCGGAGGCTACGCCGCCGGCTCGGCCCGCAGGCCGCGTGGACGCCAGAAGCGAGTCGAATCCGCGACCGCTTAAAACTTGCGCGCCATCCTGCGGTCTAGAATTTCAGGCAACAGGAGGCCCGCATGGCAGATCTCTGGGAAAACCCGATGGGCACCGCCGGATTCGAGTTCATCGAGTACGCGGCGCCAGACCCCCGCGCCATGGGCGAGCTGTTCGAGCGCCTGGGCTTCAAGCCGATCGCGCGCCATCGCCACAAAAACGTCGTCCTGTACCGGCAGGGGCAGATCAACTTCATCATCAACGCCGAGCCGGATTCGTTCGCGCAACGCTTCGCGCGCCAGCACGGGCCGAGCATCTGCGCCATCGCCTTCCGCGTGCAGGACGCCAAGGCCGCCTACGAGCGCGCCATCTCGCTCGGCGCCTGGGGCTACGCCGGCACCGCCGGCCCGGGGGAGCTCAACATCCCGGCGATCAAGGGCATCGGCGACTCGCTGCTCTATCTCATCGACCGCTGGCGCGGCAAGGGCGGCAAGCGCGAGGGCGAGATCGGCAACATCGGCTTCTACGACGTCGACTTC
>CBDDRQ010000226.1:0-2774 GCA_965233125.1 uncultured bacterium
CGCAAGCAGGCCGAGGACGAGCTCAGGCGCCAGCAGCAGGAGCTGCGCGAGCTCTCCGCGCGCGTGCTGGAAGCGCGCGAGGAGGAGAAGGCGCGCATCGCCCGCGAGCTGCACGATGAGCTCGGGCAGCTGCTCACCGCGATGAAGATGGACCTGCGCTGGCTGCGCGAGCGCCTGCCCGACGCCGAGCTCGGCGCCAAGGCCGACGACATGGGCGAGCTGCTCGACAAGACGGTGGCCTCGACGCGGCGCATCTCGGCCGACCTGCGCCCGCTGCTGCTCGACGACCTCGGCCTCGCCGACGCCGCGAACTGGCTGGTCGAGGACTTCGCCAAGCGCTCCGGGGTGAGGTGCGAGATCCGCGTCCCGCAGGATGCGGCGCTGGAGGACATCTCGAAGGGCGTCTCGACCGCGGTGTACCGCGCGCTGCAGGAGTCGCTCACCAACATCGGGCGCCACGCCGGCGCGAGCAGCGCGTGGGTCCTGCTCGCCATGGTGGGCGGCGAGCTGCTGGTGGAGGTCGAGGACGACGGCCGCGGCATCGCGCCCGAGGACCTGGCCAAGGTGCGCTCGCTCGGGCTGCGCGGCATGCGCGAGCGCGTCGCCTACCTCGGCGGCTCGCTCGAGATCGGCCGGGCGCCGCGCGGCGGTACGCGCCTGCGCATCCGCGTGCCGCTGCGCGGCATGCTTCCCGGGGAAAACGCGGCATGATTCGCGTGCTCATTGCCGACGACCACAAGATCGTGCGCGATGGGCTGAAGCGCATCCTTGCCACGACCACCGACATCGAGTGCGCCGGCGAGGCGCCCGGGGGCGACGAGGCGCTCGCCCTCGTCAAGGCGAACGAATACGACGTGGCCCTGATCGACATGTCGATGCCGGGGCTCTCGGGCATCGACCTCGTGAAGCGGCTGCGCGCGGAAAAGCCGAAGCTGCGCCTGCTCGTGCTCTCCATGCATGGGGAGCACCAGTACGCCGCCCGCGCCCTCAAGGCCGGCGCCGCCGGCTACCTCACCAAGGACAGCGCCTCGGAGCAGCTGCTCGGCGCCATCCGCAAGGTGGCCGCCGGCGGCGTGCACATTTCGGAAGCGGCGGCGGCGAGCATCGTCTCGCAGCAGAAGGCCTCGCACGAAGCGCTCTCGGACCGCGAGTTCGAGGTGATGCGCCTGCTGGTCGAGGGCCTCGGTCCCACCGAGATCGGCGAGCGCCTGCACCTGTCGGTGAAGACCGTCAGCACGCACAAGACGCGCATCCTGGAGAAGCTCAAGCTCGGCAGCATCGCCGAGCTCGTGCGCTACGCCATGGAGCACAAGCTCCTGTAGGAATATTCCTACAGACGGAAGCGGGGATTTCCGATATCGCTCCGTCCGCCCGCGGACCAGACTGCGACGTGCTGAAGATCTTCCTCGTGGACGATTCGGCGCCGGTGCGCCTGCGCATCGAGGCGATGCTCGCCTCGATCCCTTCCCTGCAGGTGATTGGCCAGGCCGGCGACGCCGAGGCGGCCGTGCGCGGCATCCTCGACGGGCAGCCCGACGTGGTGGTCCTCGACCTCAAGCTCGGCGAAGCGAGCGGCTTCGACGTGCTGCGCTCGCTGCGCGAGGCGGGCTCGCAGGCTGCGGTGTACATGCTGTCCAACTTCGCCACGCCCGCCTACCGCAAGCGCGCAGAGCAGCTCGGCGCGCACGCCTTCTTCGACAAGAGCACCGAGTTCGAGCACCTGCGCGCGGCGATCGCCGCGCGCGCCGGCGAATAGGAAACCTCCTACCCTGAAGTTCAGCCGCCGCCGATAGGCCGCGACAGGGCGCGCCGGCACACTCACCGGCATGCAAAAGATCTTTCTCGTCGAGGACTCGCACCTGGTGCTGGCGCGCCTCGAAACCATGCTCGCCGCCATGCCCGGGGTGCGCATCGCCGGCACCGCGGCGCATGCCGAGCGGGCCATCCGCGGCATCCTGGACGAGCAGCCCGACCTGGTGCTGTGCGACCTCAAGCTCGCCACCGGCAGCGGCTTCGACGTGCTGCGCGCGGTGCACCAGGCAGCCCCCGACATCGACGTCTACATGCTGTCCAACTTCGCCTCCGAGCCCTACCGGCGCCTCGCCGCCGAGCTCGGGGCGTGCGATTTTTTCGACAAGAGCAGCGAAATCGAGTGCGTACGCGACATGGTCGCGCAGCGCGCCGCCGAGCACGCCTGAACCCAAGGGAGCCCCCATGTCCGCCGTCCTCGCGTTCCAGCCCAAGAAGACCTTCCAGCCGATGAGCCAGAACCCCAAGTTCGAGGTCACCTGCGCGAGCTGCAACCTGCGCGAGCTGTGCCTGCCCGGCGGCGTCTGCGCCGAGGACCTCGAGCGCGTGGAGAGCATCGTCTACGCCCGCAAGCGCGTGAGGCGCGGCGAGTCGCTGTTCGCCGCCGGCGACGAGTTCAAGACCGTGTACGCGATCCGCAGCGGCTTTTTCAAGACCAGCGTGGTGGACGGCGAAGGTCGCGAGCAGGTGACCGGCTTCTTCATGGGCGGCGAGCTGCTCGGCATGGAAGGCATCGGCAGCGGTCGCTGCAACGGCACGGCGATCGCCCTGGAGGACAGCGAGGTGTGCGTCATGCCCTTCGCCCTCATCGAGCAGATGGCGCACGAGGTGCCCTCGCTGCAGCGCCACCTGCACGCGGTGCTGGCGCGCGAGATCGTGCGCGACCACGGCGTGATGATGCTGCTCGGCTCGATGCGCGCGGAAGAGCGCCTGGCGGCCTTCCTCATCAACCTCTCCAAGCGCTT
>CBDDRQ010000227.1:0-4567 GCA_965233125.1 uncultured bacterium
GACGAGCCGCAGTGCAAGCTCGTCTGTCCCTCCGACTGCATCGTGCAGCACCCGGACTTCGTCGAGACCCCCGAGCAGCTGTCGGAGAAGTACGCCGCGCTGCACCGCTGAGCCGCGGTGTACCACGGGGAACGCCTCAACGGCTACAGCCACCTCGCCGCGACGCTGCTCTCGGCGACCGGCGTGTCGCTGCTGCTCGCGCTCGGCGCGGGCGCCATGGACGCGTGGCAGATCACGGGCGTCGCGATCTACGGCGCGACGCTGCTCTTCCTGTTCGCCGTCTCGACGCTCTACCACAGCACGCGGGGGCGGCGCGCGAAGGCGGTGCTGCGCAGGCTCGACCACTGCGCGATCTACCTCCTGATCGCCGGCACCTACACGCCCTTCGCGCTGGTGACGCTGCGCGGCGGCTGGGGCTGGTCGCTGCTCGGCGCGGCGTGGGGGCTCGCCGCCTTCGGCATCGCGCAGGAGTTCTTCCTCGGCAAGGGCGCGCGCCCCGTCTCGCTCGCCATCTACTTCGTCATGGGCTGGATGGGGCTCGTCGCGCTGCAACCGCTCGCCGCGGGCCTCGGCGCGGCCGGCCTCGCCTGGCTGGTGGCCGGCGGCGCGCTCTACACCGGCGGCATCGTCTTCTACGCGCTCGACGAGCGCATGCGCCACTTCCACGGCGTATGGCACCTGTTCGTCCTCGCCGGCAGCACCGCGCACTTCGTCGCCGTCGCCGCGTACGTGGCCTGAAAGGGTCAGGCGTCCAGGGGCTTTCTTGCGCCAGATCAAGGCGTGCCGGGGGCGACGGCGTAACTTGGCTCGCGGGATGATTCCCCTCCTCGCCATGCTGGAAGTGCGCGGGCTTTCCCTTGCGGACGCGGAAGCCGAGGGCTATGTCGGCCTTGCGCGGGCCGCCGGGCGCTGCCGGATCTGCCAGGATGCCGACGCGTGCCTGCGCTGGCTCAAGTGGCGCGGCCACTACGGGCGGGCGCCGGCATGCGCCAACACCCGCTACATCGACGAGCTGAAATCTTTAAGGTGCATCAAGGGGAGGAAGCCGACCTAGGCTGGGGCTGCGCGTCAACTGAAGCAGGGCAGAATGGCGGGATGAAACCCGCCGCGCTGATCGTCCCGTTCATTCTCGCGTCGCAGGTCGCGCAGGCGCAGGACTGCGCGCCCGCGAGCTGGCTGCGCCTCGACGGCGCGCGGCCGGCGGCGGTGGCGCCCGGCGAGCTCCTCGACGACGCGGCGCGGCGCGAAGTGGTTCTGCTCGGCGAGGCGCACGACGACGCCGACCACCACCGCTGGCAGCTGCACACGCTGGCGGCGCTGCACTCGCGGCGGCCGGACATGGCGCTCGGCTTCGAGGCGTTCCCGCGCCGCGTGCAGCCGCTGCTCGACCGCTGGGTGGCCGGCGGCCTCACCGCGGAGCAGTTCCTCGCCGAGGTGCGCTGGGACGAGATCTGGAACGTGCCCGCGGAGCTGTACCTGCCGCTTTTCGAGTTTGCGCGATTGCACCGGGTGCCCATGGTGGCGCTCAACGTCGAGCGCGGCCTCACCCAGGCGGTGGCGGCGAAGGGCTGGGACGCGGTGCCCGAGTCCAGCCGCGAGGGCGTGTCCCGCCCCGCGCCTGCGCCGCAGGCCTACCTGGATGAGCTCGCCCGCGTCCACAAGGAGCACGGCGCCGGCACGCCGTTCGCCCACTTCGTCCAGGCGCAGCAGACCTGGGACCGCGCGATGGCGCAGGCGCTGGCGCCGCATGCGGCCGGCACCCTCGCCGTGGGCATCGTCGGCAGCGGCCACCTGCGCCACGGCCACGGCGTGGCGCTGCAGCTGCGCGACCTGGGCGTGCAGCGGGTCGCCACGCTGCTGCCGGCGGACGCTTCGCAATGCGCGGGCCTCGTCCCCGGCCTCGCCGATGCGGCCTTCGTGCTTCCGGAGCGCACCGCCGCCAAGCCGCCGCCGCCGCGCCTGGGCGTGCAGCTCGAGCAGGAAGGCGATGCGGTGCGCCTCGCCGGGGTCGTGCCGGGATCGCTCGCCGAGCGCACCGGCCTGCAGGCGGGCGACCTCGTCGTCGCCGCCGCCGGAAAGCCCCTGAAGAAGGTGGGCGAGCTGATCGCCGCCGTGCGCGCGCAGCCGGCCGGCACCTGGTTGCCGCTCCAGGTGGAACGCGCCGGCGCGACGCGCGAGCTCGTCGTCCGCTTCCCGCCGGCGCCATGAGCCGCTGGCTCGCCGCCCTGGGGGCGGTGGTTTCGCTCGCCTGCGCCGCCGCCGAGCCCGACCTCGTCCTCGACGTCCGCCTCGACCCCGCCTCGCGCGAGCTGCGCGCCGTGGCCGAGCTCGCGCGGGTGCCGCGCGACTTCCGCTTCGCGCCGCATGCGTCGCTCGCGGTGCAGCGCGTGGCGCGGCTGCCGTCGGGGAAATTGCGCATCGAGTACGGCGGCGTCCTGCCGCCGCTCGACCGCCGCATCGACTGGCGTGGCGTGCTGCAGGCATTGCCGCCGATGGCCTCGCCCGAGGGCAGCTTCCTCGGCTCAGGAAGCGGCTGGTACCCGCAGCCGGCGGCGCTCTTCACGTACCGCGTGCGCCTGCGCGTGAGCGGCGGCCAGAAGGCGCTCGTCGCCGGCCGGTTGCTCGAGGAGGAGACGCGCAACGGAGCTTACGAGGCGCTTTTCGAGTCCACCCGCCCGGCCGAAGGCATCGACCTCATGGCCGGCCCCTACGAGGTGCGCGAGCGCGCCTCCGGCGGGGTGCGGTTCCGCACCTATTTCTTCCCCGAGCTCGCCGCGCTCGCCGATGGTTATCTCGACGATTCGGCGCGCTACGTCCAGCGATACAGCGCCGCGATCGGCGCGTATCCCTTCCCGGCGTTCTCGGTCGTGGCGAGCCCGCTGCCGAGCGGCTTCGGCATGCCGACGCTGACCTACATCGGCGCGCAGGTGCTGAAGCTGCCGTTCATCCGCGCCACCTCCCTCGGGCACGAGGTGCTGCACAACTGGTGGGGCAACGGCGTGCTCGTCGACTACGCGCGCGGCAACTGGGCGGAGGGCCTGACCACCTTCATGGCCGATTACGCCTACAAGGAAGAGGAATCGGCGCAGGCGGCGCGCGACATGCGCCTGGGCTGGCTGCGCGACCTCGCGGCGCTGCCGGCGGCAGCGCAGCGGCCGCTCGCGTCCTTCCGCTCGCGCGCGCACGGCGCCGACGCGGTGCTCGGCTACGGCAAGAGCGCGATGCTCTTTCTCATGCTGCGCGACGCGATCGGCGAGGACGCCTTCGCGCGCGGCGTCCGCCGCTTCTGGGAGCAGAACCGCTTCGCGGCGGCCTCCTGGGGCGAGCTGCGCGCGGCCTTCGAGCAGGCGTCGGGCCGCGACCTCGCCGGCTTCTTCGCCCAGTGGCTCGAGCGCCCCGGCGCTCCCGCCGTACGGATCGCCTCGGCGCGCCAGGACGCCGCCTTGAAGCTGCAAATCGTCCAGGCAGGGCCGGCGTATGCGCTTCGGCTGCCCATCGAAATATCGTTCGAGAGCGGAATGGAAACGCGCTGGGTGGAAGTCGCCCGCGCCGCGGAAACGGTGAGCTTGGATGTCGCGCGGCCGGCGCGCGCGGTACGGCTCGATCCGCAGCTGCGCGTCTACCGGCTGCTCGAGCGCGAGGAGCTGCCGCCGATCCTGCGCCAGTGGATCGTCGCGCCCGCGCCCGCGGTTCTCTTCGCGACCGATGGCGCAGCGGCAAAGGCGCTCGCCCGGCGCCTCCTCGAATCGCCGTTCCGGGAGGCGTCGCTGCCGGGGCGCGAGCCGCTGCTGATCGTCGGCCTGCACGAGGACGTCGACGCGGCCCTCGCGCGCCTGGACCTGCCGCCGCGCCCGCCGGCGCTCGCCGGCAGGGGCACGGCGCAGGTCTGGACCGTCCGCGAGAGCGCGACCCCGGTCGCGGTGATCTCGGCGAAGGACGAGGCCGCCCTCGAGGCGCTCGCCCGGCCGCTGCCCCACTATGGGTCGCAGAGCTGGCTCACCTTCGAGGGCGCGCGCCTGATCGCACGCGGCGCCTGGCCGCCCGCGGCGAACGCCGTCCTGGTGGCGAGGTAGCGGGGCCGGATTCAGCTCCCCAGCCGCTTGACGAAGGCGAGCCGCGGCGAGCGCGAGAAGCCGGCGCGGTAGAGGAAGCCCAGCAGCGCGAAGTCGTCGTGCGCCACGGTGGTCTCGACGCGCTCGATGCCGAGCGCGGCGAGGTTGACCGCGAGCTGCGACAGCAGCGCCGCCCCCACCCCGCGGTGGGCGAAGCCCGGATCGACGCCGATCGTGTCGAGCACCGCCACCGGCTCGGCGCGGCCGAAATCCCCGAAGTCCATGCGCGCCATCGCGTAGCCCGCGATCGAGTCCTCGCAGCGCGCGACGAGGGATACCCGGATGGCGCTGTCCCCGAGGGCTTCGTCCATCCGCTCCTGCAGGTAGTCGCGCCGCTCGCGGCCGAGCAGGTGCCGGTCGATGCGCACGATCTCCTCCAGGTCCGACGCGGCGAGCGTGCGCACCTCGTGCCGGTCGCGCGCCGCCTCGGCGTCCTCGCCGCGCGCGAGCGCCGG
>CBDDRQ010000228.1:0-8939 GCA_965233125.1 uncultured bacterium
CCGAGCCGCTCAGCTTCAACCACCTCGCGCATGCCGCCGGCGTGCACAAGAGCCAGATGAGCCGCGTCGTCTCCGGCCTGGTGCGCAGGCGCCTGGTGGTGCGCGAGGCCGACCCCGGCGACGCGCGCGGCGTGCACCTCATGCTGAGCAAATCCGGGCGCAAGCTCTACGAGGGCCTGATCGCGGCGGCGGCCGAGCGCGACGAAGCCTTCAACAACTGTCTTTCCAGAAATGAAAAACAGGTGCTGGACCGCGCCCTCTCGAAGCTCGCCGGGCAGGCGCGCGAGTTCATCGCGCAGGAGAAGAAATGAAGACGCGCATCACCGAGCTGCTCGGCATCGAGCAGCCGATCTTCCAGGCGGCGATGAGCTGGGCGTCGTCCAATTCCGCGCTGGTGGTCGCCGTGTCCAACGCCGGCGGCATGGGCGTGCTCGGCGCCGGGCCGCTGCGGCCAGAGGATTTCAAGAGAATCCTTGGTGAAATTTTGCGAGGCACAAAAAAACCGTTCGGTGTGAACATCCCGCTGAACGGCGCCAGGGCGCCCGAGCTGCTCGATATCGCTTTCGAGCAGAAGATCCCGGTCATGGTCGCCTCGCAGGGCGGGCCGCGCGCGCAGCTCGCGCGCTTTCGCGGCATCGGCACGAAGTGGCTGCACGTGGTCGCGTCGGTCGAGCACGCGCTGAAGGCGCAGGAGGCGGGCGTGGACGCGCTGGTGGTCGACGGCGCCGAGGCGGGCGGCCATCCGCCGCCCTCGGAGGTCGGCACGCTGGTCCTCGTGCGCCGCGTGCTGAAGGCGGTGAGGCTGCCGGTGGTGGCGAGCGGCGGCATCGCCGACGGCGCCGGCATCGCCGCGATGCTCGCGCTGGGCGCCGACGCGGTGCAGCTCGGCACGCGCTTCATCGCCACGCCCGAAGCGGGCGTGCACGAGAACTACAAGCAGGCGGTGCTCGAGGCCGACGTGCACCAGACCGCGCTGGTGGGCCGCGGCGGCCTGCCGATCCGCCAGCTCGCGAACCGCTTCTCCGAGGAATATCTTTCCCGGGAAAGAAAGGGCGCCTCGGGGAGCGAGCTGCTCGACATCTTCAATTCCAGCTCGCTGAAGAAGGCCGCGCTCGAAGGCGACGTCGACTGGGGCAAGGTCGAGGCCGGGCAGAGCGCCGGCCTCGTCGACGACATCGTACCCGCCGCGGAGCTCTTCCGGCGCCTGGTTCGCGAGACCGAGGAAGCTAGAAAAAGATTGGCTTCTCTATGACACTGTTGATCGAAAACCGGGGCGGCGTGCGCATCCTGACCTTGAATCGCCCGGAGAAGCGCAACGCGCTTAACACCGAGCTCACCGTGGGCCTGATGAACGCGCTGCGCGCCGCAGACGCGGACGACGCGATCGGGGCGGTGGTCCTCACCGGCGCCGGGCCGGGCTTCTGCGCCGGCGCCGACCTCGCCGAGTTCAAGGACCTGCAGGACCCGAAGGCGGCGGAGAAGCGCGCCGAGCTCACCATGCAGCTGCACCTCATGTTCACCAAGCTCAGCGTGCCCGTGGTGACGGCGATCAACGGCGCGGCGATGGGCGGCGGCGCCGGGCTCGCCATCGCGGGCGAGCTCGCGGTGATGGCCGAGGACGCGAAGCTCGGCTATCCCGAGACCCGGCACGGCATCGTCGCCGCGATCGTGATGGCCAACCTGGTTCGCCAGGCCGGGCGCAAGGCCGCGTTCGAGCTGGTAGCGCTCGGCGAGCCGATCGACGCCGCGCGGGCGCTGCAGCTGGGTCTTGTGAACTATGTAGTGCCCCGAAAAGAACTGCTTCCCAAGACCATTTCTCTGGCAGCGAAGCTCGCGGCGGTGCACCGCCCGGCGATGGTCGAGACCAAGCACCTCTTCCACCAGGTCGCCGATCTGCCGTTCGAGCAGGCGCTGCACAAGGCCCGCGATGCCAACGTGCGCATGCGCAATTTCGAGAAGCTGAAGAAATGAAGCCGCTCGATCACCTGACGATCCTCGACCTCTCGCGGGTGCTCGCCTGCCCGTTCGCCTCGATGATCCTCGCCGAGCTGGGTGCGCGCGTGATCAAGGTCGAGCAGCCCGGCAGCGGCGACGAGACCCGGAGCTTCGAGCCGCAGCTCGCGCGCGACAGCGCCTACTACTTCGCGTGCAACCGCTCCAAGGAATCGATCACCGTCGACCTGCGCTCCAGGGAGGGTGCGGCGACGATCCGCGCGCTCGCCGCGAAGGCCGATGTGCTGGTGGAGAACTTCCCGGTCGGCACGCTCGGGCGGTACGGGCTCGACTACGCGATGCTTTCCTCGCTCAACCCGAAGCTTGTCTTCGTCTCGTGCACCGGCTTCGGGCAGACCGGCCCCTACGCGAAGAAGAAGGGCTACGACACCGTGTTCCAGGCGATGGGCGGGCTGATGAGCCTTACCGGCGAGCGCGGGGGCGGCCCGGTGAAGCCGGGGCTGCCGGTCGCCGACCTCACCTCGGGGCTCTGGGTCGCGATCGCCATCCTCGCGGCGCTCGCCGGGCGCAGCCGCAACGGCAAGGGCTGCCACGTCGACTTCTCGATGCTCGACGGGCAGGTGGCGCTGCTCACGCTCGCCGCCGCGCGCTACTTCGCCCTCGGCGAGGTGCCGCCGCGGCTGGGCACCGAGCACCCCGGGCGCGTGCCCTCGGCGACCTTCCGCTGCAAGGACGGCAAGTACGCGCACGTCACCGCGAGCGACCAGCACTGGGCGCCGTTGTGCAAGGCGCTGGACATCGAGGAGTGGGGCAAGGCGTTTGCGACCAACGAGATTCGTGTCGAGAAGCGGGAAGAACTCATGCCGGTTTTGACGCAGGCGATTTCCCGCCTGGATCGCTTCCAGCTTCTTTCCCTGCTGGATCAGGCCGATGTTCCGGTCGGGCCGGTGAACGATGTCGCCGAGATCCTCGCCGACCCGCACGTGCGCGCGCGGCGGCTGGTGGGGAGCTTCGACTATCCCGGCGTGGGCGAATTCAGGGCGCTCGCGCTGCCCTACCGGTTCCTCGGCTGGGACAACCCCGAGATCGGCCGGCCGCCCACGCTGGGGGAGCACACGGAAAAGATCCTCGCCGAGCTCAAGCAATGACTGTCTCGTATCTGTCGAGGGATGGCATCGCGACCATTACCCTGAACAGAGCAGAAGCGCGCAACGCGGTGAACCTCGCCCTGTGCGACGGGCTCATCGAGGCGGCGGGGCGCGCGGGCGCCGACGCGGGCGTGCGCGTGGTGCTGGTGCGCGCCAACGGTCCGGCGTTCTGCGCCGGCGCCGACCTGAAGGAGCGCCAGGGGATGAGCGAGGCGCAGGTGCGCGAGCGCCGCGCGCGCGGCTTCGCAGCCTACGCCGCGCTGGAGGCGCTGCCGATGCCCGCGATCGCGGTGGTGCACGGCCCGGCGGTCGGCTCCGGCTGCGAGATCGCCGCCGCCTGCGACTTCATCGTCGCCACCCCGGAGGCGAGCTTCCGCACGCCCGAGGCGTTGCGCGGCACGGTGGGCGCGACGCAGCGCCTTCCGCGCATCCTCGGCAAGCGCCTTGCCAAGGATCTGATGTTCACCGGCCGCGCGCTTACCGCTCACGAGGCCATGCTCGCCGGGCTGGTTGCGCGGCTCGTCGATCCTTCGAAACTTGAAACTCTCCTTGAAGAGATTACAAGCGCAATCCTGAAGGCGCCTCCCGACGCCCTGCGCCTGGCCAAGCGCGCCATCGATCGCGGCGTCGAGCTCGACCCGCAGGGCGCGCTCGCGGCCGAGCTCGAGGCGATCGAGGCGCAGCTCGCCTCGGGCCAGTGGATGGGCAAGCGGTGAGCTGGAGGCCGCAGACGCTCGGCGCGCTGCTCGAGCGCCAGGCGCGCGAGCGCGGCGACGCCGAGGCGCTCGTCACGGCGACGGCCAGGATTTCCTACGAAGAACTTCTGAATTCTTCACGATCAGTTGCTGGAACCCTGCAATCCCTGGGCCTCCAGCGGGGCGACCATGTGGGCATCCTCATGGGCAACGACGAGAAGTGGCTCGCGCTCTTCTACGGCGCGGCGCTCATCGGCGCGGTCACGGTGCCGGTCAATACCCGCTTCAAGGCCGCCGAGGTCGAGCAGTGCGTGAAGCAGGCCGACTGCAAGGCGCTCTTCTACGTGCCGAGGTTCATGAAGCAGGACTTCGCGTCGATGGTACGGAACCTGTCTCTTCTGAAGGTCGATGTGTCGTCAGGGGTCCCAGCCGCAACGCTCCACCCCGTTGATACCTTCCCTGAAGAAACCTTGCTCATCCAGTTCACCTCGGGCACCACCGCCTATCCCAAGGGCGTCATGCTCAGCCACGACATGATGCTGCGCGACGCCTGGGCCGCGGGGGCGCGCATCGGCATCCGCGCGGAGGACCGCTACTTCAACTGCCGGCCGTTCTTCCACGTCGCGGGCTCGACGCTCTCGGCGCTGATGTCGCTCGTCGCCGGGGCGACGCTGGTCACGCTGCCCGCCTTCGAGGCCGGGCCGGCGCTCGAGCTGATGGAGCGCGAGCGCTGCACGCTCGTCTCGGGCAACGACACCATCTTCCAGATGCTGATGGGGCACGCCGACTTCCCGAAGCGCAGGCTTTGCCTCCGCGGCGGCTGGGCGGCGGCGGGGCCGCAGACCATGCGCCAGATCATCGACGTCCTCGGCGCGAAGCACATCTGCGCCGCGTACGGGCTCTCGGAGGCCTCGCCCAATGTGGTGATGAGCGACTGGCGCGACCCGGAGGAGCTGCGGGTGCAGGGCCTGCCGCTGCCTCTGCCAGGGGTGGAAATCAGAATTCAAAATGGGGAGATACAAGTGCGTGGCTGGAACGTCATGAAGGGCTACTACAACAACCCCGAGGCCACGGCGAAGGCGTTCACAGCGGACGGCTGGCTGCGCACCGGCGACCTGGGCGAGCTCACCGCCGACGGGCGCCTGCGCATGGCCGGGCGGCTGAAGGACGTGTTCCGCGTCGGCGGCGAGAACGTCGCGCCGGCGGAGGTCGAGGAGGTGCTGCTCGCGCACCCGGCGGTGGAGACTGCGCAGGTGGTCGGCGTGCCCGATGCGCGGCTGGGGGAGGTGCCTTGCGCGTATGTCACACTGAAAAGCAGTGCAAATGAATCGGAATTGATCGAATGGTGCAAAACCCGGATGGCGGGCTTCCGCGTGCCGCGCTACCTTCGGATCGTCGATGACTTCGAGGCGATCGGCATGACCGCGAGCGGCAAGGTGCAGAAGGCGAAGCTGCGCGAGCACGCGCTGCGGGAGCTCAAGCTTTGAAGCGCCGCGGCGCCGACGTGCTCGCGCGCGGCCTCGCGGCCGCCGGCGTTCGCCACGTGTTCGCGGTCTCCGGCAACCACGTGATGCCGGTCTTCGACGCGGCGCTCGACGTCCGCCTGAACATCGTGCACGTGCGCCACGAGGCGGCGGCGGTGCACATGGCCGACGCCTGGGGACGGCTGACCGGCGAGGTGGGCGTGGCGCTCGTCACCGGCGGCCCCGGCCACGCGAACGCCGTGGCCGCGCTCTACACCGCGCTCGAAGGCGAATCGCCGGTGCTGCTCCTCTCCGGGCACGCGCCGATCGCCGAGCTGGGCAGGGGCGCGTTCCAGGAGATGCGCCAGGCCGAGATGGCCGAGCCCGTCTGCAAGGGCTCGTGGACGGTGCAGTCGCCGCAGCGGCTCGCCGACAACCTCGCGCGCGCCCTGCGCAAGGCGGGCCGGCGGCTTCCCGGGCCGGTGCACCTCAGCATCCCGCAGGACGTGCTGGAGGCGGCGTGCGACGAGGAGATCACCAGGATTTCCACGGGGGAGGCGACGCAGGGGCCCTTGCCGGATGCGCTGATGAAGGCGAGCCGCCCGCTCGTCATCGCCGGCCCCTCGATGATGCGCGACCCCGACGTGCGCCAGCTAGAGGAGGCGAGCGGCGTGCCGGTGATCGGCATGGAGAGCCCGCGCGGCGTCAACGACCCGAGCCTGGGCAAGCTCGCCGAGATCCTGGCGCGGGCGGACGTCGTGCTGCTCCTCGGGAAGAAGCCCGACTACACGCTGAAGTTCGGCAAGGCCTTCGCCGAGGAGTGCCGCGTCCTGCGCTCGGATGCCGTCCCCCAGCGCCCGAGGAAGCCGCAGAAGAGCGGATGGCTCGGCGAGGTGAAGGCCGCGCTCGCGTACCGCCCGCAGGAGTGGCAGGCGCTCGAGAGCTCGCGCCATCCGGCCGTCGTCTGCCGCGAGGTGCAGAAGCTGCTCGACGCCCCGGGAGCGGTGCTCGTCAGCGACGGCGGCGAGTTCGGCCAGTGGGCGCAGGCCTGCCTCGGCGCCGCGCACCGCGTCATCAACGGCCCGGCGGGATCGATCGGCTCGGCGCTGCCCTTCGCCGCGGCGGCGAAGCTCGCGCATCCGCAAGCGCCGGTGGTGGCCATGCTCGGCGACGGCACCTTCGGCTTCCACATGGCCGAGATAGATACCGCGGTGCGCTACGGCTTGAACTATGTCGCGGTGATCGGCAACGACGCCTGCTGGAACGCCGAGTACCAGATCGCGCTCAAGGCCTACGGCGCCGAGCGCGCGCGCAACCTCGACCTGCTGCCCACGCGCTACGGCGCGGTCGCGGCGGCGATGGGCGCGCACGGCGAAGATGTGACTGAAGAAAAAAACCTTCGTGGAGCGTTGGAGCGGGCCGTTGCCTCCGGCAAGCCCGCTTGCGTCAACGTCATGATCGACCGGGTGCCGGCGCCGCGCTACTGATGGGGATGGTCCCCATTTATTTGCTCCTCGCGCTGGCGAGCGGCGCCGCGCTCGCGCAGAACTGCCCGCCGGTCGACCCCGCGCAGCAGAAGTCCGCCGAGCAGGCCTGCCGCGCCGCCGGGGGGCAGTGGGCGCGCTTCGGGGTGCACGACCACCTGTGCGGCATTTACAGTTGCGCCGAGCGCACGGCGGACGGCGGCAAGTCCTGCCGCAACCGCGCCGACTGCGAGCACCTGTGCGTCACCGACCGCCCGGCGGTGATCGGCGCCGAGGCGCCCGGGAAATGCACCGCGGTGAAGACGAGCTTCGGCTGCTTCGTGCACGTCGACGGCGGGCGCATCGTCGGGCGTGTCTGCGTCGACTAGCCGCGCTCGTTTCTTGCTGGGGCAGGGGATGCGCTACTCTTTTCTGCTCATAGTTCTCCTGTTGGGTTGCGAGCGCGCGACCCTGCCCCTCGAGCACGTCACCGGCACCGATCCGAGGCTCGTCGAGCCGCCCCTGACGGTCGTGCCGACCGTGGACATCGCCCCGGCGAGGGGATGGCCCCAGGGCGCCGCGCCGGTCGCGGCGCCGGGCCTGAAGGCCGTGGCGTTTGCCCGCGGCCTCGACCATCCGCGCTGGCTCTACGTGCTGCCCAACGGCGACGTGCTCGTCGCCGAGACCAACGCGCCCGAGCGGCCCGAGCACGGCAAGGGCCTCAAGGGCTGGGTGATGAAGCGGGTGATGAAGCGCGCCGGCGCCGCGGTGCCGAGCGCGGACCGCATCACGCTGCTGCGCGACGCCGACGGCAACGGCGTCGCCGAGGCGCGCAGCGTCCTGCTCGAGGGCCTCAACTCGCCCTTCGGCATGGCGCTCGCCGGCGGCGACCTGTACGTGGCGAACACCGACGCGGTAGTGAAGTTCCCCTACCGGGAGGGCGCGACGCGCATCGATGCGCCGGGCACCAAGGTCGCCGACCTGCCCGGCGGGCCGCTCAACCACCACTGGACGAAGAACATCGTCGCCGGCCGCGACGGCCGGCGCCTCTACGTGACGGTCGGCTCGAACAGCAATGTCGCGGAGCACGGCATGGAGAAGGAGGAGCGCCGCGCGGCGATCCTGGAGATCGACGCGGCGAGCGGTGCGACGCGCGTGTACGCCTCGGGCCTGCGCAACCCGAACGGCCTCGCCTGGCACCCGCAGAGCGGCGCGCTGTGGACGGTGGTGAACGAGCGCGACGAGCTCGGCAGCGACCTCGTCCCCGACTATCTCACCGCGGTGCAGGAGGGCGGCTTCTACGGCTGGCCCTACAGCTACTTCGGCAAGCACGTCGACGAGCGCGTCGAGCCGCCGCGCCCCGACCTGGTGGCGAAAGCGATCGTCCCCGACTACGCGCTCGGGCCGCACGTGGCGCCGCTTGGCCTCGCCTTCTACGACGCGCAGCTATTGCCCGAGCGCTATCGCGGCGGCGCCTTCATCGGCCAGCACGGCTCTTGGAACCGCAGGCCGCCGAGCGGCTACAACGTGGTCTTCGTGCCCTTTCGCGACGGGCGCCCCGCCGGCCCGCCCGAGGAGGTCCTCGCCGGGTTCCTCGATGAGGAAGGGCGCGCGCGCGGCCGCCCGGTGGGCGTCGCCGTGGACCGGGCGGGCGCCGTGCTCGTCGCCGACGACGTCGGCAACGTCATCTGGCGCATCGCGCCGCGCTGAGCCGGACCCGGGCGGCGTAGCCCGTTCGACGCAGGCCGGCGTCGCAATCGGCGGCGGAAGGCGTCGACTAACATCCGCGCATGGTGATCAAAGGCCAGTCCGACATCGAGATCCACATCTCGGATCTCGGCTACATCTGCCTGAAGCAGCACGACGTCGAAGGCGACCACATCATCAGCTTCGCCCCGGCGTACGCCGCGAAGGTCGCCGACGCGATCGCCCAGCTGCAGGAGTTCGCGCAGAAGAAGTTCGAGAAAACCGCGCTGCTGGACGACTGATTCCTAGAGCTTGAAGATGCGCTGGGCGTTGAAGCCGCGCACCTGGTGGCGTACGCCGTCGGGCAGCGCGTCGACGCGCGAGAGGCAACCGGCCATGTCGCCGATGGTGTGCGGGTAGTCCGAGCCGTAGAGCACGTTGTCCGGCCCGCACACCGAGACGCACATGTCGAGCACGTCCTGGCGGAACACCACGCTGTCCACGTAGATGCGGCGCATGTAGTTGCGCGGC
>CBDDRQ010000229.1:0-55628 GCA_965233125.1 uncultured bacterium
CTCGCAGAGCTTCTCGGCGTCAGGCAGCTTCATGGAAGTACTGCTCCAGCAGAAGCTGCGCCGCGACCGAGTCGACCGGCTGCCTCTTCGCGCCGCGCAGCCGGCTTTGCGCCTCTACCGAGCTGTAGCGCTCGTCGACGCGCGCTACCGGCAGCTTGAAGGTGCGCTCCAGGCGCCGCGCGAAATCCTCGGCGCGCCGCGTCATGTCGTGCGCGCTGCCGTCCGCTCGCGTGGGCCGCCCGACGACGAGCTCCGCGGGTTTCCATTCTTCTATCAAGGAAGGAATTTCAGCAAAAGCCTGAATGCCGCGCAGCGGATGCGCCGTGCCGAGCTCGGGCTCGCCGACCGCCACACCAATGCGCTTGAGACCAAAATCGAAAGCGAGGACCGTTTTCGCGGCCCGATCAGGCATGTCCCGCTTCGTCCTGCAGCCGCCCGAAGTCGATGCCGAGAAGCTCCATCGCCGCCGGCAGCCGCTCCTCGGCCGGGGTCTCGAAGATGATGCCGTCGGCGGCTTTCACGGTGAGCCAGGCGTTCTGCGACAGCTCATGCTCGATCTGCCCCGGCGACCAGCCGGCATAGCCCAGCGTCACCAGCATGCGCCGCGGACCCTCGCCGCGACCGACCGCCTCGAGGATGTCCTTGGAGGTGGTGAGCCCGATCGCGTCGCCCACGCGCAGCGTCGACTGCCAGTTTCCCGCCGGCGCGTGCAGCACGAAGCCGCGGTCGGTCTGCACCGGCCCGCCGAAGTAGATCGGCGCGTCGGCGAGCTCCGCGTCGCGCAGCTTGAGCGAGAGCCGCTCGAACAGCGCCTGCAGCGTCATGTCGATGGGGCGGTTGACGACCAGGCCGAGCGCGCCCTGGTCGTTGTGCTCGCAGATGTAGGTGAGGGTCCTCGCGAAGTACGGATCCGCCATGTTGGGCATGGCGATCAGGAAATGATGCGTCAGATTGACGGAAGCGATCGAGGACATGCGGCCACCCTGAATTTTACTGCATGAGCGGGTTAGAGGGCCGCACGCCGCGAAAGTTTAGATTTCCATCATCTCGAAGTCGTCCTTGCGGGCGCCGCACTCGGGGCAGGTCCAGTTGATCGGCACGTCCTCCCAGCGCGTTCCGGGCGCGATGCCCTCGTCGGGAAGGCCGCTCGCTTCGTCGTAGACGAACCCGCAGATCAGGCACATCCACGTCTTGAATTGCACTTGGTTTTCGGTCATAGAATGGCCACGGAGTTTAACCCATGTCGTCCGCGCCTCCGGTCGTGCTCACCTTCGCGGCTTCCGATCCCACCGGCGGCGCCGGCCTTCAGGCCGACGTGATGACCATCGCCGCGCTCGGATGCCACCCGCTGTGCGTGCTCACCGCGCTCACCGTGCAGGACACGCGCGGGGTGTCGGGCATGCGCGCGATCGACGCGGCGTCGGTCGGCGAGCAGGCGCGCTGCGTTCTCGGGGACATCGCGGTGGACGCGTTCAAGCTCGGCGTGCTCGGCTCCGCGGAGAACGTGCGCGTGATCGCCGAAATCGTTGCCGACCATCCGCAGGTGCCGCTGGTGCTCGACCCGGTGCTCGCATCGGGCCGTGGCGACGAGCTCGCCGGCGCCGCCGTGATCGAGGCGCTGTGCGAGGCGATCGTGCCGCGCGCGACCGTAATCACCCCCAACAGCATCGAGGCGCGCCGGCTCGGCGGCCCGCAGCGGCTGCTCGAGCTGGGCAGCGACTTCGTGCTCGTCACCGGCACGCACGAGGCGGGCCCCGAGGTGGTCAATACCCTGTACGACGCGAGCGGCGTGGTGCGCGAGGACCGCTGGCCGCGCCTTCCGGGCGAGTATCACGGCTCGGGATGCACGCTCGCCTCGGCGATCGCCGCGGCGCTCGCGAGCGGCGGCGCGCCCGCCGATGCGGTGCGGGAGGCGCAGGCCTACACCTGGCAGACCCTCGCCGCGGGCTTCCGGCCCGGGTCCGGGCAGTCCATCCCCAGGCGGTTGCTGCGCCATTGAAGCTGCGCGGCCTCTACGCCGTCACGCCCGACGCACTCGACATCGAGCCGCTCGCGCGCAAGGTCGAGCAGGCGCTCGCCGGGGGCGCGGCGGCGCTGCAGTATCGCAACAAGCTCGTCGCCCGGGACAAGCGCCTCGCGCAGGCGCATCGCCTCGCCGCGCTCGCGCAGGGCTACGGCGTGCCTTTCATCGTCAACGACGACGTCGAGATCGCGCTCGCGGTCGGCGCGAACGGCGCGCACCTGGGCAAGGACGACGCAGACCTGCGCGCTGCGCGCGCGCGCCTCGCGGGAAAGATCCTCGGCGCCTCGTGCTACGACCGCCTCGAGGCTGCGCAAGCCGCGGTCGCCGCCGGCGCCGACTACGTCGCGTTCGGCGCCGCGTTCGCCTCGCCGACCAAGCCCGCCGCGGTGCGCGCGCCGCTCTCGCTCTTCGGCGAGGCGAAGGCGCTGGGCGTGCCCCTCGCCGCCATCGGCGGCATCACGCTCGAGAACGCGCCGCAGCTCCTCGCCGCCGGCGCCGACCTGCTGGCGGTCATCTCGGATCTTTTCGACGCGCCGGACATCGCCGCGCGCGCGCGCCAATACGCTAGGCTCTTCGCATGAAAAACGACGCGCTGTTCGAGCGTGCCCGGCGCCTCATCCCGGGCGGGGTCAATTCTCCCGTGCGCGCCTTCCGCGCCGTGGGCGGCGTGCCGCGCTTCTTCGAGCGGGCCGCGGGCGCCCACCTCTGGGATGCCGACGGGCGGCGCTACATCGACTACGTCGGCTCCTGGGGGCCGATGCTCGCCGGCCACACGCACCCGGCGGTCGTCGAGGCGGTCCAGGAGGCAGCCTCGCGCGCGCTCTCCTTCGGCGCGCCGACCGAGGCGGAAGTCGAGCTCGCCGAGATGCTCTGCCGGCTGGTCCCGTCGCTCGAGCTGGTGCGCCTGGTCTCCTCGGGCACGGAGGCGACGATGACCGCGATCCGCCTCGCGCGGGGCCATACCGGGCGCAGCCTGATCGTCAAGTTCGAGGGCTGCTACCACGGCCACGCCGACGCGCTGCTCGTCAAGGCGGGTTCGGGCGCGCTCACCTTCGGCAACCCGAGCTCCGCCGGCGTGCCGGCCGAGACCGCCGCGCAAACCATGGTGCTCGACTACAACGACGTTCCCCAGCTGCAGAAACTGTTCGTTGAAAAAGGCAAGCACATCGCCGGCGTCATCGTCGAGCCCGTCGCCGGCAACATGAACCTCGTGCTTCCCGCCCCCGGCTTCCTCGAGACGCTGCGCGCGGAGTGCACGCGCCATGGCGCAGTGCTCATCTTCGACGAGGTGATGACCGGCTTTCGCGTCGCCCTCGGCGGCGCGCAGGCGCGCTTCGGCATCCGCCCGGACCTCACCACGCTGGGCAAGGTGATCGGCGGCGGGCTGCCCGTGGCCGCGCTCGGCGGCCGGCGGGAGATCATGGAGAAGCTCGCGCCGCTCGGGCCGGTGTACCAGGCGGGCACGCTCTCGGGGAACCCGGTCGCGGTCGCCGCCGGATTGGCAACGCTCAAGCTGGTTGAGGAAAAAGGTTTCATCGAGAAAGTCGAAAGCACTACCCGCAAGCTGGTCGAGGGCCTCGCCGCCGAAGCAAAGCAGGCGGGCGTCACGTTCTCGTCGCAATCGATCGGCAGCATGTTCGGCCTGTACTTCCGCGCAGCGCCGCCGCGCAGCTTCGCCGAGGTCATGCAGTGCGACCGCGAGCGCTTTAACCGCTTCTTCCACGCCATGCTCGAGCAGGGCGTCTACCTCGCGCCGTCGGCCTACGAAGCGGGCTTCGTTTCGGGCGCGCACGGCCCGCAGGAGATCGAGGCGACACTCGCCGCGGCGCGTGCCGCCTTCAGACCAGGAACAGCGTAGCCAGGCCGAGGAAAATGAAGAAGCCGCCGGAGTCGGTGCAGGCGGTGAGCAGCACCGAGGATCCGACCGCGGGGTCGCGCCCCAGCCGCGCGCGCAGCAGCGGGATGGCGACCCCCACCGAGGCGCCGAGCAGCAGGTTGAGGATCATCGCGAGCGCGAGCACCCCGCCGAGCGCCACGTTGCCGTAGAAGGCATAGGCGATCACCCCGAGCAGCGTGCCCCACGCGGCGCCGTTCAGCAGCGCGACGCCGATCTCCTTGGCGAGCAGCTTGGGCAGGTACGACGCCTGGATCTGGCCGAGCGCGAGCGCGCGCACGATCAGGGTGGCGGTCTGGTTGCCGGAGTTGCCGCCGATGCCGGCGACGATCGGCATCAGCGCGGCGAGCGCGACCAGGGCGGCGATCGCGTCCTCGAACAGGCCGATGACGCGCGAAGCGATGAAGGCGGTGACGAGGTTGACGGCGAGCCAGGACCAGCGGTTGCGGAAGCTGTCGAGCACCGGCGCGAACACGTCCTCCGCCTCGCGCAGGCCCGCTTCGGCGAGCTGCGATTCGGCGCTCTGCTCGCGGATGTAGTCCACCACCGCGTCGACGGTCAGGCGTCCGATCAGCCGCCCGGCGGCATCGACCACGGCGGCCGAGACGAGGTCGTAGCGCTCGAAGGCGTCCGCCGCGTCCTCGGCGCGGTCCTGCGGGCCGAAGCGCGCGCTCTGCGGCACCATCACGCGCGACACCTCGAGGTCGAGGTCCGACACGATGAGCCGCGCGAGCGGCAGGCTGCCGCGCAGCGCCTGCTGCCGGTCGACGACGAACAGCTGGTCGGTGTGATCGGGAAGCTCGTCCATGCGCCGCATGAAGCGCGTCACCGCTTCGAGGGTCACGTCCTCGCGCACCGCGACGTGGTCGAAATCCATCAAGGCGCCGACCGAGCCTTCAGGGTAGGAGAGCGCCGCGCGCAGCCGCTCGCGCTCCTCGGCGGGCAGCGCCTGCACCACCTCGGCGATGACCGCCGGCGGCAGGTCGGCCGCGATGTCGGCGAGCTCGTCGGCTTCCAGCGTCTCGGCGGCGGCGACGAGCTCCCTGGAGTCCATCGCCTCGATGAGCGACTCGCGCACCGCGTCGGACACCTCGACGAGGATCTCGCCGTCGCGGTCGGCCTTGACGAGGTCCCAGACCGCCAGGCGCTCCTCGACGGGCAGCGCCTCCAGGATGCGGGCGACGTCGGCCGGGTGCAGCGCGTCGAGCTTGGCGCGCAGCCCGGCGCGTTGCGGCGTGTGCACGAGCTCCTGCACCTCGTGCAGGCTGCGCTGCAGGTCCTCGACCTCGAGGCGCGTCTCAGGGGACGTGCACGCCTCCCATGCGCACGAGGATGGTGTCCGAGCGCCCGGCGAGGTAGGGCGTGGTGCGTCCGCGCTCGTAGCGCCGGGGGCTGGGTAGCACCGCCGCGAGCCACGCCGCCTGCTCGGGACTGAGCGCCGCCGCGCTCAGGCCGAAGTGATGGCGCGCCGCGGCCTCGGCGCCGAACACGCCCTCGCCCCATTCGGCGAAGTTGAGGTAGAGCTCGAGGATGCGGCGCTTGGACATGACGAGCTCCATCATCCAGGTGATCGCCGCCTCCTGCGCCTTGCGCGCCCACGAGCGCTGCGAGGAGAGGAACAGGTTCTTCGCGAGCTGCTGCGTGATGGTCGAGGCGCCCGCCACCACCCTGCCCTTCTGCTCGTTCTTCAGCATCGCCTTGTGGATCGCCTCCCAGTCGAAGCCCTCGTGATCGAGGAACTTCGCGTCCTCGGCCGCGACCACCGCGCGCTTCAGGTGCGGCGAGATCCGCTGGTAGGGGACCCAGGCGTGCCGCACGCGGGCGCCCGGCTTCTCCAGGGTGCGGCTCATGAACGCCGTGGACGCGGGATTGGCGAAGTTCCAGTACGCGATGTGCGCGAAGAACCACAGCTGCAGGGCCACGGCGAGCGCGACCAGGCTGCCCAGGGCATAGCAGAAGAGCTTCCACGCCCGCACCAGGCGGCTCGCCCGCCTAGCCACGGCGCAGGCGCTCCAGCACCGGCGCGGTGGCGGGCCGCACGCCGCGCCAGACGAAGAACGATTCGGCGGCCTGCTCGACGAGCATCCCCAGCCCGTCGCACGCGCGCGCTCCCGCGGCGCGCGCCGCGGCGAGGAATGGCGTGTCGCGGCCGTACACCATCTCGTAAGCGAGCACGCCCGGACCGAGGATGCCGGCGGGCAGCGGCGGCGCGGCGCCCTGCAGGCCGGCGGAGGTGGCGTTCACCACGATGTCGAAGCCCGCCGCGAGCGCGCCGTAGCCGCTCGCCCTCACGCCGGGAAAGCGCGCCGCGAGCGCCTGCGCGCGACCCAAGTCGCGGTTCGCGATGGCGAGCTCGGCGGCGCCGGCCTCGAGAAGCGCGCCGGCGACGCCCTGCGCGGCGCCCCCCGCGCCGAGCAGGAGGACATGGCTGCCTTTCACCTTCTTGCCGAGATTCTTTTCAAGATCGGCAAGCAACCCCGCTCCGTCGGTGTTGTCGCCGAAGATCTGCTCGCGGAAGGCGAGCGTATTGACGGCGCGGGCGAGCCGCGCGCGATCGCTCACCTCGGCGCAAAGCGCGTACGCCTCTTCCTTGAAAGGCAGCGTGACGTTGAGGCCCCTGCCGCCCGCGTCGCGAAACGTCTGCACCGCCTGCCGGAAGCCCTCGCGCGGCGCTTCGATGGCGCCGTAGCTCAAATCCTGCCCGCTCGCGCGGGCGAACTCGGCGTGGATCCAGGGCGACTTGGAATGCGCCACCGGGTTGCCGATGACCGCGTAACGGTCGGCCACTATTCAGTCCAGATCTTGTCGCCTTGGCCGAAGAACCAGGTGCGGGTGATCACCAAGAGGCCGGTGTCGCGGCGGATGTCGGGGGGGAACACCGCGAACGGGCTCGCCATGCGCACGATCTTGAACGCCGCGGCGTCGAGGACCTTGAGGCCGGAGGAGCGGTCGAGCTCGATCGACTCGACGTTGCCGTCGGGCCGGATGGTGACGGTCAGCCGCAGGTTGCCGTAGAGCTTGCCGCGCGCCGCGGGCGGATAGTTGAGCGTGCCGACGCGCTCGACCTTGGCCCGCCAGTCTTCCTCGTACTGCGCGAAGCGGTACTCGGCGGCGTTCGCGCCGATGAACTTCTTGCGCGGCCGCTTCTGGTATTCCTGGATGCGCTTCTCGATCTCGGCCTCGAGGCGCATCATCGCGAGCGACGCATCGGCGAGGTCCCGGCCGCTCGGACGCGTCGCCGGCTGCTCGGAGGGCGCTGGACGCGGCGCCTCGGCCGGCACGCGCGCGGCCGATTCGCGCGCTTGTGCGAGCAGCCGCTGCTGCTGTGCCTCCAGCTCGCGCATGCGCCGCTGCGCCGCGACGAGGTCCTTGCCGGGCTTGGGCGGCGCGGTCACCGGTAGCGGTGTCTTGGCGCGGCGGTTTTCGTCGACGTTGCCGCCCCGGTTGAGATTGGACTGCGCGAGCACCTCCGGGCGGGCTGGCCGCTCGCGCGTTTTCGCGTTGACCAGCACCACTTCCAGTGTCTGCTCGCTCGGCTTCGCGCGCAGCGAGTCGGGAAACTTGAAATGCATCGACAGGAGCGCCCCGTGCAGCAGGATCGAGATTCCTACTGCCGCGCCCAGCACCCGGTCATCGCGGCTGATGGTCAAGTGCAATCTCACCTCAATCCTACAAGCCTTTCATATTTTGGGGATTTTCGCTAGTGCCGACGAACCGGCAAGCAAGCGCCCGCTCGAGCAGATCCACCCCTTCGACCGCCAGGCGAACGCGCGTGCCGGGCTCGAGCGCGGGAAGCGAGGGCACGCGCGTGGTGAACGGCAGCCCCTCCAGGCGCACGAGGTTCTCGCGCAGGACCATCGCGTCGATCGCGCTGACGCCCTCCTGCACCAGCCAGCGCAGGCTCCAGTAGGCCTCCATCGCCCGCTGGTGCTCGTCGTAGCGCGTGTAAGTGACTTCGAATGCCTGCAGGGCGGAGAGCAGCGCGTCCGAATTGCGCTGGAAAGGCGGCTTGCGCCCGGCGAGCACCGCGAGCAGCTGCCACTGGTTGACGAGGTCGACGTAGCGCCGCAGGGGCGAGCTCATCCAGGCGTAGCAGGACACGCCCAGCCCCTCGTGCGCCTCCGGGTGGACCGAGAGCCGCACCTTGCCGGTCGATTGCACGCGATAGATGCCGGCGGCGTCGTGCTCGGCGAGCAGCTCTCCCCAGGTCGAGTTGGCGAGAATCATGAGCTCGGACACGAGCTTGTCGAGCGGCGCGCCGCGCCGGCGCGGCAGGATGCGCACCCTCCCCTCCTCGACGGCGAAGCTGTAGTCGACGAGCGCCGCGCCGGCGCTCGGCCGGCCGCGCTTCGCCTCCAGCGCGGTAGAAAGCCGCCAGAGCGAGCGCAGCTCCTCCTCGAAGGGCAGCCCGGCCGCGGTCCCAGCCTCGAAGGCCGCGTTGAGGGCGTCGTAGCGCGCGTGCCTCAGGTTCGCGGCGATCGGCACGCGCTCCAGGCGGGTGTGGCGCCCCCGCAGCGTCCCGTCGGCCTCGGAAACGTGGAAGTACAGCGACACCGCGACCTGCTCGCCGCCATGGTCGAGCGAGAAACGCTCGACGACGTCCTCGGGCAGCATGGTGAACTTGCGCCCCGGCATGTAGGCAGTGGAGAGCCGCTCGCGCGCGATGGCATCGAGCGGCGTTCCGGGGGCGAAGCCCGCCGCCGGCGCGGCGATGTGGATGCCGACGCGCAGCTCGCCCGGCGCGACGCGGCGCACCGAGAAGGCGTCGTCGATCTCGTTGGTGCCCACGTCGTCCAGGCTGAAGGCGGCCGCGTCGGCGAGCGGCAGGCCGCCGGGGGCCTCGGGCAGCGGGTGCGGCGGGAACTGCGTGCCGCGCGGAAAGAACTCGTGCACGAAGCGCTGCAGGTGGTACTCGTGCGCGTCGCGGATCAGGCCGCAGCGCTCGAACAGGCGCACCGGCGCGAGGCCGGTTTCGCGGCACGCCTGCTCCAGCGCCTTGGTCTCGGGCTTGTTGCGGTCGGGCGCGTACAGGAGCTCCTCGCGCAGCGCCGCGATCTCCGGGGGGCAGTCGAACCGGGCGAGGCGCGCCGCCCATGCCGCGATGCTTTCCTGGATGCGCTTCTTCTTCTCGACGCCGGCAAGGGCGAGCTTCAGCGTCTGCTCGGGCGCCGCCTGGAAGCGGCCGCGGCCGCGCCGGTAGAAATACATCGGCGCGGCGTGCAGCTTCATGAGCACGCCGGCGGCCTCGGCCGGGGTCGGCTCGCGCCCGACGTACTCGCGCGCGAGGTCCTGAAAGGCGAACTCGCGGCCGCCGCTGCACTGCCAGAGGAACTCGACGTCCAGCTCCCGGGCGAAAGCCTCCGCCGCCGCGAGCACCTCGGCGCCAGAAGGCTGCTCGAAGGAGAGCAGCACGGCTGCCGCCTTGATCTTCGAGCGGCGCCCGTGCGGGCTCTCTACCTGGAAGGACGCGGGCGCCTGCGACAGCACCGCGCCGACCTTCAGGTCGCCGTCCTCCTCATAGAGCAGCTGCACGGGCGAACTCGAGAATGCGCGGGAGGTGCCGCGGAAAGCTCTGCAGGCTGTGGTCGCCGCCCGGCACGACGATCTGCTCGGCGCCCGCGTAGCGCGCCACCGCGCGGCGGTAGTCGAGGACCTCGTCGCCGGTCTCGACGATGAGCAGGTAGCGCCCCGGCGTGATGCGCGGCGCATAGTGTCGCTCCCAGTCGCGCAGGTGCGCTTCGGTGAGCTCGTAGGGCTCGCCGGTGTGCAGGTTCTCCTGCCGCCCGAGGTAGGCGCGCAGGCCGACGTGCGGATCGATGGCAGGATTGATGAGCACGGCCCGCACATGATGCTTCTCCGCCAGCCATGTGGCATAGAAGCCGCCGAGGGACGAACCGATGAAACACACGTTCTTTCCCATGAACTGCTCGGCTTCCCGGATTGCTTCGGACGCGAGCGGCGGCAGCGCCGGGCAAGCATACTGCTCGCCCAGGCCGCGCTCGGCGAGAAAGCGCTCCAGAACCCTGGCCTTGTGCGACTGGGGCGAGGAATTGAATCCGTGCAGGTAAGCGATCAAGCGGCGGCTTCCTGGGCGAGCCGCTCTAGGAGCTTGCCGTGGATGCCGCCAAAGCCGCCGTTGGACATCACCAGCACCTGGTCGCCGCTGCGCGCTTCCGCCGACACGGCGGCCACCAGGGCATCGAGGTCGCTCAGGCAGCGCGCCCTCGCCCCTAACGGCGCGAATAGCGCCTGGGCGTCCCAGTCGATGCCCGCGGTGTAGAGGTAGATCCGGTCGGCGGCGGCGAGACTGGCCGGCAGCGCCTCCTTCATCACGCCGCGCTTCATCGTGTTGGAGCGCGGCTCGAGCACCGCCAGGATGCGCGCCTGCCCTACCCGCTCCCGCAGGCCCTCGAGGGTGGTGCGGATCGCAGTCGGGTGATGGGCGAAGTCGTCGTACACGCTTACGCCGCGCGCGCCGCCGCGCAGCTGCATGCGCCGTCGCACGCCGGAGAAGGCGCCGAGCGAGGCAATGGCTTCCGCCGGGTCGACGCCGGCGTGGCGGGCGGCGGCGATTGCCGCGAGCGCGTTCAGCCGGCTGTGCGGCCCCTGGAGCTGCCATCGCACCCGGCCCAGCGCCCTGCCCTGCCACGCGATCTCGAATGCGCCGCTCGCATCTGGGGCGCCTGCCTGCCAGCCGGCCCGCACGCCGAAGCGCTCGATGGGCGTCCAGCATCCCAAGGTGAGCACTCGCTCCAGAGACGTATCCACGCCATTGGCAATGACCAGCCCCGACCTCGGGACTGTTCGAACGAAATGGTGAAATTGCCGCTCGATCGCCGCAAGATCGTCGAAGATGTCGGCATGATCGAACTCCAGGTTGTTGAGAATCGCGGTCCGCGCCTGGTAGTGGACGAACTTCGAGCGCTTGTCGAAAAAGGCGGTGTCGTACTCGTCGGCTTCGATGACGAACAGGCTCGAGCCGGTATGGCGCGCCGAAACCGGGAAGTCGAGCGGCACGCCACCGATGAGGAACCCGGGATTGCGCCCGGCGCGCTCGAGGATCCAGGCAATCATCGCCGAGACCGTGGTCTTGCCGTGCGTCCCGGCCACGGCGAGCACATGCCGGCCTGCAAGCACGTGCTCGGCGAGCCACTGCGGGCCCGACACGTAGCGCTCGCCGCGGTCGAGGATCGCTTCCATGAGCGGGTTGCCGCGCGTCACGACGTTGCCGATCACCCAGAGGTCCGGGCGCAGCGCGAGCTGCTCGGCGCCGAAGCCCTCGGTGAGCTCGATTCCCAGCGCCTCGAGCTGGTCGCTCATCGGCGGATAGACGTTCGCGTCGCAGCCCGTGACGCGGTAGCCGGCCGCCTTGGCGATCGCGGCGATGCCGCCCATGAACGTGCCGCAGATGCCGAGGATGTGGAGGTGCGCGGCCATGTCGAAGGGTGAAGATTCTATGATTGAATCGTTACCATGAGCCGCAAGAGCACGCGTCAGACCGGCACGCGGGCCCGCATCGCCGCCGCGGCGGCACGCCTGATGGCTGAGGATGGCATCGACGACTTCGCGCTCGCCAAGCGCAAGGCGGCGCGCCAACTCGGAGCAACCGACGCTCAGGCGCTGCCCACCAACGACGAGATCGAGGCCGAGCTTAACGTCTACCGCGCGCTCTACGAGCCGGAAGAGCACGCCGAGCGCATCGCCGAGCTTCGGACCGTCGCGCTCGAGGCGATGCGCGCCCTCGAACGCTTCAGCCCGTACCTGACCGGGCCGGTGCTGAAGGGCACCGCCGGCCCCTACGCCGGCATCGATCTGCAGCTCTTTCCCGAAAGCCCGAAGGACGTCGAGCTCTATCTGCTCGAGCGCCACATCCCCTACGAGACCCACGAAGGCCGGCGCTACTCGGGCGACCGCGCGCACGCGGTCAGCGTGCTGTGCCTCGAATGGCAGGGGGCGCCGCTCAAGCTCTCGGTGTTCGATCCCCGCGACGAGCGCGTCGCGCTGAAGACCTCGCAGGCGGGGCGGGTGATGGACCGCGCGGGCATCGCGGAAGTGGGCGCGCTGCTGCGCGATGCGACCGGGCCGGCGTAAGGCGCTCGCCCTCGCCGGCATCGGCGCGGGAGCGGCGGCTGCCGGCGCCCTGGTGGGGGCGCTCGTCGTGCAGTCTGGGAGCGGCGCCGCGCGACTCCTGTCGGCGCGCTTTCCCGATCTCGACGGTCGCAGCCGCCGGTTGCTGGACTGGCGCGGACAGGTTGTGGCGGTCAACTTCTGGGCGACCTGGTGCGCGCCGTGCCGGGAGGAAGTGCCTCTTTTCGTTGCTGCGAAGCAAAAATACGCCCCTCGCGGCTTCGAAGTTGTGGGCATCGCCATCGATCGGGGAGACAAAGTACGGGATTTTGCTGCTAACTACAAAGTAAACTACCCTGTATTGATTGCAGGCGGCGAGGCGATCGAACTAATGCGCGGCCTTGGAAATCGCGCGGGCGCGCTCCCCTATACGGTGCTGCTCGACCGATCTGGCGGGGTGGCCGCGAAGCGGCTCGGGGCATTCCACAAGGAGGAACTACGTCACGTCGTGGAGGGATTGCTCGGCTAAAATGCCGCGTTCTGCGGCGAAAAATGGCGAAAAACGCAAAACTCGGGGAGCCCGGTGGATCTGCGCAAGCTTAAGAAGCTGATCGATCTCGTCCAGGAGTCGGGCATCGCGGAGCTCGAGATCACCGAGGGCGAGGAGAAGGTCAAGATCGTGAAGGGCGGGGCGGTGAACGTGACGCCCGGCCCGGCGGCGCCGGCCGCGCCCGCCGCCGAGCCGCGCCCGGCCGCGCCGAGCGCGCCTGCGTCCGCCGCCGAGGTCGAAGCGGGCCCGGAAGGCCGTGTCATCAAGGCGCCCATGGTCGGCACTTTCTACCGCTCGGCCTCGCCGGACGCGAAGCCTTTCGTCGAGGTTGGGCAGAGCGTCAAGGAGGGCGAAACGGTCTGCATCATCGAGGCGATGAAGCTGATGAACGAGATCGAGGCGGACGCGGCCGGCGCCATCAAGGCCATCCTCGTGGAGAACGGGCAGCCGGTGGAATACGGCCAGCCCCTGTTCATCCTGGGCTGAATGTTCGGCAAGATCCTGATCGCCAACCGCGGCGAGATCGCCCTGCGCATCCAGCGCGCGTGCCGCGAGATGGGCATCCGCACGGTGGTGGTGCATTCGGAGGCCGACACCGAGGCAAAGTACGTGAAGCTCGCCGACGAGTCGGTGTGCATCGGCCCGCCGCCCGCGGCGGCAAGCTACCTCAATATCCCCGCGATCATCAGCGCCGCCGAGGTGACCGACGCCGAGGCGATCCACCCCGGCTATGGCTTTCTTTCCGAGAACGCCGACTTCGCCGAGAAGGTCGAGCGCTCCGGCTTCGTCTTCATCGGCCCACGGCCCGAGAACATACGCTTGATGGGCGACAAGGTCAGCGCGAAGCAGGCGATGACCAAGGCGGGGGTGCCGACCGTGCCCGGCTCAGAGGGCGCGCTGCCCGAGGATCCCAAGGAAGTGGTGCGCATCGCGCGCAAGGTCGGCTACCCCGTGATCATCAAGGCGGCCGGCGGGGGCGGCGGCCGCGGCATGCGCGTCGTGCACACCGAGGCGGCGCTGCCCAACGCCGTCAACATGACGCGCAGCGAGGCGCAGGCGGCGTTCGCGAACCCCGTGGTATACCTCGAGCGCTATCTCGAGCAGCCGCGCCACATCGAGGTGCAGATCCTCGCCGACGCCCACAAGAACGCCGTCCACCTGGGCGAGCGCGACTGCTCGATGCAGCGGCGCCACCAGAAGGTGATGGAGGAGGCGCCCGCGCCCGAGCTTGCGCCGAAGCTGCGCGAGCGCATCGGCGAGCGCTGCGTCGACGCCTGCCGCAAGATCGGCTACCGCGGCGCCGGCACCTTCGAGTTCCTGTTCGAGGACGGCGAGTTCTTCTTCATCGAAATGAACACCCGCATCCAGGTCGAGCACCCGGTGACGGAGATGATCACCGGCATCGACCTGGTGCAGGAGCAGATCCGCGTCGCCGCCGGCGAGAAGCTGCGCTTTCGCCAGAAGGACATCCAGTTCCGCGGCCACGCCATCGAGTGCCGCATCAACGCAGAGGATCCGTACCGCTTCACGCCCTCGCCGGGGCGCATTACCTCCTACCACCCGCCCGGTGGCCCGGGCATCCGCGTCGACTCGCACGTCTACCAGGGCTATACCGTGCCGCCGAACTACGACTCGATGGTCGGCAAGGTGATCGCATACGGCGCCACGCGCGAGCAGGCCCTGGCGCGCATGCGCATCGCGCTCTCCGAGATGGTGGTCGAGGGCATCCAGACCAACATCCCCCTGCACCGCGAATTGCTGAACGACACGCGCTTCCTGCGCGGCGGCGTCTCGATCCACTACCTGGAGCAGAAGCTCGCGCAGGAGAGCGGCAAGAAGAAGTGATGCCGTGGCTCGCGCTCACGGTGGAGATCGATGGCGCACAGGTCGAGGCGTTGAGCGAGGCCCTGCTCGAGGGCGGCGCGCAGTCCGTATCGGTCGACGCGATCGAGGCGCCGCGGCCGAGCGTCACCGCCTTGCTCGGCACGGGTGCAAACCCCGCCACCCTGCTCGCCGGCGCTGCCCGCGCGTGCGGCCTGCGCGAGACCCCGGACTTCCGCCTTTCGCAGGTCGACGACCAGGACTGGGTCAGGCGCTCGCGCGAGCAGTTCGCGCCGCTTTCGATCGGCGCGCGCCTGTGGGTCGGGCCGAGCTGGCACGAGCCGCCCGCGGGCATAGCGGCGGCGGTGCGCCTGGATCCCGGGCTCGCCTTCGGCACCGGCAGCCATGCTTCCACGCGGCTCGTGCTGCAGTTCCTCGAGCGAAGCCTGCACGGCGGGGAAAGCGTGCTCGATTACGGCTGCGGCTCGGGTATATTGGCGATCGCCGCCGCGAAGCTCGGCGCCCGGCAGGTCGACGCGGTCGACCTCGATCCGCAGGCGCTCGAGGCGACCGAAGCGAACGCGCGCGCGAACGGCACGGCGGTGCGCGTTGCGGCGCCGGAAGCGCTTCCCGCGGCGTGCTACGACATCGTCGTTTCCAACATCCTTGCCCAGCCACTGATGCTGCTCGCACCGCTTCTTGCCTCGCGCACCGCCCCCGGCGGGCGTCTCGCGCTCTCGGGAATCCTCCAGGATCAGGCCCGGGAGGTGACTCAGGCCTATGCCGGCTGGTTCGAGATCGCGGCGTCGGCGCAGGAGGGGTGGGCCCTGCTCGAAGGGACGCGCCGGTGAGCCTGGTCACGCGCTGCCCCGTCTGCGGCACGGCGTTCCGCGTGCAGGCGGGCCAGCTTTCAGCGCGGGGCGGAAAAGTGCGCTGCGGCAAGTGCGCGGCGGTGTTCGACGGCGTCGCCGGGCTGGTGGAGGAGGGGACCGAGCGCCTTGCGCTCGAGCCCTCGCCGCAGCTCGGGCTGTTCGACCCCTCCCGGCGCCCGGCGCCAGCGCCCGAAGACGCGCCGCTGCCGCAGTTCATGGCCGAGCCCGACGCGCCGCCGCGCGCGCCCTGGCTGTGGGCGGCGCTCGCGCTGCTCGCCGCGCTGGCGCTTGCCGCGCAGGCGGGATACCGCTTCCGCTCCGAGCTCGCTGCGACGCTGCCCGCGGCGCGCGCGCCGCTCGCTTCCGCCTGCCGGCTACTGGGCTGCACGGTGCCCTTGCCGCGCCGGCCCGACCTGATGAGCATCGATTCCTCGGAGCTGCAGGCCGATCCGCGGCGCCAGGGCATCATCGTGCTGAACGCCGTGCTGCGCAACCGGGCGCGCTTCGCTCAGGACTATCCCGCGCTCGAGCTCACGCTGACCGACGATGCCGATCGGCCGGTGCTGCGCCGGGTACTCGCACCGCGCGACTATCTCGAGGCCGCCCGCGCCGCACAGATGCTCGCGAAGGGCATCGCGCCCGGCGCCGAGGCCTCGCTGCGCGTATACCTGGACTCCAGCCGCAGCGCCGCGACCGGCTACCGCCTCTATCTTTTCTATCCCTCGTGAAGATCCTCGTCACCGGCTCGATCGCCTACGACACCATCATGGTGTTCCCGGACCGCTTCCGCAATCACCTGCTGGCGGACCAGCTGCACATCCTGAACGTCTGCTTCCTTACGCCCGAGATGCGGCGCGAGTACGGCGGCACGGCGGGCAACATCGGCTACAACCTGCGCCTGCTGGGCGAGCAGCCCCTCGTCATGGCGGCGGTGGGAGAGGACATCGCGCCCTACCTCGCGCGCCTGGAGAAGCTGGAGGTGGGCACCGGGCACCTGCGGCGCATCCCCGGCCAGTTCACCGCGCAGGCGTTCATCACCACCGACCTCGACGACAACCAGATCACGGCCTTCCATCCCGGTGCGATGAACTTCGCGCACGAGAACCATATCGGGCGCGAGCTCGCGGCCGCGATCGCGATCATCGCTCCCGACGGCAAGGAGGGCATGCTGCAGCACGCGCGCGAATGTGCCGAGGCCGGTGTGCCGTTCATTTTCGATCCGGGGCAGGGGCTGCCGATGTTCTCCGGCGCCGAGCTGGCGGAATTCGTGCGGCTCGCCGATTACCTCGCCGTCAACGATTACGAAGGGCGCATGCTGGAGGAGAGAATCGGCCGCAAGCTCGAGGACCTCGCCCGCGAGCTCAAGGCCCTGATCGTGACGCTCGGGGCCAAGGGCTCGCTGATCCTCGCCGGTGGTCGGCGCCACGAGATCCCGTGTGTTCCCGCGGAGGCGGTGTCGGACCCGACCGGCTGCGGCGACGCCTACCGCGCGGGACTCCTCTACGGCATCGCGCAGGGCTGGGATTGGCCCTCGACGGGTAAACTAGGCGCCGTGATGGGCGCGATCAAGATCGCGCACCGCGGCGCGCAGAACCACGCGCCGGCCCGCGGGGAGATCGAAGCGCGCTTCAAGCGTGCTTTCGGCTACTCGCCCTGGAAAGGATGAGCTCGTGAGAACTGCAATCGCCGTTGCCGCCCTCGCGGCGCTGCTGGCCGGATGCCAGACCCGCGAATCGGCCAACGTCTACGGCAAGCACGAAGCGGGAAGAGAGCAGACCGTGCGCTTCGCCACGGTCGACGCGGTGCGTAACGTGACCATCCAGGGCAGCCAGTCGGGGCTGGGCGGCGCCGCGGGCGGCGTCGTCGGCGGCGTCGCGGGCAGCGGCGTCGGCCAGGGCAGGGGCTCGACGGTGGGCGCGGTGCTCGGCGGCGTCGCCGGCGGCGTCGCGGGCAACACGATCGAGAACCGGATGACGGAGAAGGACGCCCTCGAGATCACGGTGCGCCTGGAGTCGGGTGAGCTGCGCGCAATCGTGCAGGAGGCGGACTTGCAGTTCACCCCCGGGCAGCGGGTGCGCCTGGTCACCTCGGGCGGGATCACCCGGGTGACACCCCAGCCCTAGGCCGCCGCGGAGGCCGGCGCGGGTGCCGGTGCAAGGGCGAGCCTGCGCAGCGCCAGCACGGCGCCGAGCATCGCCAGGCCGACGGTGGTGGTGATCCAGTTGGGGAATCCGATGAGCAAGCCCGCGACGAACAGCACCGGCCGGGCCCAGTTGCGCAGGCGCCCGAACCTGACCATGTAGCCTTCGGAGGCGCCGGCGATGACCACGATCGCCACGATGTTCAGCATCGTCCAAACCGCGGTGCGCCACAGCGGGCCCTGGAAGATGAGCGCGGGCTCGAACAGGAAGAAGATCGGGATGAAGTAGATAACGACCCCCAGGCGCGCGGCGTGCATGCTCGTCTTGATGGGATCGGAGCCGCTGATGCGCGAAGCGAGGAAGGCCGCGAGAGCGATCGGCGGGGTGATGGCGGCGAGCACCGAGTAGTAGGCGATGAACAGATGCACCGCCAGGGTGTTGAGGCCGCCGACCTGCTCCAGCGCCGGCGCGAGCGTCAGCGCGAGCATGAGGTACGCGGCGACGATGAGCCCCAGCATGCCGAAGATGATGCACACCGCCATGCCGATGAGCAGGATCGGCACCACGCTCGTGCCGCCCATTTGCACCAGGGTGGCCGTGAGCGAAGGCGCGACGCCGGTGGCCATCAGGCCGCCGAGGATGAAGCTCGCCGGCAAGAGCAGCGCCGTCGTCTCGGCGAGAAGCTTGCCGGTCTCGAACACGATGTCGCGCACCCGGCGCCAGCTGAGGCGCAACTCCTTCTTCACGAATGTCATCGCGATCAGCAGCGCTGAAGCGTAGAACGGCGTCAGGCGCTCCCATTGCATGACGACCAGTCCCCAGATGAGGAACGCGAGCACCGCCAGGAACGGCCATCCTTCCTTGAGGGTCTGGCGGATGGAAGGAAGGTCTTCCTGCCGCGACCCGGCCATGCCGTTACGCGCGGCGTAGCCGTCGACGTGGCAATAAAGGCCGAAATAGAAGAGCAGGCTCGGGATGATCGCCGCGAGCACGATGACGCCGTATTGCGTGTTCGTGAAGTCGGCCATGATGAAAGCGACCGCGCCCATGACCGGCGGCATCAGCATGCCGCCGGTCGAGGCGCAGGCTTCCAGCGCGCCGGCGTAGTGCGCCGGAAAGCCGGCGCGCTTCATCGCCGGGATCGTGACGGCGCCGGTGCTCACCACGTTGCCGAAGATGCTGCCGCTCAGGCTGCCGAAGAACCCGCTCGCGAGCACGCTCACCTTGGCCGGCCCGCCGCGCGACCTGCCCATGAGCGCCATGGCGAGCTTGAGGAAGAAATCCGCCGCCCCCGTCGCCACCATGAGCGCGGCGAGGATCAGGAAGCCGATGATCACCTCGCCCACCACTCGCGTCACCACCCCGAGCAGCGCGTCGCTCGAGTAGACGTTGAAGGCGAGGGTGCGCGCGAGCGTCGTCGGCGGCCCCCACAGGATGTCGGGCATGCGGTCGGCGAATACCGGGTACAGGCCAAGGACCAGCACGATGCCGAGGAAGATCACCCCGCCCGAGCGGCGCGCGGCCTCCAGGATGACGAGCGAGAGCCCGGCCGCGACCACGAGCTGCCAGGTGTGCGACGCAGGTACCCAGGTCTGGTAGACGAGGTCGCTCGACTTGTAGGCGAGGAAGAGCGTCAGCCCGAGCGTCGCCGCCGCCGGCACGTAGCTCAGCCAGCCGACGCGCTTCTCGTTCCGGTGTGCAGGCAGGAAGAGGAACGCGATCGGCAGGTAGCACGCCATCAGCAGGAAGTAATAGGTGACATCCAGCAGCGGCACGAGGCCGAAGATGTACACCACGGCCAGCGCCACGCCGGCGAACGACATGGAAAGCACGAGCCAGCGCAGGGGCGCCGGCAGCCCCTCGTAGCGCTGGCTCGCCCGGTCGACGAACTTCTCGGGGATATCGCCCGGTGGCGGCGCTAGTTCAGAGACAGGACCTCCTCGCCGAAGGGCTCGCCCATGCCGTTACGCTGCCGGTGGTCCTTCCAGAAGGCGACCCACTGCGCGTTGCCTGCGTCGACCGCGATCCCCTTCTTCTCGGCCGCCTGCATGGCCGCGCGGTAGCCGTGCTCGCGCTTCTTCGCCAAGGCGACGAGCTGGTCCTGGCGGGCCTGGTACTGCGCTTTCCACCGGCCCTTCTCCTTCAGGTAACGGATGGTGCCCTCGTGCATCGGCTGCAGGGCGCCGACCTCCAGGAACGCCACCAGGTTATCGACGTTCATCATGTGCGCGTGCGTAAAGTCGCCCTTGTAGCTCGCGTGGTTCTCGTCCAGCCACTTGAGCAGCTGGTAGACGAACTCGGGATCCTCGTCGGCGCGCACGTGGTTCGCCTGGAAAGCGTGGTCCATGCTCAGGCCGACGGCCGAGCGCACGCCGGCAGTGGTCTTCTGCGGCACGTAGCCCGACATGATCTTGCGGTAGCGCGCGTAGGCGGCGCGGTCCTTGTCCGGCGCCGGCAGCGCGAGCCAGCGCAGGCCGTTGGGTCCGGCCTCGGCCTGGTAGGAAGGCCCGGAGATCGGCGAGGTGAAGGTCACGTCGACGCGGCCTTCGGCGAGGACGGCGGTGTTCGCGCCGTAGCTGCCCACCTCTACGATGTTCACGTCCTCGCGCTTGAGTCCGCGCAAGGCGAGCAGCGCGTCGATACCGGAGACCAGGAACGAGGAGCTCTTGGCGAGCGAGATGCGGGTGCCCGCCTTGACGTCGTCGATCGACTTGATCGACGAGTCGCCGCGCACGGCGTAGCCCCACGCCGTTACCAGGGTAATGTTGACGACGCGCGTGTCGGCAGGCCCGCCGGTCTTGGAGGCGTAGCCTTGCACGCCGTCCATCTGGTCGAAGTAGTCCGAGGCCTGCAGCATGGAGATCCGGCCCTCGCCCGAGTTGAGCCAAGTGGCCCGCGCAAAGCCGTTCGGCGCGGGCAGCACCGCGACCCGCGCGCCGGTCGCCTTGGAGAACTTCGAGCTCCACGCGACCGCGAGGGAATGGTTCGCGGTGCCGACCACCGGCGTCACGACCGAGAAATGCTTCGGCCACTGGTAGCTTTGGGCGAGCGCCTGAGGCGCCGTGGCCATGACGAGAGCTGCCGCCATGCCGAGAAAGCGTCGGGTGATGAGCATCGTTTTTCCTCCTCCTTGCCTTGCGGTTATGGTGTTGAGCGTCAGGCCGTCTGGGGCTGGCGCTCCGTTTCGACGTCCACGGTGGTGCTGCGCCGCAGCTCCCGGCGCTGGGTGAAATCGTACGCCCGGCCGCGGTGCAGGACGCAGCGGTTGTCCCAGATCACGAGGTCGGCCGGCTGCCAGCGATGGCGGTACACATACTCGCGCTGCGTCGCGTGCTCGAGCAGGTTCATGAGCAGCATGCGCGCCTCTGCGACCGTCATGCCGTCGATGGCGCGCGCATGCGCGCCGATGTAGAGATGGCGGCGGCCAGAGCCGGCGTGCGTCTGCACGATCGGCCAGCGCACCGGCGCGATCGCCTTCACCTGCGCGTCGCCGTAGTCGGTGTCGCCGAGCAGGAAGCGCGAGTGCAGCGCGAAGTGCTCGGCCTGCAGGCCCTCGAGGCGCGCCCTGGTCTCCCCGTCGAGCCGGTCGTAAGCATCCCGCTCGTCGCAGAACTCGGTCTCGCCCCCCTTGGGGGGGACGACCACCGCGTGCAGCATGGAGTATTTGGCGCGCGGCTGCTGGAACGAGCTGTCGGCGTGCCAGAGCTGATTGGCGATGTTTGCGACGATCTTGCGCGACTCGCGCGCGGCGACGCTGCCGTCGATCGCGACATTGGAGATGTCGGCGAGCTCCTGGTAGCCGAAGCGGTGCGGCGGCAGCGGGCCGCCCGCGGAGGTGACGCGGCGAAAGCCGATGTCGAGCTCGCCGAACTGCTTCGTGAAGGCGATCTGCTCGTCCTGCGTGAGCGGCTGGCCGCGGAAGACGAGGACGCCGAAGCGGTTCATGCCTTCGTCGATCTCGCGCACCGCCTCGCGCGGCAGGGATCGCCGGATGTCGAGGCCCTGTACCTCCGCGGCGAATACCGGATGCAGCGGGATGAACGAGGCGCCCATCGCCGGGGTATTCTAGCCGAGCCGCGCGCGAATCTTGGCGGCGTAGTCCTCGAGCTTCTCGCGCGGCGGGTTCTTCACCGGCCAGGTGAGATTCATCCCGTCGCCATCGTGTCGCGGCACGAGGTGGATGTGGAAGTGGAACACCGTCTGCCCGGCCGGCTTGCCGTTCGCCTGGTAGACCGAGAGTCCCTGCGGCTCGAACGCGGCGCGGATGCCCCGCGCCACGCGCGCCGCCGTGCGGAACACCGCCGCGGCCTGCGCCTCGTCCAGCGCGAACAGGTTCTCGGCGTGCGGCTTGAGCGCCACGAGCACGTGGCCGGGATTGACCTGGCCGATGTCCATGAATGCGAAGGTCAGGTCGTCCTCATGGACCACCGTGGCCGGAATCTGTCCCGCGACGATCTTGCAGAACACGCAATCGCTCATGCCTCGCCTCCCGCCGCCTGATAGCCGGCACATGGTACTTGAAAGAGCGCGCGGTCTTCGAGCCGCAGCGCGCTCAGGCTGCCGCCCCACACGCAGCCGCTGTCGAGCAGCGCGACGTTCCCGGTGAGCTTCAGGCCCAGGGCCGACCAGTGCCCGCAGACGATCGACTCGCCGCGCGCGCGGAACTCGTACCAGGGACGCGTGCCGGGCGGCGGCCGGGTTCCCTTGGCGTCGAACGCCATGCGCCCCTGCGGCGTGCAGAAGCGCATCCGCGTCATCGCGTTGACGATCACGCGCAGGCGATCCCAGCCGCACAGCGCATCGCTCCACTGCGCGGGCTTGCTGCCGTACATGTTGGCGAGGAAGTCGCGGTAGTGCGCTCCCGAGAGCGCCGTCTGCACCTCCCCGGCGAGCACGAGCGCCTTCTCGATGCTCCAGTCCGGAGCCAGGCCGGCGTGGACCATCGCCAGGCCGTTCTCCACATGCATCATGGGCCGCTGGCGCAGCCAGTCCACCAGCTCGCGCGCATCGGCTGCCGCAAGCACGTCGTCGAAGGTATCGTCCTTGCGCAGCCTCGCGACGCCCTCGAACTGGGACACGAGGTGCAGGTCGTGGTTGCCCAGCACCGTGACGGCGCGCTCGCCCAGGTCCCGCACGAAGCGCAACACCTCCAGCGATTTCGGCCCCCGGTTCACGAGATCGCCGACGAACCACAGCCGGTCGCTCGCAGCGGGCCGTACTTCGTCCAGGAGCCGCCGGAGCTCGCCGAAGCAGCCCTGTACGTCTCCGATCGCGTACGTCGCCATAGTTGGGCCAATATAGCAACCATGGATCGGTGTAGGGTGAAGCTGTGAAATCGTCGCTCTCGCTCATTTCCGCCCCGGACGCCGCGGCCAGCGTGCAGCCCGACGATTCGGGGCTGCGGGAAGCGCAGACACGGCGCGCGCGCCTGCGGCTCGGGCTGGCGCTCGCCGCCCTCGCCAGCACCGTTCTGCTCACCGCTATCGGCACGTGGACTTACCTCGCGGTCGAGCGCTCGCTGCGCGAGCTGCGGGCAGAGACGCTGAAATCGGCGCTGGATGCACAGGCGAAGATGGTGGACGTTTGGATCGAGGACCAGAAGTTCGCCATTCGCCGCCTCGCGCGCGACCGCCTGGTCCGCGAACACGTCGCGGACCTCGCGGCCATCGCCATGCGCTCGGGCGTCGCCCCCGAGCAGTACTGCGCCGCACCGGCGCGCCGACCGCTGGTCGAGCAGCTCGACGAGGCGCTCGCGGGAAGCGGCGCGCTCGCCTTCCACGTCATCGGCCAATCCGGCCTCATCCTGGCCTCCAAGTTCCGCGAGTACTGCGGCCTGAAGGTGGCCCGCAGCGTGCGCCAGACCGCCCTGGCAGCAGCGTTCCGGGGAGAAACGTTGTTCGTGCCGCCATCGGTCGACGCCGAGCGGCTCGAGCAAGCCGCGGCGGGGCTGCCGCTCTCACGGCCGATGGTCTGGGTGGAGACGCCGGTGAGGGACGATGCGGGCAAGGTCATCGCCGCTCTCGGCGTCGGCCAGCCCGCCGAAGAGCAGTTCGGGGCGATCGTGGCTGCGGCGCGCGCGGGCAGCACCGGCGAGAGCTATGCGTTCGACCGCGAGGGCAGGATGCTCTCCGAAAGCCGCTTCAAGGAGGCGCTCGCCGGCCTCGGGCGGGCCGGAGCGGCGTCGAGCACCGTGCTTCGGCTCCGGCTCGAGCCGCCGGGCGCGCCCGCCGGCACGCTCACCACGCTGGCCGCCTCGGCGCGGGCGGGCGTGGCCGCCCGAGAGCGCGAGGGGCAGCTTCTCGCGCCCTATGCCGGATACTACGGCCGCGACGTGATCGGCGCCTGGCGGTGGCTTGCGCCGCACGGGCTGGGCATCGCCATCGAAGTCGGCGCGCGCGAGGCTTACGCGCCGCTCCTCGTGCTGCGCACGACCTTCGCCGTGGTCTTCGGCGCGCTCGTGCTGGCGGTCGCCGTTGCGCTCTACGCTTGGTTCTCCGCCGCGAAGCTGCGCATCGGCGAGCCGCGGCGGCTCGGGCCGTACGTGCTGGGCGAGCGCATCGGCGAGGGCGGCCACGCCAACGTCTATCTCGCAAAGCACGACCTCCTCAAGCGCCCGACGGCCGTCAAGCTGCTCAAGCCGATCCGCTCCACCGACGAGATCGTGGCGCGCTTCCAGCGCGAGGCGCAACTCGCGAGCCGCCTGTCGCACCCCAACATGGTGGAGATCTTCGACTACGGCCGCACGGCCGGCGGTCTCTTCTACTATGCGATGGAGTACCTCGAAGGCACCACGGTGAACGAGCTCGTGCAGCGCGTCGGCGCCCTGCAAGCGGCGCGCGCCGTGCACCTGCTGCGCCAAGTTTGCGCCGGGCTCGCGGAGGCGCACGGCAAGGGCATGGTGCACCGTGACATCAGCGCAACGAACATCATGGCGTGCCACTACGGCGGCGAATACGATTTCGCCAAGATCCTCGACTTCGGTCTCGTCAAGCAGGTGTCCGAGCCGCACAGTCACACCATCACCCGCACGCTTCGCATTCTCGGCACGCCGCTGTACATGGCGCCGGAGCGGCTGCGCGATCCGGCCGATGTGGACGCGCGCGCCGACATCTACGCCGTCGGCGCCGTGGCCTTCTTCATGCTCACCGGTCGCAAGCTATTTGACGCCCCGGACGAGCTCGCGCTCACGAGCAAGGTCCTGAACGAGCCTGCACCCCGCGCCAGCGCACTCGCAGCGCGGCCGGTACCGCCCGCGCTCGACGCGCTCGTCGCCGCCTGCCTCGAAAAGCGTCGCGAGGACCGGCCGCAGCGCATCGGCGTGTTGCAGGAAGTGCTGGGCGCGCTCTCGCGCGAGCTGCCCTGGACGCAGACCCAGGCGCAAGCGGCGTGGACCGCCGCCCCCGCCAACGTGGACGCGGCCGCCTAGAAGCTCGCGTCGAGCCGCCGGTACTGTATCGCCTCGGCGATGTGCTCCGCGGCGATGGTGGTGCTGCCGGCGAGGTCGGCGATGGTGCGTGCGACGCGCAGCACCCGATGGTAGGCGCGCGCGGAGAGCAGCAGCCGCGCAAGTGCATGGCGCAGCAGCTGGTCGCCTTCATGATCGGTGCCGCAGTGCCGGTCGATGGCGCCGGGCTCGAGCAGTGCGTTGGGATGTCCCTGGCGGACGGTCTGCGCGCGCCTCGCTTTCTCCACGCGGGCCTTCACGGCGCTCGAGGCTTCCCCCGCGCCGGCTCCCACGAGCTCGCTCTCCCGGGGCGCCGGCACCTCGAGCTTGATGTCGATGCGGTCGGCCAGAGGTCCCGAGATGCGGCCGCGATAGCGGGCAATGCGCTCCGGGGTGCAGCGGCAGCGGCCGTTGCGGTCGCCGCAGTGGCCGCAGGGACAGGGATTCATGGCGGCGATGAGCTGGAAGCGGGCGGGGAACTGCGCGTGGCGCGCGGCGCGAGCGATCGAGATCCGGCCCGACTCGAGGGGTTCGCGCAGCGCTTCGAGCACGTCGCGGTCGAACTCCGGCAGTTCGTCCAGGAAGAGCACCCCGTGGTGCGCGAGCGAGATCTCGCCCGGACGCGGCGTCGCGCCCCCGCCCACGAGCGCTGCGCCCGAGGCGCTGTGGTGCGGCGCGCGGAACGGGCGCTCGCCCCAGCGCATCGTGTCGAAGCCGCTCGCCGACACGGAGTGGATCGCGGCGACCTCGAGCGCCTCGGCCTCGCCCAAGGGCGGCAGGATGCCTGGGAAGCGCGCGGCGAGCATCGACTTGCCGGTGCCCGGCGGGCCGAGCATCAGCACGCTATGGGCGCCCGCCGCCGCGACCTCGAGCGCGCGCTTCGCCTGCTGCTGGCCCCTGACGTCGCCGAAGTCCGGGTACGAGGGTGCCGACACCTCGGTGCCCCCGGAGTACTCGGCCAAGCGGGCCTCGTCGGCGAGGTGAGCAACCACTTCGAGCAGCGTCCTCGCGGGCAGAATGCGGGCGCCTTCGGCAAGCGCCGCCTGCGGCGCGTTTCCCTCGGGCAGGACGAAGATCCGTCCCGCGGCTCGGGCCGAGAGCGCCATCGCCAGTGCCCCGCGCACGGCGCGCAGCTCGCCGGTCAACGAGAGCTCGCCCGCGAACTCCTGGCCGGCGAGCGAATCCGGCGAGAGCTGCCCGCTGGCGGCAAGGATGCCCAGCGCGATGGGCAGGTCGAAGCGGCTGGAATCCTTGGGCAGCTCCGCCGGAGCGAGGTTGACGGTGATGCGCCGGGCGGGAAACTCGAAGCGCGCATGGTTCAGCGCGGCGCGCACGCGGTCGCGCGCTTCGCGCACTTCGGTGTCGGGCAAGCCGACGATGTGGAACGCCGGCAGTCCCGGGCCGAGGTGCACCTCGACGGTGACCTCGGGCGCGTCGATTCCGGCGAGCGCGCGGCTCGCGACCGTGGCGACCGTCATGCGTTATACCCCCTGCGGGAGTAACGCCGAGGCGCGGCGCGGGTTTACGCGGGCGGCTTTGCTTTCTGTCCTGCCTCGAGCTCGCCGATGCGCGCTTCGAGCTCCGCGAGCTTCGCGTGCGCGCGCTCGAGCAGCTTCTTCTGCACCTCGAAGTCCTCGCGCACCACGAGGTCGAGGCGGTCGAACCAGGCGAGCAGCAGCGCCTTCAGGTTCTTCTCGAGGTCCGCGGCGGGCGAGCTGCGGAAGGCCTCGTTGACGCGCTCGCCGAGCTCGTCGAGCAGTCGCTTATCGATCATGTGCCAAGGCTATACCACGGCCGCTGCACCGGATTGGTGCAAGCGGTTCCATGGAGCGCTCCGGCCTTGTGCATGGCGTGCCCCCTCATCTTATAAGCGACTGATTAAGAGATATTTTTACGCTGGCACAGGAGGTGCTAACGCAAGCCACTGCTATCTCTACTCACCAAACCCAAGGGAGCTCCAATGAGTAAGTCGATTCTTTCTGCGGCCGTCGCCGCCACGTTGCTCGTCCCGGGGCTCGCTGCCGCCCAGGCGGCCTCGCCGATCACCGGAAACATGTCGCTGGTGTCGGACTACCGGTTCCGCGGCCTCACGCAGACCTTCGAGGAGCCGGCGCTGCAAGGCGGCTTCGACTACGCGCATAGCAGCGGCATCTACCTCGGCAACTGGAACTCGAGCATCTCCGACAGCTTCTACGCGGGCGCGCCGCTCGAGATGGACTTCTACGGCGGCTTCAAGGGCGCGGCCGGCCCGCTGGGCTACGACATTGGCCTCCTGTACTACTACTACCCCGGCTCGAACCTCGCCGGCGTCGGCACCATCGACAACCTCGAGGTCTACGCCGGCGTGTCGTGGAAGTTCCTGAGCCTCAAGTACTTCCACGCCGTCTCGGACTTCTTCGGCGCGCCCAACACCGACGGCTCGAACTACATCGACCTCGGCGCCACCTGGGATCTCGGCCAGGGGTGGGGCCTGAACGGCCACATCGGGCACCAGAAGGTCGAGAACATCGCCAACGCCGATTACACCGACTACAAGCTCGGCATCACCAAGGACTTGAGCGGCTGGGTATTCGGCGCGGCCTTCATCGACACCGACGCCGAGAACTCCGCCTACACGTTCACCAACGCCGCCAGCGGCAAGACCGTGAACGTCGGCGATTCCACGGTCGTGCTCTCGGTCAGCAAGACGTTCTGAACGGCCCGGAGGCCACATGAAACTGCTTACCGCAATCATCAAGCCGTTCAAGCTCGACGAGGTCCGCGAGGCCCTCTCGGCGATCGGCGTGCAGGGGATCACCGTCACCGAGGTGAAGGGCTTCGGGCGCCAGAAAGGGCACACCGAGCTCTACCGCGGCGCCGAGTACGTGGTCGACTTCCTGCCCAAGGTGAAGGTCGAGGCCGCGGTGAAGTCCGAGCTGCTCGAGCAGGCGATCGACGCCATCGAGCGCTCGGCCAACACCGGCAAGATCGGCGACGGCAAGATCTTCGTGTTCGATCTCGAGAAAGTCATCCGCATCCGCACCGGCGAGACCGATGCGGCGGCGCTGTAAGGAGAACGTGATGAAGAAACTGATCGCACTATTGACGCTGCTCGGCTCGCTCGCCTTCGCGGGCGCGGCGCTGGCGCAGGACAAGCCCGCAGCGATGCCGGACAAGCCGGCGGCCGAGGCAAGCGCGCCGGCCGCTGCCGCCGCGCCGGCGGGCCCCAAGGTCGACAAGGGTGACACCACCTGGATGATGGTAGCGACCACCCTCGTGATTCTCATGACGATTCCGGGGCTCGCGCTGTTCTACGGCGGCATGGTGCGCGCCAAGAACACGCTCTCGGTGTTGATGCAGGTGCTCGTCACTTTCTGTCTGATCGCGGTGGTCTGGGTGGTGTACGGGTACTCGATCACCTTCACCGGGGGCGGCGCGTTCTACGGCGGGTTCTCGAAGCTCTTCCTCTCGGGGGTCACTGGCGAGTCGCTCGGCGCGACGTTCTCGAAAGGAGTCGCGATCCCGGAGCTGGCGTTCGTGGCGTTCCAGCTGACCTTCGCCGCCATCACCTGCGGGCTGATCGTCGGCTCGTTCGCCGAGCGGATCAAGTTCTCGGCGGCGCTGGTGTTCGCGGTGGTCTGGTTCACCTTCGCCTACGCGCCGATCGCGCACATGGTGTGGTACTGGGACGGCCCGGACGCCATCACCGACGCGAAGAGCCTCGACGCGGTCACCGCCGCGGCCGGGTGGCTCTGGCAGAAGGGCGCGCTCGACTTCGCGGGGGGCACCGTCGTGCACATCAACGCTGGCGTCGCCGGCCTGGTCGGCGCGTACCTCGTCGGCAAGCGCATCGGCTACGGCAAGGAATCGATGCAGCCGCACAACCTGCCGCTGACGATGATCGGCGCCTGCCTGCTGTGGGTGGGCTGGTTCGGGTTCAACGCCGGCTCCAACCTCGAAGCCACGGGCACGGCGGCGATCGCCTACCTGAACACCATCGTCGCCACGGCGGCGGCGGTGCTCGCCTGGCTGCTGGTGGAATCGCTCTCGCGCGGCAAGGCTTCCGCGCTGGGCGGGGCCTCGGGCGCCGTTGCCGGGCTGGTCGCCATAACGCCTGCTTGCGGCTTCGTCGGGGTGGCCGGTGCGCTGGTCATCGGCCTGGTCGCCGGCGTAGGCGGGTTCTGGGGCGTGAGCGGGCTGAAGAAGCTGCTCGGCGCCGACGACTCGCTCGACGTGTTCGGCGTGCATGGCGTGTGCGGCATCCTCGGCGCGCTGCTCACCGGCGTTTTCGCCTCGCCGGCGCTCGGTGGCTCGGGCATCTACGACTACGTCACCAACAAGGTATCGGCGGACTACTCGATCTGGGGCCAGCTCGTGACCCAGGCGACCGCGGTCGCGACCACCGTCGTCTGGTCGGGCGTCGTGGCCTTCGTCGCCTACAAGCTGATCGACCTGACCATCGGCCTGCGTGTTACCGAGGAAGACGAGCGCGAGGGCCTCGACACCGCCGCGCACGGAGAGGCCGCCTACCGCATCTGAGAGGTATTACCCAGGGTTGAAAAGGGCGCTTCGGCGCCCTTTTTTATCCCGCCAGCTTCTCCAGCAGGGCAAGCAGCACCTTGCGCTCGGCGGCGCTGAGGCGGGCGGCGACGCGATCCTCATGCACCTCGATGCGCCGCTTGATGCGCCCGAGCCGCGCGCGCCCGGCGCGCGTCAGCCACAAGCCGTTGGTACGCCGGTCGGCGCCGCGGCGCCGCTCGATGAGGCCGCGCGCCTCGAGGGTGTCCACCACCCCGACCATGGTCGAGCGCTCGAGCGAGACGGCGCGCGCGAGCCGCCCCTGCGTGACGCCGGGGTTCGCTTCGATCAGCAGCAGCACGCCGACGCGACCCGGCGAGACCTCCGGGACGCTCTGCGCGAAGTCCCGGAACACCGCCTGCTGCGCGAGGCGCAGCCGGTAGCCGAGCAGCCCCGGCAGGATTCCCGGTGTCAGGGCGGTGTCGCGCGCCATTTGTTTGGCCTCCAAACAATCCCGGTTCCATCGTAGACTCGGGCCTCGCCGCGCGCAAACAACGATGAAGCTCTGCAGATTCGACGACGACCGCCTCGGCCTGGTGCAGGGCGACGAGCTCGCCGACGTCACCGCGGCGCTCGAGGCGCTGGCGCCCCGGCGCTGGCCCTATCCGCCGGGCGATGCGCTGATCGCGAGCCTGGAGGCGGTGCTGGAGCGCGTGCGCCGCATCGCGCCGCATGCGCCGCGGCGGCCGCTCGCCGGGGTATGCCTCAGGGCGCCGGTGGCCAACCCTTCGAAGATCGTGAACGCGCCGATCAATTACCAGGCGCATATCGATGAAGCGAAGAAAGACCAGGGCATCGCGCACGGGCGCGAGATCAAGACCATCGCCGACTGGGGCCTGTTTCTGAAGTCGACGAGCTCTCTCATCGGCCCGGGCGAGCCGATCCGCTTGCGCTTCCCCGAGCGGCGCAACGACCACGAAGTCGAGCTCGCGGTGGTGATCGGGCGCACCGCGAACCGCGTGACGCGCGCCGACGCGCTCTCGTATGTCTGCGGCTACGCCATCGGCCTCGACATGACGCTGCGCGGCCCCGAGCTGCCGAGCTTTCGCAAGTCGATCGACACCTACAGCGTTCTCGGCCCCTGGCTCGTCACCCGCGACGAGATCGCCGACCCCGGCTCGCTCGAGCTGTGGCTCACCGTCAACGACGAGGCGCGCCAGCGCTCGAACACGCGCCGCATGGTGTACGACGTCCCCCGCCTCATCGAGTACGCAAGCAGCTTCTACACGCTGCATCCGGGCGATCTCATCTTCAGCGGCACCCCCGAGGGCGTCGGCCCGGTGAAGCCTGGCGACGAGATCCGCGCCGGCATCGAAGGCATGGGCGAGCTCGCGGTACGCGTGGCGCCCGACTACGCCGGATGAACGGCGCGGAGCTGCTGCTCGGGGAGGCGGCGCTCAAACGGCGCGGCAAGCGCGTTGCGCTCGTGTGCGGCGAAGAAACGGTCACCACGGCCGCGCTCGCGGAGCGTGCACGACGCGCGGCCGGCGCCTACCTGGCGCACGGCGTGCGCCCAGGCGATCGGGTGATCCTGCTGATGCGGGACACGCCGGAAGCCGCCGCGGCCTGGCTCGGTGCAGTGCACGCAGGCGCGGTCGCGGTGGCGCTGAACGGAAAGATCTCGGAGGCCGACTACCGCCACATCCTCGCCGACAGCGCGGCCAAGCTCGTCCTGGTGGAGGACGTATTCGCGCGCGCGCGCCCCGATCTCACCGCCGAGCTCGTCGGCGAGGGGCGCGTCGTCGTTGCCGGCGAGGCTGCGCCGGCCGGCTCCTCCTGGCGCGAGTGGCTCCGCAGCGCCGACGACGCGGCACCTTGCGCAGCCGATCCGAACGCTCCCGCCTTCGCGCTTTACTCCTCGGGAACGACAGGCAGGCCCAAGGGCATGGTGCATTCGCACAAGGTGTTCCTCCACGTCGGCAAGGCCTTCGGCGCTTTCGGCCTCGAAGCGGGCGAGACGGTGTTCTCGACCTCGCGCCTGTTCTTCGCTTACGGCCTGGAGCACGGCCTGCTCGCGCCGCTCGCCATGGGGCTCACCTCGATCCTCTGCGCGGAGTGGCCCGAAACCGACGCCGTGATCGAGCTCGTCGAGCGCCACCGTCCAGCAGCGCTCTTCAGCGTCCCGACGGTGTATCGCCGCCTGCTCGCCGCGCCGCGCCCGCGGTTGGAGGCGTTTCGCGGCGTACGGCGCTTCATTGCCGCAGGCGAGCGGCTTTCCACTAAGCTCGTCGACCAGTGGCGCTCGACGGCGGGCGGGGAGCTGCTCAACCTCTACGGCATGTCCGAGACGTTCTGTGCCTGCATCGTCACCCCGCCGGGCAGCTCCGACGGCATGCGCACCGGCCTGCCGCTCCCCGGCGTGGAAGTGCGGCTCGCCGACGCGCACGGGCGCGAGCCCGCGCGCGGACAGCCCGGCGTGCTCTGGGTGCGCCATCCCGCGCAGGCGGGCGGCTATGCCAACCTGCCGGAGCAGACGCAAGCCCAGTTCCGCGACGGCTGGTTCTGCAGCCGGGACCTGTTCGTGCGCGACGACGCAGGCTACTTCGTGCACCAGGGGCGCTCCGACGAGCTGGTCAAGGTCGCCGGCCAGTGGGTGCAGCCCGGCGAGCTCGAGGAAACGGCCGCGCTCGAGGCGGCGGTAGCCGAAGCCGCCTGCGTGCCGGTCGTCGATGCCGACGGCCTCGAGCGCCTCGCGCTTTTCGTGACCTCGCGCGGCGATGCCGACGAGGCGGTGCGCGCAGCCGCGGCCGCCTGCGAGCGCGCGCTTCCGCGCCACAAGCGGCCCAAGTGGGTGCGCTCGGTCCCGGAGCTGCCGCGCACCGCCACCGGCAAGGTACAGCGCTACAAGCTGCGCGAACTGCTGGAGCGCGAGCTCGCCGGCAGGGAATAGAATCTCGCCTTTTCGAGGGACCTGCATGGCCTACGTCATACCCCTGTGGACCCCGCCGGCGCTTCCCGTGGCGGGCAGTTCCGACTCGTTCCCGGTGCGGCGCATCTTCTGCGTCGGGCGCAACTACGCCGAGCACCAGAAGGAAATGGGTGGCGACGGACGCGAGCAGCCGTTCTTTTTCATCAAGAGCGCCGGTGCCCTGGTGCCCGGCGGCGGCGACGTCCACTACCCGCCCAAGACGTCGAACTACCATTACGAGACCGAGCTGGTCGTGGCGATCGCCAAGGCCGGCCGGCGCATCGACGCGAAGCGGGCCCACGACCATGTGTTCGGCTACGCCGTGGGCCTGGACATGACGCGCCGCGACCTGCAGCAAGTGGGCAAGGACCACGGACGGCCGTGGGACTTCGGCAAGGACTTCGACGAGGCCGCGCCCTGCAGCGCGCTCGTACCCGCGGCCAGGATCGGGCATCCATCGAATGGCGCGATCTGGCTCACCGTGAACGGCAAGGAGCGCCAGCGCGCGGATCTGGGCGACATGATCTGGTCGGTCCCCGAGCAGATCGCCTACCTCTCGGAGTACTACACGCTCGAGCCCGGCGACCTCATCTACTCCGGAACCCCGGCGGGCGTAGGCCCGGTCAAGCCCGGCGACGAGCTGCACGCCAGGATCGACAAGGTCGGAGAGCTCAAGGCGAGGATCGTCGCCGCGCTGTGAGGCTGTACACCTACTTTCGCAGCTCGGCCGCCTTTCGCGTGCGCATCGCGCTCAACCTTAAGGGGCTCGCCTTCGAGCCGCAGTTCGTCCACCTGCCGAAGGGACAGCATCGCGAGCCGGCCTACGGCGCCGTGAACCCGCAGGCGCTCGTCCCCACGCTCGAGCTCGACGACGGTGTCCGGCTCGCCCAGTCGATGGCGATCATCGAGTATCTGGAGGAGCTGCACCCACGGCCGGCGCTGCTGCCGGCGGACCCGATGGGCCGCGCCCGGGTGCGCTCGCTTTCCCAGCTCGTCGCCTGCGAGATCCATCCGCTGAACAATCTGCGCGCGCTGCAGTACCTGCGCAAGCAGCTCGGCCAGAACGAAGAGCAGGTGGGCGCGTGGTACCGGCACTGGATCGCGGACGGTTTCGCGAAGATCGAAGCGCAGCTTGCGGGTGCGCAGGAGACCGGTCGCTATTGCCACGGCGACACCCCTACCATGGCCGATTGCTGCCTTGTGCCCCAGGTCTTCAACGCGAGGCGCTACGAGTTCGACCCCAAGCCCTATCCCACGAGCATGCGCGTGTTTGACGAATGCATGAAGCTCGACGCGTTCGAGCGCGCGCAGCCTTCCAAGCAGCCAGACGCGGAGTAACCGCATGAAAGACCCAGCGCCGTACCGGCGTCCCTATCCGAACACGCAGCCCGAGTACCTGTTCCCGAAGTATGCCTCGACGGTGAAGCGCGCGCCGAAGGAGCCGCTGGTGGTGCTGCCGCACACGCTCTCGGAGCTTACCGCCCCGGTGTTCGGCTACGGCGAGGTCAAGGACACGGACCACGACCTCACGCGTCAGCACAAGGACGAGCCCCAGGGCGAGCGCATCGTGGTGAGCGGCCGCGTGCTCGACGAGAACGGCAGGCCGGTGCCTGGCGTGCTGGTCGAGATCTGGCAGGCCAACGCCGCGGGCCGCTACAACCACCGCGTCGACCAGCACGATGCGCCCCTCGACCCTAACTTCACCGGCGCCGGGCGCTTCCTCACCGACGAGCTTGGGAACTACCGGTTCATGACGATCCGGCCGGGCGAGTACCCCTGGCGCAACCACTACAACGCCTGGCGGCCTGCACACATCCACTTCTCGCTGTTCGGCCCGGCCATCGTCACGCGCCTGATCACGCAGATGTACTTCCCGGGCGATCCGCTGCTCGATTACGACCCGATGTTCACCTGCGTCTCCGACGAGAAGGCGCGCAACCGCCTGATCTCGGCCTTCGACTGGGAGACGACGATGCCCGAGTACGCGCTCGGCTACCGCTTCGACATCGTCTTGCGCGGGCGCGAACAGACGCCGATGGAGACGCGCCGATGAGCCTGCGCGCCACCACTTCCCAGACCATCGGACCGTTCCTTCGCATCGGCCTGGAATGGATGGTCATCGAGGATCTGGCGCCCACCGGCATCGCGGGCGAGCGGGTACAGCTCGCCGGCCGCGTGGTGGACGCGGACGGCAGGCCCGTGAACGACGCCGCGGTGGAGATCTGGCAGGCGAACAGCGAGGGCGAATATGCGAGTGGTTTCCGTGGCTTCGGGCGCTCGCTCACCGACGAGGGCGGCAATTTCCGCTTTCGCACCATCAAGCCGGGCCGCGTCCCCGGCCCGCAGGGCCGGCTGCAGGCGCCGCACCTGGTGGTGACGATCTTCATGCGCGGGCTGCTCAAGCAGCTCATGACGCGCGTGTACTTCCCCGATGACCCGGCGAACGCCGAGGACCCGGTGCTAGCCCTCGTGCCCGCAGAGCGCCGGGCCACCCTGATCGCGAAGAAGAAGGGCGAGGGCGCGCTGGAATGGAACGTCGTGCTGCAGGGAAGCGGCGAAACGGTGTTCTTCGACTTCTGAGCGCTCCCTGAGCCTCGAGCGCATCTTCTCGGACGAGCGTTGCGCGCAGGCGCTTTCCGACGACCGGTTCCTCGCCGCCATGGCGCGCTTCGAGGGCGCCCTCGCGGTCGCCGCGGCGCGGGCAGGGCTGTTACCCGCCGCGCACGCGCAGGCGATCGCGCGGGTCTGCGCCGATGCGCGCTTCGACGCCGCGGAGCTGGCGCGCGCGGCGCGCGAGGCAGGCACGCTTGCCATTCCTTTCGTGGAACGCCTGAGCGCGCAAGTCGCGGCCGTCTCGCCCGAGGCGGAGCGCCACGTGCACTTCGGCGCGACCAGCCAGGACGTGATCGACACGGCGGCCGTGCTGTGCCTCAAGCCCGCCGCCGAGCGCATCATCGAGCTCGCGCGCGAGCTCGGCGACGCCGCCGCGGCCCTTGCCGAGCGGCACGCAGCGACGCCCACGGTGGCGCGGACGCTGCTGCAGCCCGCGCTGCCGGTGCCGTTCGGCTGGAAGGCGGCCGTCTGGCTCTCGCTCGTTGCCCGCGGCTACAGTGGCTTTCGCCGCGCCGCGCAAGACGCCTGCGTTCTGCAGCTCGGCGGGCCCGCCGGAACGCTCTCGGCGTTCGGCGCGAAGGGCGCGGCGGTCGCGGCGGCGCTTGCCGCAGAGCTGTCGCTACCCGCGGCGCCGATGACCTGGCACAGCGCACGCGACGGCTTCGCGCGCCTGGGCGGCGAGGGCGCCATCCTCGCCGGCGCGGCGGCGAAGATCGCCCGGGACGTTTCGCTGCTCATGCAGCCGGAGATCGGCGAGGCCGCGGAGCCGGCACGCGCCGGACGCGGCGGCTCCTCGAGCATGCCGCACAAGCGCAACCCGGCCCTGTCCATGCTCGCGCTGGAGGCGGCGCAGCGCGCGCCGGGCCTCGCGGCGACGCTGCTCGCGCAGCTCGCGCCCGAACACGAGCGCGGACTGGGCCAGTGGCAGGGCCAGTGGTTCACGTTGCGCGAGCTTTTCATGGCCGCCTCCAGCGCCCTCGCCGCGATGGCGGAAGTCCTCGAGGGCCTCGAGCTCGACACCGATGCGATGCGGGCCAATGTCGAGCGGCTGCGCGGCAAGCTCGATGCCGGCGCGGCCGACGGCTACGGCGCCGCGGCGGCGATGATCGAGGGTGTCCTGGCTACGTGGCGCGAAAAAGGGACTTGAGCGATTCGGGAATGGTCTCGCCTTTCAGCGGAGAGCCCGGGCCGTCCGCAAAGCGGCCCCAGACGCGGGTCTCGGTCCCGCCGGCGAGCGCGGCGCCGTCGTCGCGCACGATGTCGTGCGCGACGACGAAGGACTTGCCGCCGAAGCGGGAAATGCGCGATCTCACCTCGCAGCGATCACCCTGCTCGGCGGGCGCGATGAAGCGGCATTCGGCCGACACGAGCGGCATTGCGCGGCGCTCGGCGCGCATGCGCTTCGCGCCGTAGCCGGCGCCGTCGAGGAAGGCCCAGGTGGCCGCGTCCATCCAGCGGAAATACGTGGGATAGAAGATGATGCCGGCGGGATCGCAGTCACCCCAGTGCACCTGGCAGGGAAACACGCCGACGATGGAACGGAATTCGCTCATCCGGGCCGATTATAAGCAGCGTGATTGACAGGTCCGGGCGGCGTGGGCAGACTCCCTATCGATTAGGGACGCGCCCCGCGCGTCGGCGCCGATTTGATGTTCAGCTTGCGGGCGCTTTACAAATTCCGCTAAAGAGACGCGTCGCCGAGGCCCGTTTCTGCGCAAGCTGAACGGGCCTTTTGCGTTTGGAAAGCGATGAACGTACCACCGCACGCCGCGATGCTCGATGGGCTGCTCCGCGAGAGGATTCTGCTCCTCGACGGCGCGATGGGAACCATGATCCAGCTCGCGCGGCTCGCCGAGGAGGACTACCGGGGGGAACGCTTTCGCGAATGGGAGCGCGAGCTGCGCGGCAACAACGATCTGCTCTCGCTCACGCAGCCGCGGCTGGTGCGCGACATCCACCAGCAGTACCTGCAGGCCGGCGCGGACCTGATCGAAACCAACACGTTCAACTCGACCTCGGTGGCGCTCGCCGACTACGGCATGCAGTCGCTCGCGCGCGAGCTGAACCGCAGCGCGGCGCGGCTGGCGAGGGATGCCGTCGACGACTGGATGGCGAGGATGCCGGGACGCCCGCGCTTCGTCGCGGGGGTCCTCGGCCCGACCAACAAGACGGCCTCCATCTCCCCCGACGTCAACGATCCGGGATTCCGCGCCGTCGAGTTCGACGAGCTGGTGGCGGCGTATGCCGAGGCGCTCGAGGGCCTGCTCGAAGGCGGCGTCGACGCCCTGCTGGTCGAGACGGTGTTCGACACGCTCAACGCCAAAGCGGCGATCTTCGCCATCGAGTCGGCCTTCCACGAGCGCGGGTTGCGGCTGCCGGTGATGATCTCGGGGACTATCACCGACGCCTCCGGCCGAACGCTTTCGGGGCAGACCGCCGAGGCCTTTTACAACTCCATCCGCCACGCGCGGCCGCTCGCCATCGGTTTCAACTGCGCGCTCGGCGCGAAGGAGCTGCGGCCCTACGTCGAGGAGCTGGCGCAACTCGCCGAGACCTTCGTCTCCTGCCATCCGAACGCCGGCCTGCCCAACGCCTTCGGGGAATACGAAGACACGCCCGATTCCATGGCGGCGCAGGTCGGCGAGTGGGCGCGTGCGGGCTGGCTCAACATCGCCGGCGGCTGCTGCGGCACCACGCCCGAGCACATCCGCGCGATGGCAGACGCCCTTGAGGGCGTGGCGCCGCGCCGACCCGCAGCGCGAGCCCCCGCGCTGCGGCTCGCGGGCCTCGAGCCGCTCAATGTGACCGACGAGTCACTGTTCGTGAACGTGGGGGAGCGCACCAACGTGACCGGCTCGCGCGCGTTCGCCCGGCTCGTCCTGGCGGGCGACTATGCCGGCGCGCTCGTGGTGGCCCGCCAGCAGGTGGAGAACGGCGCGCAGGTCATCGACGTGAACATGGACGAGGCCATGCTCGACTCCGAGAAGGCGATGGCCACGTTTCTCAAGCTGGTCGCCGCGGAGCCCGACATCGCGCGCGTGCCGGTGATGATCGACAGCTCGAAGTGGAGCGTGCTCGAGGCCGGCCTCAAGTGCGTACAGGGCAAGCCGATCGTGAACTCGATCTCCCTCAAGGAGGGAGAAGCGGAGTTCCTGCGCCAGGCGCGTCTGTGCCGCGGCTACGGCGCGGCGGTGGTCGTGATGGCATTCGACGAGCAAGGGCAGGCCGACAGCCTGGAGCGGCGCATCGGCATCTGCCGGCGCGCCTACGATCTGCTCACGGGAACCGCCGGGTTTCCCGCGGAGGACATCGTCTTCGACCCGAACATCTTCGCGATCGCCACCGGACTTGAGGAGCACGCACGTTACGGGATCGACTACCTGGAGGCGGTGCGCTGGATCCGCGCCAACCTCGCGCACGCCAAAGTCTCGGGGGGCGTATCGAACCTGTCCTTCTCGTTTCGCGGCAACGATGCGGTGCGCGAGGCGATGCACACGGCCTTCCTCTACCACGCCGTAAAGGCCGGCATGTCCATGGGCATCGTCAATGCCGGCCAGCTCGGCGTCTACGAGGAGCTTGCCCCCGAACTGCGCGAGCGCGTCGAGGACGTGATCTTCAATCGGCGCGCCGATGCCACCGAGCGCATGATCGAGCTCGCCAGCCGCGTGAAGGGCGGCGCCCGCGAGGCGTCGAAGGACGAGGCGTGGCGCGCCGCGGGCGTCGAGCAGCGGCTCGCGCACGCGCTGGTCAACGGCATTTCCACGCACATCGTCGCCGACACGGAGGAAGCGCGCCGGGGACGCGCGCGCCCGATCGAGGTGATCGAGGGCCCCCTGATGGACGGCATGAACGTTGTCGGCGATCTGTTCGGCGCGGGCAAGATGTTCCTGCCGCAGGTCGTGAAGTCGGCGCGGGTGATGAAGCAGGCGGTCGCGCACCTCATCCCCTTCATCGAGGCGGAGAAGGCGAAGAGCGGCGAGGCGCCGCGCGCCAAGGGCCGCATCGTCATCGCCACGGTCAAGGGCGATGTGCACGACATCGGCAAGAACATCGTCGCCGTGGTGCTCCAGTGCAACAACTACGACGTGGTCAACCTCGGCGTCATGGTGCCGGCGCAGACGATCATCGATACCGCGCTGCGCGAGAAAGCCGATGCCGTCGGCCTTTCCGGCCTGATCACGCCATCGCTCGAGGAAATGGCTCACGTAGCGCGCGAGATGGAGCGCGCTGGCCTGGCGCTGCCGCTGCTCATCGGCGGAGCGACCACCTCGCGCGCGCACACCGCGGTGAAGATCGCGCCCAACTACTCCAGCGCCGTCGTCTACGTGCCCGACGCCTCGCGCAGCGTGCCGGTGGTGCAGAGCCTGCTGTCGCGGGAAGGCCGCGACGCCTACATCGCCCAGGTGCGCGCTGACTACGAGAGGATCCGGCTGCAGCACCGCGACAAGAAGGGCCCGGGACCGCTGCATGCCATCGCGGAGGCGCGCCGCTTGGGAACCAGGACGGACTGGCAGGCGTACGTGCCGCCGCCGCCCGCCCGGCCCGGCGTCACGGTGCTGCGCGACTATCCCCTCGCCGAGCTGGTCCCCTACATCGACTGGGGGCCGTTCTTCCAGGCCTGGGAGCTTTCGGGCGCCTACCCGAAGATCCTCGAGGACCCGGTGGTCGGTGAGGCGGCGCGCAAGCTCTTCGCGGAGGCGCAGGAGTGCCTCGCGCGCATCGTCGCGGAGAAGTGGATCGTCGCCAACGGCGTGTTCGCTCTCTATCCGGCCGCGCAGGTGAACCACGATGACATCGAGATCTACCGCGACGAGAGCCGCCGGGAAGTGCTCATGACCTGGCACAACCTGCGCCAGCAGAACCACAAGCCCGAAGGGCGCGCCAACCTGTGCCTCGCCGACTTCGTCGCGCCCAAGGCGAGCGGCGTGCGCGACTGGATCGGCGCCTTCGCCGTCGCCGCCGGCGGGATAGAGGGGCGCGTCGCCGAGTTCGAAGCGGCCCACGACGACTACAACGCGATCATGCTCAAGGTGCTCGCCGACCGGCTGGCCGAAGCCTTCGCCGAGCGGCTGCACGAGCGCGTGCGCCGCGAGTTCTGGGGCTATGGGTCGGAAGAGCGCCTGGGCAAGGCCGAGCTCATCGCCGAGGCCTACCGCGGCATCCGTCCCGCGCCCGGCTACCCCGCCTGCCCGGACCATGTGGCGAAGGGCGACCTGTTCCGGTTGCTCGACGCCAGGCGCAACGCCGACATGCAGCTCACCGAGTCCTTTGCAATGCTGCCTGCGTCGTCGGTGGCTGGGTTCTACCTCTCCCACCCGCAGTCGAGCTACTTTGCCGTCGGCAAGCTCGGCCGCGACCAGATCGAGGACTACGCCCGCCGCCGCGGCATCGGGGTCGCCGAGGCCGAGAAATGGCTCGCGCCCTACCTCGCCTACGAGCCGGCCGCGCCGGTGAGCGCAGCACCGCTATAATCGCGCCATGGGCAAAGGCGACAAGCGCACGCGGCGCGGGAAGATCTACAAGGGCAGCTACGGCAAGAAGCGGCCGCAGCGCGTCAAGAAGACCAGCAAGCGCGCCTGAGGCCGCTGCTCGCCACCGGCGCGATCCTCGCCGCCGCCGCCGTGGCGCTGGGCGCCTTCGGCGCGCACGGTCTCAAGTCGAGGCTTTCCCCCGAGATGCTCGGGGTCTGGAACACGGCCGTGCAGTACCACTTCTGGCACGCGCTCGGCGTGCTCCTCATCGGCCTCGCGGCGGCCCAGTTGCCCGGACCGTGGGTGCGCACGGCGGGCTGGCTGCTCGTCGCCGGCACGATGCTTTTCAGCGGCGCGCTCTATGCGCTCGCGTTGGGCGCGCCGCGTTCCCTCGGCGCAGTCGCGCCGGTGGGCGGCGCGATCCTCATCGCCGGCTGGATCACCTTCGCCGTCTCGGTCATTTTCGCCAGAACGCCGGGGTGAGCAGCACGAAAACCGTGATCAGCTCCAGCCGCCCGAGCAGCATGGCCGTGGTGCAGATCCAGGTCTGGAAGCCGTTGAAGCCGGCGTAGGTGCTCGCCGGGCCGACATTGCCCAGTCCCGGACCGAGGTTGTTCACCGTGGCCGTGCTCGCCGAGAACGCGGTGACGAAATCAAGCCCCGTCGCGGTCAGCAGCATGGTGATCGCGGTCATCGTCACCCCGTAGACCAGCATGTAGGCGAGCACGGCGAAGATGATCGGGCTTTCGACCACCTGTCCGCCGAGCTTCACGGGCATGAGCGCCCGCGGATGCACCATGCGCGCGAGCTCCCGGAACGCCTGCTGGAACATCAGGAGCGCGCGCATCATTTTGATGCCCCCGCCGGCGGACAGCGAGCAGGTGCAGAACGTGCACAGAAGCAGCATCAGGAGGGCAACGAACAGCGGCCACGCGGCATAGTCGGCGGTCGAGTAGCCCGTCGTGGTGGCCACCGAGATGACGTTGAACGCCGCGTAGCGCAGCGCCGTCGGCAGCTCGGCGTAGATCCCGTGCAGGACCAGGTATCCCGCCACGAGCAGGACCCCGGCGCACGCGACGCCGAGAAAGGCGCGCATCTCGGGATCCGCCGCGTACGGCCGCAAGCTGACGCCGCGTACGGCGAGAAAGTGCGTGCCGAAGTTCACCCCGGCGACCAGCATGAACACGATCGCGACCAGCTCGATCGCCGGCGAGTTGAAGTGCGCGAAGCTCGCGTCGTGGCTCGAGTAGCCCCCGAGGCTCACGGTCGAGAAGGCGTGCGTCAGGGCCTCGATCCAGTCCATGCCCGCCCACGCATAGCCGGCGGCGCACAGCGCGGTCAGGAGGGCGTAGACGTACCACAGCCCCTTGGCCGTCTGGGCGATGCGCGGCGTGAGCTGCTTCTCCTTCATCGGCCCGGGCGTCTCGGCTTTGAGCACCTGGCGGCCGCCCACGCCCAGGAGCGGCAGCACGGCCACCGCGAGCACGATGACGCCCATCCCGCCCAGCCATTGCAGCTGCGCGCGCCAGAGATTGAGCGACGGCGGCAGCGCGTCCAGCCCGGAGAGCACCGTCGCGCCGGTGGCCGTGAGCCCGGACATCGCTTCGAAGTACGCGTCGGTGAACGAAAGGCCCGGCAGGTAGATCAGCATCGGCAGGGTCGCGAAGCCGGGCAGCACCGTCCAGACCAGCGTCACGAACAGGAATCCGTCGCGGGTATGCAGCTCGCGCGGTCCGCGTCGCGTCAGCATCCATGCCAGCCCGCCGGCGAGGACGGTGAAGAAGATCGCCTCGGCATGGGCGAGCTCGCCGCGATCGCCCAGCGCGAGCGAGACCGTGAGCGGCAGCAGCATGGTGACGCCGAAGATGATCGTCACCACGCTGACCAGATTGACCACGACCGCGAAGCGCCTCATGGGCGGCGCGCGCCGGTCACAGGAAGCCGGCGCTGACCTGGAACAGCTTCTCGACGCGCGGCAGGGTCTTCTTGTCCATGACGAATACGATCACGTGGTCCCCCGCCCGGATCTGCGTGTCGTGGTGGGCCATCAGTACGTCGTCACCCCTCACCACCGCCCCGATCGCGGTTCCCGCGGGTAGCTCGATCTCGTCGATGCGACGCTCGGCGATGCGCGAGGACCCGCGATCGCCGTGCGCCACGGCTTCGAGCGCCTCGGCGGCGCCGCGCCGCAGGCTGTGCACTGCGACGACGTCGCCGCGGCGCACGTGCGCGAGCAGCGTGCCGATCGTGGCTTGCGCGGGCGAGATGGCGATGTCGACCTCGCCGGCCTGCAGGAGGTCGACGTAGGAACGCCGGTTGATCAGCGCCACCACGCGGCGCGCGCCCATGCGCTTGGCCAGCAGCGAGCTCATGATGTTGTTCTCGTCGTCGTTGGTGACCGCGACGAAGAGGTCCATGTCCGCGATGCCCTCGTCCTCGAGCAGCTCCTCGTCGGTGGTATCGCCGGTCAGGACCAGCGCCTTGCTCAGGCGCGCCGCCAGGATCTCGCAGCGGCGCGTGTTGTGCTCGATGACGCGCACCGAATAGTCCTGCTCGAGCGCGCGCGCCAGGCGCATGCCGATGTTGCCGCCGCCGGCAATCATGACGCGGCGCACCGGCCGGTCCATGCGCCGCAGCTCGCGCATCACTTCGCGGATGTGGCCCGAGGCGGCGAGGCAGAACACCTCGTCGCCAGCCTCGATAACCGTTTCTCCCTCGGGGACGATCGAGCGGTCGCCGCGGAAAATCGCCACGATGCGCGTGTCGAGCGCGGGATTCTGGGCGCGCAGGTCCTTCAGCTGACGCCCGACCAGCGGTCCCCCCTTGAAGGCACGCACCGCGACCAGGCTCACCTTGCCGCCGGCGAAATCCAGCACCTGCAACGCCTCGGGGAACTCGACCAGCTTGACGATGTAGTCGGTGAGGATCTGCTCTGGGCAGATCGAAAGGTCGACGTCGAAGCCGTCTTCGCCGAGCACCTTCTCGTTGGCGAGGTAGTCGGTCGCACGCACGCGCGCGATGCGGCGCGGCACATTGAACATGCGCGCTGCCAGCCGGCACGCGACCAGGTTGGTTTCGTCGGACTGGGTGACGGCGATCAGCAGGTCGGCGTCGTCGATGCCGGCCTCGACCAGCACTGACGGATGCGCCCCGCTGCCGGTCACCGTGCGCAGGTCGAGCCGGTCCTGGAGCGCGCGCAGGCGCTTCGAGTCGATGTCGACGACCGTGAGGTCGTTCTGCTCCGAGACCAGGCTCTCCGCGACCGAGCTGCCGACCTGTCCAGCGCCGAGGATGACGATCTTCATTCTTCTCGCCGGCCGACCGGCAGGCCGAGGGCCTTGAGCTTGCGGTAGAGATGCGTGCGTTCGAGGCCTGAGCGCTCGGCGACGCGCGACATGCTGCCGTGCTCGCGCGCGAGCAGATGCTCGAAATACACCCGCTCGAAGGCCTCGCGGGCCTCGCGGTAGGGCCGGTCGAACGCGACCTCCGGCAGCGCGCCGGGGCCGCCGCGCGCCGCCATCACGCGCTCGACGTCCTCGAGCTGGATCTCCTCCTCGAGCGCCGTGAAGGCGAGGTCCTTCACTACGCCCTCGAGCTCGGCCAGATTGCCCGGCCATGCGTGGTGGCGCAGGGCGTTCAAAGCGGCGATGGCCATCCGCCGCGGCGGACAAGCGCGCGTCTCGACGAGCTGCGCGAGCATCAGCTGCGCCAGGTCCGGGATGTCCTCGGCGAACTCGCGCAGCGCCGGAATGCGGAACGTGAGCTCGGCCAGTCGCGCCCCCAGCTCCGCGTCGAATTCGTGCTTCTCGGCAAGGCTGCGCGGATCGGCCGGCGAGAAGCACACCACCCGCATCTTGTGCTTTTCGGCGCGCGCCAGCAGGAACTCGAGGTTGCGCTGCTCCCCGCGGCCAAGCCGCGTGAGGTCCGGCAGGAACAGGATTCCGCCGGCCGCCTTGGACAGCAGATCCGAGGGCGGCTCACCGAGGTGCTCGGCGCCGGAGAGGAAGGGCGCCGAGGGCGCCGCGAGCAGACGCGCGAAAAGCTCCGGCCGCATGCCGCGCTCGCCGCGCAGCGTGAGCGGCGCGGCCGACTGTGCCAGCTGCGCCAGCCGCTTCTTTGCCTCCGCCAGCGCGGCAGAGCGCCCGAGCGCGGTGAGCGCGAGCTGCGGCGCCGCCGCGGCCTCCGGGCTGCGCAGGGCGCGCTTCACGGTCGCGAGCAGCCGCTGCAGCGCGACCGGCTTCTCCAGGAAGTCGAGAGCGCCGATCCGCGTCGCCTCGACGGCGGTCTCAATCGTGGCGTGGCCCGACATCATCACGACCGGCATGGTGAGCTGGCCGCTCGCCGCCCATTCCTTGAGGAGCGTGATGCCGTCGGTGTCGGGCATCCAGATGTCGAGCAGCACCAGGTCCGGACGAGCGCGCTCGCGCACGCGTCGCGCCTCGCCGGCGCTTTCGGCGAGCAGCACCTGGTGCCCCTCGTCGGCGAGGATCTCGGAGAGCAGCTCGCGGATTCCGATCTCGTCGTCGACGACCAGGATTTGCGCCATCGCTATGCCGCCTTCGCCAGCGGCAGCAGGACGCTTACCGACGCCCCGCGGCTCGGCCGGTTCTCGATCGCGACGCTGCCGTGATGCTCGTCGATGATCTTCTTCACGATCGCCAGACCCAGGCCGGTCCCGCGCGGCTTGGTCGTGACATAGGGCTCGAAGATACGCGCCATCAGCTCCTCGGGGAAACCCCCGCCATTGTCCGATACGGCGAGCCGCACGCCCTCGCCGTCGAGCTCGGTACGCACCTCGATCGATGGGCTTGACGTGCCCGCGGCCGCATGCTCGAGCGCGTCCTGGGCGTTCTGCACCAGGTTGTGGATCACCTGCCGGATCTGGGCTCCATCGGCCCACACCGGCGGCAGGCCTTCCGCCAGGCGCTTGGCAACGGGTACGCCCGAGCCTTCGTAGAGAGCCAGCACTTCGCTCACCAGGGCATTGAGGTCCAGGCGCCCGGGCGCTGGGGCGGGCATGCGCGCGTAGTCGCCGAAATCATCCACCATCGCCTTGAGCGCCGCCACCTGACTGACGATGGTCTGCGTCGCACGGCGCAAGGTCTCGGCATCCTCGCGCGAGAGCCGCTCCGCGAGCTTCATCTCGAGGCGCTCGGCGGAGAGCTGGATCGGGGTCAGGGGATTCTTGATCTCGTGCGCCAAGCGCCGCGCGACTTCGGCCCACGCCGTCGCGCGCTGCGCCTGAATGAGCTGGGTCACGTCGTCAAACACCACGACGTAGCCCCCGCCGGTCGCGCGTGGCAGGCTACCGCCGCGCGCGTGCAGCGTCTTAGCGCCCAACTGCAGCTCGAGCTGCCAGTCCTTGTCGCCGTGCTCCAGGAAATGCCCGCGCATGCGGGTCGCGAAGGTTTCGCGCTCGCCGGCCAGGATCGCCGTAGCGCCGTTGTTCGAGATCGACAGGCGCAGCTCGTGGTCGAACACGAGCACCCCGGCGGACAGGTGCGCCAGGATGTTCTCCAGACGCGCCTTGGCAGCCTCGAGGTCGACGCGGTTGGCCTCGACGACGCGCCGCGCGTCATCGAGCTGGCGCGTCATGGAGTTGAACGATTCGCTGAGCACGCCGAGCTCGTCCCGCGTGGTCACCGCTGCGCGGCGGCTGAAGTCGCCGCGCGCCACGGCCTGCATTGCCTGCGCGAGCGCGCCGAGCGGCTCGGCCAGGAGGCCCGACTGCGCGACGGCGACCGCGATCGCCACGAACAGCGCCATCAGCAGGGCGAAGGTCAGGGTGACGAGGTAGATGCGCTGCAGCCCCTCGCGTGAGATGGCGAGCTCTCGATAGTCGCGGTAGGCCGCTTCCACCGCCTCCGCATTGCGGGCAAAGCTCGCCGGCACGGTTGCGCGCAGCTGCAGGAAGCGCGCCTCATCGGGCAGGCGCGCGACATCCACCGGCACCACGACGCGCAGCGCTAGCGAGCGCCCTGTAGGCGCGTCGATCGCGATGAAGCCGCGATTCGCGCGCGCCTGCCGCAAGCTCTGGACGTCGGGGAGCTCGGGCACGAGCCGCGACACGTCCTCGCTCGCGCTTGCGAGCAGCCGGGCCCCGGCCGTCACGAGCACCGCCTCCTGAACCCCGGCCTGGGCGCGCAGGCGCTCGAGTTGCGCCGCGACCTGTGCGGCCGGTCGGTCGGCGAGCTCGAGCGCCATGGCGCGTGCCTTGGCCTGAAGCTCGACGCTCATTTGGTCGATGGCCTGCCGCGCGAGGTTGATCCCGCCCTCGAGCGCGGCGTCCACCTTCACGTCGAACCACGATTCGATGGAGCGCGTGAGAAACTGAACCGACACGGCATAGACGATCAGCCCGGGCAGCACCGCGAGCGCCGCGAAGCGGATGAGCAGGCGAAGCATCAGCCGCGTGCCGAAGACCCGCGCCCGGTAGCGTCGCGCCATCGCAAGCAGCTGGAACGCGACCAGGCCGGCGAGGAGGCCGGCGAGCGCCGCGTTGAGAAGCAGGATCAGCGGATAGTGCCGCGCGAACAGCGACGTGTCGCCGCTTGCCGTTGCGAGGAGGAACAGACCAACCGCCGCCACCGCGCCGCCGACGAACAACAGCTTCCTCATCGCCCCCCCTCCGGGGCACGGCTCTCCACGGGCGCGGGGACGTGCCGCGGCGAGCGCAGGGTGAAGCGCTTCCAGGGAGACTCGAGCTGCAGGTCGGGGCTGGTGAGCGCGCTCAGCTGGAACGGCTTGGGAAGCAGCGTGGCGTCAAGGCGCATGCGCACCGCCGCCTGATAGTCCGAATCGGCGAAGCTAACCGTGCGGTCCAGCACCAGCCAGTTGCGCACGCGCATCAGCCCCTGGAGTGCTTCCTCAAGTGTCGCGAACGCCTGTTGCAGCAGGCCGGTCGAAAGCCGGAACTGCCGCGTCAGCGCATGATAGGACAGACTGAGCTGCAGGCGCCGCGACGCGGTGTCCTCGTCGAACCAGTACCAGCGCTGGCGCGTCAGCTCGAACTCGACGCTGAAGTGAAGCGGCACGCCGTTGGCGACCAGGTCGGCGAGGCGCGGGCTCAGCTCGAAGGCAAAATCCGCGTCGAGAACCATGCCTTCCGGTACGGCGCGCACCGCGAGGTCGCGTACCTCGATCTCCCCGGCGCGCGCCATGCCGGTCGCCGCGGCAAACGCGAAGCACGCGACCACGAGAGCAGCGCGTCGCATGGCGGTCACGCCGGCTTCTGCAGCAGGGCGTAGTAGAAGCCGTCGTGCTCGGCGTCGGGCAACCACTGCGCCGGGGCGGCGTCGGGCAGCGCGATGCGCTGCGCGCCGGGGGCATGCTGGGCCGTGAAAGCGTCAATCACCGCTTCGTTTTCCTGCACGAACACCGAGCAGGTGACATACAGCAATTTACCACCCGCGCCAAGCACCCGCCAAAGCGCGGAAAGAATCGCGACCTGTCTCGCTGCGAAGACCGGAAGGTCGGCGGCACGCCGGAGCCACTTGAGGTCCGGATGGCGTCGCGCTACCCCGGAAGCACTGCAGGGCACGTCGGCAAGAACGCGCTCGAACGGCACACCATCCCACCAGTCGGCAAGGCGCGTGCAGTCCGCCGTGCACACTTTCGCCCGCAACCCGAGGCGCTCGAAGTTGCGCACCAAGCGCTCGCAGCGCCGCGCGTCGGCGTCGAGGGCGGTGAGCGCGACGTCGGCGCTTTCGAGGATATGCGCGGATTTGCCTCCGGGAGCGGCGCAGGCATCGAGCACGCGCTGCCCGGAGGCGAGGTCTAGGCAGCGGGCGGCGCGCTGCGCACCCGCGTCCTGCACCGAGACTTCGCCGGCGTCGAAGGCGGGCAGGCGACCCACGGGCACCGGCTGCGACAGTAGCAGCGCTTGATCGGCGATGCGCCGGGAAACGATGCCGGCGGCCGCGAGCCTTTCTCGATAGCCGTCGGCATCGGCGCGACGCTGGTTGACGCGCAGGCACATGGGCGGATGCGAATTGCCCGCATCGAGAATCGCTTCCCAGTTCCGCGGCTGGTCGCGCTGCAAAGTCTCGATCCACCAGCGCGGGTGCTGATAGCGCGCCTCGACATCGGCGCGCATGCGTGCTTCGAGCGATTGCCGCTGTCTGACGAATCCGCGCAGCAGCGCGTTCACGTATCCCTTCGCTGGCCAGCGCTCGAGCAGCCCGCAGGCCCTCACGGCCTGATCGACGACAGTGTATTCGGCGTAGCGACCAGACTCCATCGCGTAGAGCGAGCACCAGAGGAGTGCTTCGACGAGCCGGTCCGGCCGTCCCCGGCGCGAGAGCTCGCGGACGATCGCCTGCACTCTTCCATAGCGCCGCAGGGTGCCGTGGGTGAGATCGATCAACACCGCGCGCGGCGTTTCCCCGGGCGCCGCCGTGACCCTCTCGATCTCGTCCGCGAGGCTTCTCCCCGCTGCCACGTCTGCCACGGCATGTGCTGCGTCGCGTAGCGCGGGGGCAAGGGCGGAGGAAGCCCTCACCCGAGCCGGGTCCCGGGCTGGAGCGCGTGCCCCCGCAGGAACTCGCGCGAACCGGTGCGCCGCCCGCCGGGCCGCTGTACTTCTTCGATGGCGAGCGCGTGCTCGCCGCATGCCACCAGCAATGCGTCGGCGACCTCGATCAGGGTGCCCGGCATGCCGTGTCCGCGCGCAACGCGCGCACGCCATACTTTCAGCGGCGCTCCGGCGAGCCGGGTCACCGCCCCGGGCGAAGGCCTGAACGCCCGGACGGCGCGCTCGAGCTCGGCCGCCGACCGTGTCCAGTCGAGCCAGGCTTCCCGCTTCTCGATCTTGGCGGCATAGGTCACGCCCGCGTCATCCTGAGGGACCGCGCGCACGCGCCCGAGCCCCACCTCCGCGAGCACGCCGACGATCTCGTCTGCGCCCAAGTCGGCCAGCTTGTCATGGAGGCTGCCTGCGTCATCGTCGGCGGCAATGGGCATGGCGCGCCTCGCCAGCACGGGACCAGTATCGAGCCCGGTATCCATTTGCATGATCGAAACCCCGGTTTCCGCGTCGCCCGCAAGCAGTGCTCGCTGGATGGGCGCCGCTCCCCTCCAGCGCGGCAGCAGCGACGCGTGAATATTGATCGCCCCGAGGGGCGCTGCACCCAGCACGGCCGGCGGCAGGATCAGCCCGTAAGCTGCGACGATGATCGCTTCCGGCTTCGCCGCGCGTAGTCGCGCCAGGGCCTCCGGGGACTTCAGCGTGTCGGGTTGGAAAAGCGCCAGTCCCCGGGACAAGGCTAGCGTCTTGACCGCGCCCGGGGTGGGGCGTAGTCCCCGGCCGGCCGGCCGGTCGGGTTGCGTGAGAACTAGACTGACGTCATGCCCGGCGTCGAGGAGGCGAAGCAGCGCTCGCTCGGCGAATCGCGGTGTGCCGGCAAAGACGAGGCGCAGGTAGAAGAGTCGATCAGGCCGACTTGCGCAGTTGCTTCGCGAGCTTGGCGCGAACGCGCTGCTGCTTCAACTGCGAAAGATACTCGATAAACACCTTGCCCTGCAGATGGTCCATCTCGTGCTGGATGCAGACCGACAGCAGTCCCTGCGCCTCCAGGGTGAAAGCCTTGCCGTTCTGATCGTACGCCCGCACCTTGACACGCTCGGCGCGCGGCACGAGCTCGTAGATGCCCGGCACCGAGAGACAGCCTTCTTCGATGTCGGATTCGCCGATCGCTTCGACGATCTCGGGATTGACCAGCACCACGAGCGAGTCGCGACGCTCCGAAACGTCGACCACGATGACCTGCTTGTGGATGTCAACCTGCGTCGCGGCAAGTCCGATGCCAGGCGCCACGTACATCGTCTCTGCCATGTCGGCAACGAGCTTCTTGAGGCCATCGTCGAACACGGTGACGGGGGCGGCCTGTTTGTGTAGCCGCGCATCGGGGTAACGAAGGATGTTTAAAACCGCCATCTTGGGCCAGATTTACTTGCGAATTGAATAGATTATGTGGACAATCTCAGGCAGCGTATAAGCTCTCAAGCCTTTGTGCTACATTGGGGTAGACAAATCGAAATTCCAGCCGGTCCAGGAAGCCGTAAAAGGGACGGGGTCACCATGGTCCAGCAACTCTGTAAGTCTATCACAGTGCTCGGTTTCTTCCTTCTCGCGGGCGCCGCGAGCGGGCAGGCGCCGACCGCGCCGCTCACCCTCAAGCCCGACGCGCCAGACCGCTACGTGGTGGTCCCCGGGGACACGTTATGGGGGATATCGCAGCGCTATACCGATTCGCCATGGCGCTGGCCCGAGTTGTGGGGACTCAACCGCGAGCAGATCCGCAATCCGCACCTCATCTACCCTGGCTATGTGATCGTGCTCGACCGGGCGCGCGGCACTTTGTCGATCGGCGGCACCGAGACGACGCCGCCCACGACGGGGGCGCCGGCGCCGGGGGCGATAAAGCTGGGACCGCGCATCCGCGTCGAGTCGCTCGCCCGGCAGGAGATTCCCAGTATTCCATCGGCGGTCATCGAGCCCTACCTGACCCGCCCGCTTGTCATCGAGCCCGGCGGCCTGGACAAGGCGCCGACGATCGTCGCTACACAGGCCGACCGGGTGATCCTTGCCACCGGAAATGCGGCCTACGTGCGCGGCATCGGCACCTCGAACGAGGAAAGCTGGTACGTCTATCGTCAAGGCGGGCCCTTGGTCGATCCCGACACCAACCAGACGCTCGCATACGAGGCAATTTATCTTGGTACTGCGCAGCTGACTCGTCAGGGTGACCCGGCCACGGTGGTGCTGACGAGCACGGTCCAGGAAGTCGGCGCCGGCGACAAGCTGGTTGCTGCGGGAAAGCCGCAGCCGATCACCTATGCCCCGCACGCGCCGGACTCCCAGGTCCGCGGTCGCGTGATATCAATCTATGGCGGGCTGGGCAAGGTCGGCGAGGCAGGACCTCACGCGATCATCAGCATCAACCGCGGCCGCGCCGACAAGATCGAGGTCGGCCACGTGCTTGCTCTCTACAACCTCGGCGGCACCGTTCGCGATGTCAGCAAGGCAGCGAATGCGCCAGACGCACGCATCAAGCTGCCCGATGAGCGCGCCGGACTGGCGTTTGTGTTTCGCGTCTTCGACCGGGTATCCTACGCGCTGGTCATGAACATCACGAGGCCTGTCAGCCCTCTGGATGTGGTTCAGACGCCCTAACCGCATGCCGCGGGCATCGATCGCCCGCCGTTTCCCGCCCGCATGACGCCCGATCCCGGGCTGGCGAGCTGGCTACAGCTCACGCTCACCCCCGGGCTCGGCGCCTCCACCATCCGAAAGCTTCTGCGGCGGTTCGGACTCCCGCAGTCGGTCCTCGCCCAGCGGCACGAGCTCGCAGCGTTCGCGGCGCCGGAGGCCCTCGAGGCGCTGCACTCCAAAGCGGTGCAGGCCGATGTTGCACATGCGCTGCGCTGGGCGGACAAGCCGGGGCACTTCATCATCACGCTCGCCGACGAGTTCTACCCTCGCGCTCTGCTGGAGATCGCGGATCCTCCCTCGTTGCTATACGCGCGCGGGCGAATCGACCTGCTTCAGCGCAGCACTTTGGCGATCGTCGGCAGCCGCAATGCCACCGCCCAAGGCGAGACCAACGCCGCGAGCTTCGCCAGGGCCTTAAGCGATGCCGGCCTTACCATCGTCTCCGGGCTTGCGGTCGGTATCGATGCCGCCGCGCACCGCGGCGGACTGGAGGGCACCGGGTCGACGATCGCGGTGCTCGGCACCGGAATCGACGTGCTCTATCCCAAGCGCAACGGTGAGCTCGCAGAGCGGATTGCCGCGCGAGGCCTTCTGCTCTCCGAGTTTCCTCTCCGGACCGGACCTGCTGCCGGCAACTTCCCCCGGCGGAACCGGTTGATCAGCGGCCTTGCCCAGGGATGCCTGGTTGTCGAGGCCGCGCTTGCCTCCGGGTCGCTGATTACTGCGCGCACCGCGGCGGAGCAGGGCCGCGAGGTATTTGCGGTCCCCGGCTCGATTCACTCCCCACTCTCCAAAGGGTGCCACGCCCTGATCAAGTCCGGAGCAAAGCTCGTGGAGTCGGCCGAGGACGTGCTGACGGAACTCTCGGGCTTCCGCGCAAGCGGCCATGCCTCCACGACGGCAAGGGAAGCACCTCCCGTTGCAACCGCCCTTTCGGGGCTGCTTGCGCATATGGGCCACGATCCTGTCGACGTGGACTCCCTGTGCGGGCGCGCGGGGATGTCGGCAGATCAGGTCACCGCCGAGCTGCTGCGCCTCGAGCTCGAGGGCCGGATCGCTGCATTGCCGGGGGGGCTGTACCAGCGCCTTGAAAAGAGACAACCAGGGTAAACCCTATGCCGATTACGGCGTTATAGAAAAAGGGAGGGCCACATGTACGACATCCTCGTATTCCTGTTCGAGAACTGCCAGCAGGCCGAACTCGCGTATGACCGCGAGCGGGTGGCGAAGAAGCTCTCTGCCGCCGGATTCGAGGATTCGGACATCAGCGAGGCGCTGCACTGGCTTGCAGGCGTGCTGCGTTCAACACCCGCGGCGGCGAGCGTACTTCCTGATTCCCGGACGAGCTTTCGCGCCTTCGCGCCGCGAGAGCTGGCAAAGCTCGATGTGGAGTGCCGCGGATTCCTTCTTACGCTCGAGCATTCCGGCATTCTCACGCCGCAGACGCGCGAACTCGTGCTCGAGCGCTCACTGGCCGCGTCGGGGCAAACGCTGACGCTCGAGCAGCTCAAGCTGGTCGTACTCATGGTGCTCTGGAACCAGCAGACGCCGACCAGCCGACTGCTCGCCGAGGATCTGTTCACCGCGACGAACGCACGATTGCCAAACTAGCTTTCGCGCGCGCGGGCGCACGCGCGCGGTATAGGCGTTTGGCGCGTGCAGCGGATCCTGTTGAACCTGCCCGCGGTTTGCACTTATCATCTGCGGCCTTTCACGCCGCATGGCAAAGAAACTCATCATCGCTGAGAAACCGTCGGTCGCGGGCGACATCGCGCGCGCCCTCGGCGGCTTCGCGCGCAAAGGCGACTACTACGAGAGCGACGCCTACGTGCTGTCGTCGGCGGGCGGGCACCTGCTCGAGCTGGTGCTGCCCGAGGAGTACGACGTCAAGAAGGGCAAGTGGTCGTTCGCGCGCCTGCCAGTCATTCCGCCTCACTTCGACCTCTCGCCAATCGAGAGAAGCCAGGAGCGGCTCAATCTGCTCCTGCGGCTCATCAAGCGCAAGGACGTCACCTCGCTCATCAACGCCTGTGACGCCGGGCGCGAAGGAGAGCTGATCTTCCGCTACCTCGTCCAGCACGCTCGCGCGAAGAAGCCCATCGAGCGGCTATGGCTGCAGTCGATGACGCAGCAGTCGATCCGTGACGGATTTTCCAGGCTGCGGCCCGATCGCGAGTTGCTGCCGCTGGCGGACGCGGCAAAGAGCCGCTCCGAGGCCGACTGGCTGGTCGGCATCAACGGCACGCGCGCCATGACCGCGTTCAACTCCAAGGAGGGGGGGTTTTACCTCACCACGGTCGGACGCGTGCAGACGCCGACGCTGGCGATCCTGGTGGAGCGCGAGGACAAGATCCGCGCGTTTACGTCGCGCGACTACTGGGAAGTGCACGCCCGCTTCGGCGCGAAGGCAGGCGAGTACTCGGGCCGCTGGTTCAATCCGGCGTTCAAGAAAGACGACGACGCGGAGCGCAAGCCCGAGCGCATCTGGCAGGCCGCCGACGCCGCCGCGGTGGTGGCTGCGTGCCGCGGCAAGAGCGGCACGGCAGCGGAGGAGACCAAGCCTGCGACCCAGCTCTCCCCGCTGCTTTTCGACCTGACCAGCCTCCAGCGCGAGGCGAACGGCCGCTTCGGTTTTCCAGCCCGCATGACCTTGTCGCTGGCCCAGGCACTCTACGAAAAGCACAAGGTACTGACCTATCCGCGTACCGATTCGCGTGCGCTGCCCGAGGACTACCTTGCCACGGTCAAGGAGACGCTGAAGAGCCTTGGCGAGGCGGACGCGTTCTCGAAGTTCGCCCGGCAGATCCTCAAGCAGGGTTGGGTCAAGCCGAACAAGCGGATCTTCGACAACACCAAGATCTCGGATCACTTCGCCATCATCCCGACGGCGCAAGCGCCGCGGCATTTGAACGAAGCTGAGCAGAAACTCTACGACATGGTTGTGCGCCGTTTCCTCGCCGTCTTTTTCCCCGCTGCAGAGTATCTGCAGACGGTCCGCATTACACGCGTCGGCGAGCACCAGTTCAAGACCGAAGGCCGGGTGCTGCAGAGCGCCGGCTGGCTCGCGGTGTATGGCCGGACGACGGGTGACGACGGCCAGAATCTGCCCGTGATCACACCGGACGAGAAGGTCGCGGTGCTCGAGGTGAACGAGCAGGCCAACCAGACCAAGCCGCCGCCGCGGTACACGGAGGCGACGCTGCTTTCGGCGATGGAGGGCGCCGGCAAGCTCGTCGAGGACGACGAACTGCGCGCCGCAATGGAAGCCAAGGGTCTTGGCACGCCGGCGACGCGCGCCGCCATCATCGAAGGCCTGATCCGAGAGGAATACGTCAACCGGGAAGGCCGCGAACTCGTGCCGACGCCCAAGGCGTTCTCGCTGCTGTTCGCGCTTCACATGCTGCACATCGTCGAGCTCGCTTCGCCGGAACTCACCGGGGAGTGGGAGCATAAGCTGAAGCTCATCGAAGCCGGCAAGCTGACGCGCGAGGAGTTCATGAAGCAGATTAGTGCGCTGGTCAAGAAGGTGGTCGCGATCATCAAGACCGGCGAGATCCCCGATGTGGTTTACGCCACCGTGCCCGCGCCCTGTCCCAAGTGCGGCGGCGTGGTGCAGGAGAACTACCGCAAGTTCCAGTGCCAGAAATGCGACTTCGCGATCTGGAAGGTCACCTCGGGGCGAGAGTGGTCGCCCGAGGAGATTGCCGAGCTGATTACGAAGCGCTCGATCGGGCCGCTCACCGGCTTTCGCAGCCGGCAGGGCAAGCCCTTCAGCGCGGTGCTACGCCTGACGGACGACCTGAGGGTGGAGTTCGACTTCGGTCAGGGCTCAGGCGAAGGCGAGCAAGCGCCCGACTCCAGCGGCCAGGAGCCACTGGGCGACTGTCCGAAGTGCGGGGCGCGCGTCTACGAGCACGGCATGGCCTACACCTGCGAAAAGGCGGTCGGCACGCAGCGCAGCTGCGACTTCCGCTCCGGCCGCATGATCCTGCAGCAGCCCATCGAGCGCGAGCAGATGAAAAAGCTGCTGGCCACGGGGCGCACGGACCTGCTGA
>CBDDRQ010000230.1:0-2999 GCA_965233125.1 uncultured bacterium
CGGCCGGCGATCTGCGACTGCTTCGGGTCGTTCAGCGTGCGGATGCGGTAGCGCCCGAGCATGGCGAAGGCGTGCTGGCCCGAGGTGAAGGACTTGAGCCCGTTCAGCTCGCCGATCTCGACGCAGGCGGGCGAGACGATCTTGTGCTTGTTGACCGCGTCGACGACCCAGGTGAGGGCCTCGTGCGCGCCCTTCCTCTTGTCCTGCATCACCGCCGCGCCGCCATCGTCGACGAAGCGGCCGCCGTGCGAGAACACGAGCGAGGAGAGGAACTCGATCAGCCAGGTCTCGCGCGCCATGGAAAGCATGAGCGGGTAGTCGGAGAGACCGGCTTTCTTGATTTTCAGCGACTGCTGCACGACTTCGTCCCAGGTCTTGGGCGGCGCCGAGATGCCGGCCTTCTGCAGCATGCCCTCGTCGTAGAAGAAGGCCATGTAGTCGGTGTAGTAGGTCAGGCCGTACTGCTTGCCCTTCCACATCATCGACTTGGTGCTGAAGTCGTCGACGTCCGAGTTGTACTTGAGGAGCTGCGGATAGCCGTCGATCGGCGCGAGCCAGCCCGCTTCCGCCCACTCGGGCAGCCAGGCGTCCGATACCCACAGCGTGTCGAGCGGCGCCTTGCCGACGAACTTGGTGATCAGCGTGTCGCGGTACTGCGCCCAGGGGGCGTTGCCGTAGTTCACCTTGATGCCGGTCTTCGCCTCGAAGGCGGCGACGTGCGCCTTCACCTGGTCGACGCCCGCCGACCAGGCGAAGAAGTTGACCGGGTCGGCCGCAAGCACGCGGCTCGCCGCGCCGAGCGTGCCCGAGCCCGCGAGGGCGGCCGCCGCGGATGCCTTGAGGAAATCGCGTCTCTGGAAGTGCTTCATGGGGGTCCCCCTCGTATCGGAATGTCCACCATAGCAAAGCGGCTACTTGGTCGTCAATCGACGACTTACCGCCGCGGGAGCGTCGCCGCCAGGCCGGCGAGGAAGACGCGCGCCTGCAGGGCGATCACTTCGTCCACCGGGGTGGGGTTGGTATTGGCGTAGATATGCCGCCGGATGGCGAGGTGGGAGACCGCGCCGTGCAGGATCCAGCCGAGCTCGTGCTTCTGCGCCCGCGACGCGGGCGGCCGCACCCCGAGCGCCGCGCACGCCTCGGCCACGACCACCTCGAGCATGCGCACCAGCACCTCGGCGATGTAGGTGGGCGCCATGTCGATCTCGGCGAGGGAGGCGTAGAGGAAGAGCCGCAGCCAGCGGCGGGTGAGCACCGCGTCGTAGTACGCCCGGTAGAACTCGGTCAGCCGCTCCCCTATGGGGCGGCCGCGGTCCTCCAGGCGCGCGAGCCACGCCGCCTGGAACGGGCCGGCGATGTCGCGGCGGTACACCTCCTGGATGAGCGCGCCCTTGCTCGGGAAGCAGCGGTAGAGCATCCGCTGCGAGATGCCGCACGCGTCGGCGAGCGCGCGCGTCTGCGCGGTGAGGCCGTACTCGGCGAAGAACTCCCCCGCCTGCGCGAGGATCAGCTCGCGGCGCTCGCGCAGCGGCAGGCGCCCGTTGCCCTTGGCGCCGCGACGGGGCGGGGCGTGGCGGCGCCGGTCGGCGAGCGCCTCGGACTTCGCCTTGATGAGCGCGGGGCTGCGCATTTCGGCCGCATGCTAGCATGTCGTCGCTTGACGACTTAGGACCGCGGCGATGATCTGCGAGATGCGCACCTACCAGGTTCATCCGGGCAAAGCGCCCGAGTTCTTGAAGTTCTACGAGAAGAACGGCCTGCCCCTCATCAGCCGCTACGCAAAGCTTGCCGGCTGCTGGACCAAGGAATCGGGCACGCTCAACTCGGTGGTGTTCCTCTGGGGCTACGAGGACTTCGGCCACCGCGGCGCTCAGCGCGGCAAGCTCGGCCAGGACAAGGAGTGGCAGGCGTTCATCCCGACGCTCCTGCCCTGGCTCGTGCACCAGGAAAGCGTGTTCCTCGTGCCCGCGTCGTTCTCGCCGCTGTAGGGATGGAAGAGATCGTCTTCCTCGAGCGCGACTCGCTCGACGCGGAGGTCCGCCGCCCGGCCTTCGCGCATTCGTGGCGCGAGCACGAGGGCATCCCCGGCGCGGAAGAGGCCGCTCGCCTGCTCGCTGACGCGACGATCGCCGTGGTCAACAAGGTGCCGCTGCGGGCGGACACGCTGGCGAAGCTCCCGAAGCTGCGCATGGTCGCGGTGGCGGCGACCGGCACCGACAACGTCGACGTCGCCGCCTGCAAGGCGCGCGGCATCGTCGTCTCCAACGTGCGCGGCTACGCCGAGCACACGGTGCCGGAGCACGTCTTCATGCTGATCCTCGCGCTGCGGCGCAACCTCCTCGCCTATCGCGAGGACGTGAAGCGCGGGCTGTGGCAGCGCGCCGAGCGCTTCTGCCTCTCCGGGCACCCGGTCGAGGACCTGCACGGCGCCACCATCGGCATCTTCGGCGAGGGCAGCATCGGCCAGGGCGTGGCGCGCCTCGCGCGCGCGTTCGGCATGGAAGTGCTCTTCGCCGACCACGCGCCGCCGAAAGCCCCGGACGTGCAGTTCACGCCCTTCGACGAGGTGCTCGCGCGCGCCGACGTCATCTCTTTGCATCTGCCTCTGAATGAACAGACAAAGAATCTCATCGGCCCTGCCCAGCTCGCAGAAATGAAACGCAATGCCCTCCTCATCAACACCGCGCGCGGCGGGCTGGTCGACGAGCGGGCGCTCGCCGAGGCGCTGCGCAAGGGCACCATCGCCGGCGCGGGCTTCGACGTGCTCTCGGTCGAGCCGCCGAAGGAAGGCAACCCGCTGCTCGCGCTCGAGCTGCCGAACTTCATCCTCACGCCGCACGTCGCCTGGGCGGGCCGCCAGGCGATGCAGGCGCTCGCCGACCAGGTCGTCGACAACGTGGAAGCCTTCGTGCGCGGCGCGCCGCGCAACGTCGTGGGCTAGCTGCGCGCGAGCACGCGCCCGGGGCGCGCGCCGGTCGGCTTGCCGCCGCGCCAGACGG
>CBDDRQ010000231.1:0-51082 GCA_965233125.1 uncultured bacterium
AGCCTCGACCGGCTGCCCTCCAACGAGCTGGTGATGACCCAGGAGCTGATCGCCAACATGCTGGGGGTGCGCCGCGAGGGGGTCACCGAGGCCGCCGGCAAGCTGCAGGCGGAGGGCCTCATCCACTACAGCCGCGGGCACATCACCATTACGGACCGCGCGCAGCTGGAAGAGCGCGTGTGCGAGTGCTACGCGGTGGTAAAGAAGGAGTACGACCGGTTGCTGCCGCCTTATGTACGCCAGCGAACGGAAACGGTGTAGTAGACCGGCTACAGTGCGCTTACCGGTCGCCGGCGTGCTGTCCCCCGATGGGGGCGGGAGTGCGTAAGGGCGATTAGACGTAGATGGTCCGTGGCGGCCGGGCTTCCCCTCCCCCCCGTTTCCCCCGTTTCGAGGTCGGATGGCGATTTCAGGCTACCTTTCGGCCTGACATGACCCTGACTGAGCGGCTGAAAGGCCTCGACCCGGAGCGGCTGAAGCGCATCCGGCGCGGCATCGAGAAGGAGAGCCTGCGCGTGCGCCCCGACGGGGCGCTCTCGCCGGCGCCGCACCCGCCGGCGCTCGGCTCGGCGCTCACGCACCCGCACATCACCACCGACTTCAGCGAGTCGCAGCTGGAGCTCATTACGGGGCCCCATCCCGGGGTCGACGCCTGCCTGGAGGAGCTCACGCAGATCCACCAGGTGGTCGACCACCACATCGGCGAGGAGCTCCTGTGGGCGGCGAGCATGCCGTGCAATTTGCCCGCGGACGACCAGATCCCGATCGGGCGCTACGGCGCCTCCAACGTCGGGCGCGCGAAGACGGTGTACCGCATCGGCCTGTCGCACCGCTACGGCCGGCGCATGCAGACGATCTCGGGCATCCACTACAACTTCTCGCTTCCCGGGGTGAAGAGCGAGGAGTACTTCGCGCTGATCCGCAACTTCCGCCGCCATTCGTGGCTGCCGATCTACCTCTTCGGCGCCTCGCCCGCGGTGTGCTCGAGCTTCGTCGCCGGGCGCCGGCACCGGCTGCAGGAGCTCGCGCCCGGCTGCCTGTACGCGCCGCACGCCACGTCGCTCCGCATGGGGCCGCTCGGCTATCAGAGCGACGCGCAGGCCTCGCTCTCGGTGAGCTACAACAGCCTCGAGAGCTACACCGCCTCGCTCTACGAGGCGCTGACCAGGCCCTATCCCGAATACGAGAAGCTGGGGATTCACAGCGGCGACGACTACCGCCAGCTCGCCACCAGCCTGCTGCAGATCGAGAACGAGTTCTACGGCACCATCCGCCCCAAGCGGCGCATCAAGCGCGGCGAGCGTCCGCTGCACGCGCTGCGCGCGCGCGGGGTCGAGTACGTCGAGGTGCGCCTGATGGACCTCGACCCGTTCGTGCCGGTCGGCATCACGGCGAGCACGATGCGTTTCCTCGACGTGTTCCTGCTGCACTGCCTGCTCTGCGACAGTCCAGAAGACACGCCGCGCGAGATCGGCGAGATCGGCCGCAACCAGCATTCCGTGGCGCTCAAGGGTCGAGAGGAAAATCTTCAGCTGGAGAAAGGCGGGAAGAAACTTTCCCTGAAGGACTGGGGCGCGACCATCCTGCGCGAATGCGAGCCGGTCGCCGCCGCGCTCGACGCGGCGCACGGCGCCAGCGCGCACCGCGACGCACTGGCGGAAGCCGCCGGGCGCCTCGCCGACCCCGACACCGCGCCCTCCGCGCGCGTGCTGCACGCCCTGGCGCGCAACCACGACAACTCCTTCCTTCGCTTCGTGCTGATCCAGTCCACGCTGCACAAGGCGGCGCTGAAGAGCCTGGAGCTGCCGGCTGCGGTGCACGAGCGCTTCTCTCGCCTCGCCGCCGAATCCCTCGACAAGCAGCGCGAGCTCGAGGCCGCCGACACCGTGGACTTCGAGACCTTCCGCCGCCAGTACCTGGCTCACGAGCTGCTCACCGTCTAGTAATGGGGTCAGAGCAATTTACCTGACCCCTTTAATTGCTCTGACCCCGTAATGAAGCGCACCCTTAGGGAGCTGGTCGCGAGCGGCAGGACGGTCGCGGCGCTGGGGGCCACCGACGCGCTCTCGGCGAAGCTCATCGCCGCGCGCGGCTTCGAGTGCGTCTATGTGGGCAGCTACGCCACCGCGGCGAGCCGCTTCGGGCTGCCCGACACGGGGCTGCTCGCGCTGCCCGAGCTCGCCGAGCAGGTGCGCACCATCGCCGGCGCGGTGCACGTGCCGGTGATCGCCGACGCCGAGGGCGGGTTCCACGATCCGGCGAACCTGTGGCGCACGGTGCAGGCCTTCGAGCACGCGGGCGCCGCGGCGATCCACCTCGAGGACCACGAGGGCCCGGGCAAGCACACCGATGCGCCGCAGCGGCTGCGCCCGGCCGGGGAGATGGCCGCGCGCATCCGCGCCGCGTGCGAGGCGCGCGAGGACCCGGATTTCATGATCGTCGCGCGCACCGACGCCTTCTGGGTGAACCGCGACCTCGAGGACGCGATCGCGCGCCTCGCGCTCTACGCCGAGGCGGGCGCCGACATGGTGTTCCCGACCCTCGCGGGTCCCGCCGAGCTCGCCGCGGTGCGCGCGCGCGTGGCTAAGCCCGCGATGGTGGTCGACATGCCCGGACGGGCGCTCGCCGAGCACAAGGGCGCCGCGATCGTCCTCTATTACGCGTTCTCGACCCTTGTTTCTTTCAATGGAATGAACGAGGCCCTGGAGGCGTTCAAGGCTTCGGGAAAAACCCCGGGCGGGATGGAGGCGCTGGAAGCCTTCCTGGACTATCGCGCTTTCGCCGAGCGGGCGCGCCGATACCGCTCCTGAAGAACGGTTAGACTTGCGCCATGGGAGGACGGGAGACCACGGTGCTCTTCGCCGGGGTGAGCGACGCAACCCTGGACGTCGTCGGCGCCTGCTTCGAGCAACTGCGCGAGGCCACCCGGGCGGCCGGCGGGCGCGTGGTGAAGACCATCGGCGAGGACCTCATGGCGCTCTTCCCCTCGGCCGACGCCGCGGCCTCGGCCGCCGCCGCGATGCAGAAGGCGATCGAGGGCATGCCCGAAGGCCTGAGCCGGCCGGGCGTGCGCATCGGCTTCCACAGCGGCCCGGTGATCAACCAGGGCGAGGACGTGTTCGGCGACACCGTGAACATGGCGGCGCGCCTCGCGCAGCAGGCGATCCGCGAGCAGATCATCACCTCCGCCGAGACCGCCGCGGGCCTCTCCGACCACTACAAGGCCTGCCTGCGCCGGCTCTACGCGGTGGAGCTCAAGGGCAAGGCGGAGGAAGTCGACCTGTGCGAGGTGGTCTGGCGCGTGGGCAGCGGCACCGACACCTTCACCTTCGAGGCGGGCGTCAAGGCGGCGATGCGCGCCAAGGCGGCGGTGCTGCGCCTCGTGCACAAGGGCCAGGAGATCCCGCGCCGGCGCGACGCCGACTCCTTCGTCATCGGCCGCGACCCCGAGTGCGACCTGCCGATCACCCACCACCTCGTCTCGCGCCGGCACTGCTCGATCCACAAGCGCGGCGACAAGTTCGTGCTCGCCGACCAGAGCTCCAACGGCACCTTCGTCACCATCGCGGGCGACAGCGAGTTCGTGCTGCAGCGCGAGGAATTCATCCTGCGCAAGAGCGGCTGCATCTCGTTCGGCCAGTCGCGCGAGAGCTCGGAGCACTATATTGAGTTCTTCCTGGAGTAGCGCCTTCCTCGCCCTCGCGCTCGCGCTCGCGGCGGCCCCCGCGGCCGCGCAGGGCTACGCCGGCACCTGGGTCGCCCGGCACCCGGGCGGCGGCAGCGTCACCCTCACCCTGGAGCAGCAGGGCCCGGGCGCGGTGGCCGGCATCCTCGAGGGCAGCGGCGCGAGCTTCGAGGTCGACGCCGAGGTGCGCGCCGACGGCATCGTCGGCATGGTGAGCAGCGCCGACGCGATGGTGCACCTGACCGGGCAGATCAACGGCGAGAACCTTTTCATCGTGCTCATCGAGCCGGGACCCGGCGGGGAGCCCGACCTGAAGAGCCGCCGGGTGATCCGGTTCTCGAAAGAGGGGGAGCGCACGCAATGAACATGACCATCATGGGCGCGCTCATCGGCGCCGGCGTCGGGCTGTTCCTCTTCGTCGCGGAATACCTGTCGGTGCGCTCCGGCGCGCTCGAGCGCGCCGCGCGCAAGCACCAGAAATACGAGCTCGAGGACGCCGAGCGCCGGCGCATGGCCTCCAACGCGCGCTTCTGCCTGTGCATCCCGCCCGCCTTCGCGGCGTTCTTCTGGCTGCTGTGGGGCTAGTCCGCGGCTAGCGCCCGCGGTTGCGGCCCATCGTGCGGCGCTGCTTGCCCCGCGGCGCGTGGTGCGGCTGGCCGCCTCCCGGCCCCTGGCGCCCGCGCTCCCTGGGACGGCCCTGCTTCGGCCGGGCGGCGGCGCCCACCAGCTGCTTCACGCGCTCGATCTCGCGCGTCACCGCGTCGATGTTCGCCGCGTGCCGGCTGCCCGGCTCGTGCGGCGCGCCGCGCTCGCGCTCGAGCAGCTCGTGCAGCTTGCGCAGCGCCTCGTTGCACGCCGCCGCGACGCCCGCCTCCCTGGCCATGTCCTGGCGATGCACCTCGATATGGGCGATCGCGTCCAATGTCTCGTCGCTGGTCATGCGAGAACTCTACCAGAGGCCGGATCGCGCTCGCCTGCGCGCGTACGACGGCGCACAGATGCCGCAGGGGGGACTCGCGTGCTACGGTTCGCATCCGACCCTTGACGGAGAACCCGGAATGAACTCTACCCTGACCCGAATACTATGCCGTGTTCTCGCGGTGGCGCTGATGGTGCTTCCCTACCAGGCGGCGCAGGCCGGCATGATCGGCACCGACCTGGCGGCAACCGCCGCGGGCGCCCAGGCCGACCGCAGCACGGTGGCGAGCTACCTCACCCGCGCGCAGACCGTGAGCGAGATGCAGACGCTCGGCGTGGACGCGCAGGCCGCGCACGACCGCGTGGCCGCGATGACCGACGCCGAAGTCAGCGCGATTGCCGGGAAGATCAACGAGCAGCCCGCCGGCGGCGTGCTTTTGCTCCTCCTGGTGGTGCTTCTCATCTTGCTAGTCGTTCGATAGCCCCGGCCCGGGCCTGCGTACACTGGCGCGCTTAGCGCCGGCCTGCGAGGAAGCCGAACAGCGCGCCGGCGGCGACCGCGATGCCGACCGCGGTCCACGGGTTGGCGCGCACGTACTCATCGGTCGCGGCCGCGCCCTCCCGGGTCCTGTCCAGCATCGGCCGCGAGGCGTCCGCGAGCGCCACTTTGGCGCTCTGCAACCTGCCTTCGAAACGCGTCCGCGCCGCCGCCAGGCCCTCGCCCGACACCGTCGCCGCCGCCTTGAGCATGTCTTCCCCGTCGGCGATGATGGCCTTGAAGTCGTTGGCCACCCTGCCGCTCGCCCGCTCGAACTCCTGCATCGTCTTCATTGGATTTCCCTTTGTGGAACTGAAGTGCCTACTTCGTGATCCTGGTCCCGGAGACTTCGATGGTCACGTGGTGATTCTCATGGTGATTCCTTGATGACTGACTTGCGGTGTCTCAGATGATGCTGACGGGCACAGCGCATTGTGGACGCGCGCACGGCGGCGCTCTGCACGGTGGCACACATAGGGCCCTCTTGAATGCCCCAGCTCGCTGGCTGAAGCGACCCCGGCAGGTAGAGCGGGTGCGCCGGCTCCCCGGCGCTGTTCATCCGCAGAAAATGAAGGTCTATGCGGTTCAAAGCGAGAAGTTCGATGACCATTCCGGACCTCCCCCGATGCGCCCCGTGGTTGCCCCAGGCGCACACCACGAGCGCCGAGGCGCGCGCGGCGCGCAGGATCGCCGCGTCGTTGCCGCGCCCCACCGGCTCGCGCGCCGCTTTCATCTCGCGCGGGTCGGTGGCGCGCCAGCCGAAGAGGTTGGTGGCGACGAGCGCGCCGTAGCCCCAGCGCTCGGCGTAGCCGCGCGCGCGGGTGCACGAAGGGTCGAGCTGATGCTCGTCCGCGGTGCTCGGGTTGAGCATGAGGAAGTTCGCCGCCGGCTTCGTCTCGTCCCAGCGGCGCCAGAGCAGGTAGCGCCAGCGCCGGCAGGCGGAGAATTTCGCGCCCGAAGGGCTTTTCATGAGCTAGATTCTCTCTCATGAGCCATGTTTTCCTCGACTACGACCAGAAGGCCCTCGACGACGCGTACGACCAGTCGGTGTACGCGCCGAACCGCGACCAGATCCTCGCGCGCTTCGCCGGCGCGAGCGAGATCGCGCGCCGGCGCCTGGGCGCGCCGCAGAGGCTTGCGTATGGTCCTGGAAAAAATGAGCAGTTCGATCTTTTTCAGTGCAAGAAACCCAACGCTCCCGTGAACATCTTCGTGCACGGCGGCGCCTGGCGCGCGGGCGAGGCGAAGAACTACGCCTTCCCCGCCGAGATGTTCGTGCGCGCCGGGGCGCATTACGTCGCGCTCGACTTCGACAACGTCATCGAGGCCGAGGGCAGCCTCGTCGTCATGGCCGACCAGGTGCGCCGCGCGCTCGCCTGGGTGCTCGTCAACTGCTCGCGCTTCGGGGGCGACCCGGGCCGCCTGTACGTCTCGGCCACTTCCTCGGGCGCGCACCTCGCGGGCGTCGCCGCGACCACCGACTGGAAGAAAGACTTCGGCCTGGCGCCGGACTTCATCAAGGGCTTCACGCTGGTGAGCGGCATGTACGACCTGCGCGGCCCGCGCCTTTCCAAGCGCTCGGCGTACGTGAAGTTCACCGACGAGATGGAGATGGCGCTCTCGCCGCGGCGCTTCGCCGCGCGCGTCGCCGCCCCGGTCGCGCTCGTCTACGGCTCGCTCGAGACCCCGGAGTTCCAGCGCCAGTCGCGCGAGTTCGCCGACGCGCTGCGCCAGGCGGGCAAGAGCGTCGAGCTCGTCCTCGCCGAGGGCTACAACCACTTCGAGATCGCCGAGACGCTCGGCAATCCCTACGGCCCGGCCGGGCGCGCCGCGCTCGCGCAGATGCAGCTTTGAACAGTGTTTTGAGCGTAGGATGGCATAGTGAAACCGCTGCCCATCGCCCCGCCGCAGCGCCCGTGCGGAACGGGCGCGTTCTGGGATTACGCCGCGGCGTCGGCGCGGGACCAGGACAGCGTCCGGCGCGTACGCGTGCGCCCGAGCCTCGTGCTCGCGCGCCTCGCGCGCGAGGGCGAGCAGGCCGAGCAGCGCTGGGATAATGAAGGCGGCAGGAACGCCTAGCGAGGGCGGCAGGAACGTTTAGCCCGCGAGCAGGCGGGCGAGCTCCTCCTGCTCCACCAGCCGGATGCGGTTCTGCGCGGCGAACTCGCGCGCCGTGGCGGTGACCTCGCCCGCGGCCACGTACAGCCCCTCGCCCTCGCCCACCGCGGCCTGCAGCTCGCGCAGCGGCTCGACGCCGGTGCGCACCGCCTTCCAGCGCCGATAGGCGACCAGCGTGACGCGGCCCTCGCGGGTGAGCTCGAAATCCGCCGCGCCGGCGGCGCGCTTCACCGCATAGCCCTCGCGCTGGAACGCCGCCTCGAGCGCCTGCGAGAACGACTCTGGCGACAGGCCCCGTGCGCGCGCGAGCGCGGCGGCGGCGCGCTTCTTCCCCGGCCGGCGCAGCTCCTTGGAGAGCACGTACAGGCCGATCACGATGAAGGGCGAAGCGCCGAAGACGGCGTAGGGCGCGGCCATGAACAGGCGCAGCACGAGGAAGACGCCCGTGCCGGCAGCGAGGCTCACCCACCAGCGCGCGCGCAGGAGGATGGCGAACAGGGAATTCTGCGGCAGCTTCACGGCGCTCGATTCTAAGGGCGGGAACGGCAGTTGCTCGCACCCCGGGGCACGCGTCCCGCGTGCGATCAACCCAGCAAGGAGAGCCCGCATGAACATTTCCAACGTCCGCGAGCAGATGAAAGTCGTCGGCTCCGACCGCCAGCCCATCGGCACCGTCGACAACGTCGAGGGCGACCGCATCAAGCTCACGAAGAACGACCCGCAGGCCGGCGGCAAGCACCACTACATCCCCGGCGACTGGGTCGAGCGCGTCGAAGGCGAGGAAGTCTGCCTGCGCCAGAGCGCCCAGGAAGCGCGCCAGCAGTGGCGGACCGACTGAGGTAGGGATTTTCAAGCCGGGGGGGTTATAGTTGGATCCCCCCGCATGCCTTCCTTCGACGCGATCATCGTCGGCACCGGCCAGGCCGGCCCGGCGCTCGCCGCGCGCCTTGCCGGCGCCGGGCAGAAGGTCGCGATCGTGGAGCGCGCCGCCTTCGGCGGCACCTGCGTCAACGACGGCTGCACCCCCACCAAGACCCTGATCGCGAGCGCCTACGCCGCGCACCTGGCCCGGCGCGGGCCGGAGTACGGCCTGCGGCGCTCCGGAAAAATCGCCGTCGACATGAAGCGCGTGAAGGCGCGCAAGGACGCGGTGGTCGGTAAATCTTCCAGCGGCGTCGAGAAATGGATGCGCGGCACCAAGGGGATCACGGTCATCCGGGGGCACGCGCGGTTCATTTCACCCGATGCACTTCGTGTCGAAAATCGAGACTTGACGGCAAAACATATTTTCCTCGACGTCGGCGGCAGGCCGCTGATTCCCAAGATGCCCGGCCTGGACAAGGTTCCCTTCCTCACCAACCAGTCGATGATGGACCTCGACTTCGTGCCGCGGCACCTGATCGTGGTCGGCGGGAGCTACGTGGGCCTGGAGTTCGCGCAGATGGTGCGCCGCTTCGGCGCCAAGGTCACGGTGGTGGAGATGGGGCCGCGCCTGGTCGGCCGCGAGGACGCGGACGTGTCCGGCGCGATCCGCGAGTTCCTGGAGGACGAGGGCATCGAGGTGCGCCTGGGCGCCGAGTGCCTCTCGGCGAAGAAGACCGCCGCCGGCGTCTCGATCGGCATCGAGTGCAAAAAAGGCGCGCCGCGCGCGAGCGGCTCGCACCTCCTGCTCGCGGTCGGGCGCGCGCCCAACACCGACGACCTGGGCCTGGAAGCCGCCGGCATCGCGCTCGACAAGCGCGGCTACGTCGAGGTCGACGAGGCGCTGCGCACCACCAACCCGAAGGTGTGGGCGCTCGGGGACTGCAACGGCAAGGGCGCCTTCACCCACACCGCCTACAACGACTACGAGATCGTCGCCGACAACCTCCTGAACGGTGCCTCGCGCAAGCACACCGATCGCATCCCGGTGTACGCGCTCTACACCGACCCGCCGCTCGGCCGGATCGGCTTTTCCGAAAGTGAGATCAAGGCAAAGGGAATCAAGGCGCTGGTCGCGAAACGGCCGATGACCCGCGTCTCGCGCGCGGTCGAGAAGGGCGAGACCAGGGGCTTCCTCAAGATCCACGTCGAGGCGGATTCGGGACGCATCCTCGGCGCGGCGCTCCTGGGCACGAGCGCCGACGAGGCGGTGCACTCGCTCATCGACGCGGTGTACTCGAAGCTCCCCTACCCGGAGTTCCAGAAGCGGGTGCGCATCCATCCGAACGTCAGCGAGCTGCTGCCGTTCGTCCTCGAGGATCTGAAGCCGCTGTAAAAGGGGTTACTATCGGCGGTGCCCTACCGCAAGCTGATCGGCCTCTTCTCGAAAGCACCCGCGCTGCGCGCGCCGCCCTCGGCGGTGCCCTGGAAGCTCGATACCACCCAGTGGAGCCCGGAGCTCCTCAAGCGCCTTGAATGGCGGCGGCTGGAAGAGCTGTGCGTGGCCTATTTCGAGGCGCTCGGCTTCAGCACCCAGGTCGCGCCCGCGGGCGCCGACGGCAGCATCGACATCCGCCTGGTCGCCGACGGCGCCGAGCGCGCCTCGATCCTCGTGCAGTGCAAGGGCTGGGACGCCTACGGCATCGGCATCAAGCCGCTGCTCGCGCTGCACGCGGCGATGGCCGCGGCCGGCGTCGAAGAGGGCGTGATGGTGAGCTCGGGGCGCTTCACCCCCGAGGCGCGCACCTTCGCCGCCAAGAACGCCATCGTCCTCCTCGACGGCGCCTCGCTCCTCGCCAAGATGGCCTCGCTCGAGCCGGACAAGGCCGCCGCGCTCCTTCGCTTCGCCACCGACGGCGACTTCCTCACCCCCACCTGCCCCGCCTGCGCGGTCAAGATGATTTCGCGCCAGAGCACCCAGGGCGGCCGCAAGTTCTGGGGCTGCCCCAACTACCCGCGCTGCAAGCACACCCTCGCCGCCACCGCCTACGCTCCCGCGTAGGGCTGGTTTCAGGACAGCCAGCTAAAAATAGACCTTCCGCCTAGCCGCCGACTGGCCGTCCGGCTAATAGTCCTTCGCACCGCGCCGTCCTAGTCTGCTTCCCAAGAAACGAGGGGAGGCAGCCATGTTCGAAGGCGAGACCCAGTACATCGAAGACCAGGGCCGGCGCGAGGACGCGCCGGCGAAGCCGCACGCCGGCGCCACTACCGCGCACCCGGGGGCGAAGTTCGCCATCGGGCTCCTCGCCGGCGGCTGCGCGGTCATGCTGCCCCGCGTACTCGCGCTCGTCTCTCAGGGAGACGAGTCGCAAATCGTTTTTCTCCCGGCGCCCTACTTCCTCCTCGCCTTGGGTGCCGGGCTCTTTCTTGGGCTGGTGATGCTGGTGTTCGAGTGGAAGGTCGCCGCGACGCCGCGGCAGACCTTCATGGCGGCGCTCGGCATCCCGGCGACCGTCACCGGCGCGCTCGGGACCGCGAGCACGAGCGCGGGGCTCTCCGAGCTCGCCGCCGACGCGGCGCGCCTGCGCCAGGAAGTGCGCCACGAGCAGGGCATCGCCAAGGAAGGCTCCTTCGACGGCCTGCAGCCCCTGGGGCTGCCCGCGCCGAAGAAGCCGGCGGCGAAGACCTCCTCGTTCCTGCCCGCGGTGATCGCCATCGCGCACGCGGAAGAGGCGCGCGCCGTCCCGGCCTCCGCCGGCGAGCCGCTGCGCTTCGGCATCCGCGTCGAGCAGCCGAAGTACGTGGTGGTGCTCGAGCAGGCGAAGAGCGAGCAGGAGGCGCTGCGCAAGGCGGGCGAGCTCCGCCGCCAGCTCCCCTCGGCGCGCGCGGTGAAGGCGAACAACGCCTACTTCGTCGTGCTCGGCTCCCCCGTGAGCGAGACCGACGCGCTCTTCGACGCGAAGCGCGCGAAGCAGGCCCTCGGCGCCAACGCGCGGCCGGTTCTGGTCGAGGTCAAGTGACCGAGGCAGCCGCCGTGGCGAAAGAGCGCCTCGACCTGCACCTCGACCGCGCGGGCGAGTGGCTGCCGGGACAGCCCACGCACCTCAAGTCGAGCAAGGCGGTGAGCCTGGGCGGGGCGGGCCTGCGCCTGCTCGCCGCCGAGTGCAGCGGCGCGACGCTCATTTCCGGGTCGGGCTCGCCGATCCTGGGCGCCCGCCCGCCGATCATCGGCTCGAGCGACGCCGAGCTCTACGTGAAGCTCACCTACGCCGGCGGCGGCTTCGAGTACGTGCCGGCGCCGGTGAGCGCGCCGCTCGAGTTCAGGGCCGTGGACGAGCTCGAGCTGAGCATCCTGTGCGTGGTCGGCCACCAGGCCTGCACCAGCGTGCACTACCGCGCCTTCTTCAGCGCGCACTGCCTCTTCGAGAGGCTCTAGAGGCTATCCCGGCCGGGACAACGACACCGGACGGGGTTTTTTCGGGCGGCGCCTCCCAGGGCCGCCCGCTCTTTTTCTGGCCCCGAAAAAAAAGAAGCCGCCCGAAGGCGGCTTCTTAGGGGTGGACCACCAACCCAAGGGAGGGAGGGTTTGTGGCCCAGGGGGAAGCCCATTTTGCGCATCGACTTTTCCCCTGTCTGTCGCGCGCTCTGGGCATTTGCTGTAAAGGGATAGCTACAAGCCCATGCCCCTTTTCACCCTCGCCGACGCCGAGCTCGCCTATGGCGACCAGCCGCTCCTCGACCGCGCCTCGCTCTCGCTCGAGCCGGGCGAGCGCATCGGGCTGATCGGGCGCAACGGCACCGGCAAGTCCTCGCTGCTCTCGGTCATCGCCGGCGCCCGGGGGCTCGACGACGGGGAGCTCAAGCGCCAGGCCGGGGTGAAGGTGGTCCTGGTCGAGCAGGAGCCGGCGCTGCCTCGCCCCGGCGCGGTGGAGGCGCACAAGCTCGAGAAGTACATGCACCTCCTCGAGGCGGGGCCGTCCCCCGCCTCCGGCGGCGAGCGCAAGCGCGCCGCGCTCGCCCACGCCTTCGCCCAGGAGCCCGACCTGCTGCTGCTCGACGAGCCTACCAACCATCTCGATATCGATGGCATCACAAAATTGGAAGAGTTGTTGTTGAAGCAGCCCGCGGCAATCTTCGTCACCCACGACCGCGCCTTCCTCGACCGGGTGGCGACGCGCATCGTCGAGCTCGACCGCGGGCGGCTGCTGTCCTTCGCGGGCAATTTCTCCGACTACGAGCGCACCAAGGCCGCGCAGCTCGCCGCCGAGGCGGTGGTCAACCGCAAGTTCGACCGCTTCTGGGCGCAGGAGGAGGCGTGGATCCGCAAGGGCATCGAGGCGCGCCGCACGCGCAACGAAGGCCGGGTGAAGCGCCTGGAGCGCCTGCGCGAGGCGCGCGCCGCGCGGCGCGAGCGGCTGGGGAACGTGAAGCTGGCGATCGGCCAGGGAGGCCGGTCGGGGAAGCTGGTCTGCGAATTAACCCAGATAGACAAGTCGTTTGATGGAAAGGCAATCGTTAAAAACCTGGACCTCATCATCTCCCGCGGCGACCGCCTGGGCCTCGTCGGCCCGAACGGCTCGGGGAAGACGACGCTGCTCAACCTCATCCTCGGCAACCTCGCGCCCGACTCGGGGAGCGTGCGCCTGGGCACGAACCTGCAGGTCGCCTACTTCGACCAGATGCGCGAGCAGCTCGACCCGGACAAGACCGTGGCCGAGAGCGTCGAAGGCACCGCGAAGCACGTCATCAGCTACCTCTCGGACTTCCTCTTCCCGCCGCGGCGCGCCAACTCCCCGGTGCGCATGCTCTCCGGCGGCGAGCGCAACCGGCTGCTCCTCGCGCGCCTCTTCGCGAAGCCCGCGAACGTGCTGGTGCTCGACGAGCCCACCAACGACCTCGACATCGAGTCCCTGGAGCTCCTCGAGCAGGCGTTGCAGGACTATTCCGGGACGCTGCTGCTGGTCTCCCACGACCGCGCCTTCCTCGACAACGTCGTCACCCAGACCCTCGCCGCCGAAGGCGGCGGCGTGTGGAAGGAATACGCCGGGGGCTACACCGACTACCTGCGGCAACGGGGAACGCAACCGGAGGAAAAGAATGTCCAGAACCCCCCGTCCGCCCGCGCGCGGGGAGCTGGCGCCAAGCTGACTTACAAGGAGACCCGCGAGCTGGCCGCCCTCCCCGCCGACATCGAATCGCTCGAATCCGAGCAGCAAGCCCTTGCCGCGAAGATGTCCGAGCCCGGCTACTACCGGCAGCCGCCCGACGCGCTGCGCGCGGACCAGGCGCGCAGCGCCGAGATCGAGCGCCTGCTGATGGAGAAGCTGGAGCGCTGGGAGGCGCTGGAGGCAAAAAAAAGGGGCCGCCCGGAGGCAGCCCCTTAAGTATGAGCCATACCCAAGGGAGGGAAGGGTGAATGGCTCAGGGGAGTTCATTGTGAAAGGCGCGCGAGCGCCTGTCTGTCCGCCAGCCAACGCTTTTGCTGTAGAGGTAAAGCCACAACGCAGATAAAAGGGTCAGAGCAATTAACCGGAAACGACCGGGCAGCCCCTTGTGGGTTGCAGGTTAATTGCTCTGACCCCATTAACAGCGTACAGTGCGCGCCTCGCTGTCGTGGTCGCGTCCCGCAGTCGCCGTCCCGCCTCGCGCAGCCCCTTTTGGAAAGAACCATGAGCTTCTTGCCGCTCGGCCTCGATGCGTCCCTCCTCGACAACCTCACGCGCCTTGGCTATGCCGAGGCGACGCCGGTGCAGGCGGCGGCGATTCCCGCCGTGCTCGCGGGGGGCGATCTCCTCGTCTCCTCGCAGACGGGCAGCGGCAAGACCGCGGCCTTCGTCCTGCCGGGGCTGCAGCGCCTGCGCACGGCGAGCGCGCGGCCCGGCCGGGGCCCGCGCATGCTCGTCCTCACGCCCACGCGCGAGCTCGCGATGCAGGTGCAGAAAGCGACGCACGGCTACTGCAGCGGGCAGAAGCTCCTCACCGCGTGCCTGGTGGGCGGCGTGCCTTTCGGCAAGCAGCTCCCGCTGGTGCGAAAAGCCGTCGACATCGTCATCGCCACGCCCGGGCGCCTGAAGGACCACCTCGACCGCGGCAGCGTCGACCTCGAGCGCGTCGAGCTCCTAGTGCTCGACGAAGCCGACCGCATGCTCGACATGGGCTTCCAGGAAGAGATCGACTCCATCCTCGCGCGCGCGCCGCTGGAGCGTCAGACGCTGCTCTTCTCCGCGACGCTCGCCGGCGTGGTCGGGCGGCTCGCCGCGCGCGTCACGCGCAACCCCCGGCGCATCGAGATCTCGCGCCGCGAGGAGCCCAAGCCCGACATCGCCCAGCACGCGCTCCTCGCCGACGACGACGCGCACAAGGGCCGCATGCTCGACGCGCTGCTGCGCGAGACCGACGTCGCGCAGGCGCTCGTCTTCACCGCCATGAAGCGCACCGCGGCCGAGCTCACGCTCTCGCTTACCGCGAAGGGCTTCACCGCCGGCGCGCTGCACGGCGACATGCACCAGAGCGAGCGCACGCGCACGCTCAACCGCGTGCGCGACGGGCGCATGCGCGTGCTCGTGGCGACCGACGTCGCCGCGCGCGGCATCGACGTGCCCGGGATCAACCTGGTGGTGAACTACGACGCGCCGCGCCAGGCCGCGGACTACGTGCACCGCATCGGCCGCACCGGCCGCGCCGGCCGCGCCGGCATCGCCGTCACCTTCCTCGGCCGCGACGACCGCCACCTCGTGCGCCAGATCGAGCGCTTCACCGGCAACAAGGTGAGCCTGATGGAGATCGAGGGCCTCGAGCCGCGCCGCAGCCGCGCCCGGCAATAGAATTCGCACACGGAGAGACCCCCATGAGACATACCTCGCGCGACCGGAACAACCGCATGCGGCTGCAGAAGATCGGCAAGAAGCTGCGCCAGAAGGCCAAGGCGGCCAAGAAGGCGCAGAAGGCGGGCCAGGCAAGCGTCTAGGTCGTCGCCTCGCGGCCGAGCTCGCCGCTCTCGATCAGGCGCTTGAGGTCGTCCGCGCCGCCCACGAGCACGCCGTTGACGAACACCATCGGCAGCGTCGGCCAGCCGGTCCACATCTTGAGCGCGAGGCGCGCGCGCCAGCCGCCGAAGTAGCTGCCGTACTCCAGGTACTCGTGCGCGAGCCCGGCCTCTTCCAGGAGCTTGCGCGCCTTCTTCGGAAACGGGTTCTGGCGCATGCCCACCACCACGATCGCGTGCGCCGCGATCGCCTCCTGCACTTCCTTCACGATCTGCGCGCCCTGCCCCGCCACCTTCCCGCGCGCGGCGGGGTGGATCTTCGCTTCGTCCAGGATGGCGCGCGGCATGCGCCCATTCTAGGGGCTGCCTACATCGTCAGCTTGACCAGCGCCTCGGCGCAGCCCGAGGCGACGTCGCGGTTGGGCTCGGCGTTGTCGGCGGCGCCGGGCATCGTCGCCCAGCCGCCCTTCTGGATGTAGTCGCCCTGCTGCCAGGACTCGATCGCCTTCATCGCCGCGAGGCGGCCCTTGGCGTCGGGGGACTTCTGGCCCTGGAACTGCGCCACGCAGATCGGCACCAGCGAGGCGACGATCGCCTGCTCGGCGCGCTCGGCGGCGAGCTTCTCGGCGCTGCCGCCGGTCACCCACCCGCCCCAGGCGAAGCCGACGATGGCGAGCGTGATCGCGCCCGACACCGCGCCCCAGATGAACGGCTCGGTCGTGGCGGGAAGCTTGGGAAGGTTCATGGGAAATCCTCGGTGGTGGAAAGCCCGGGACGGTCCCGCTTTCCTCGCTCACAGCTTCCGCGCGTTGCGCGCGGGCGTCGGTACGCTACCGCGCTTAGGTCGCCACCACGCGCGCGACGAACGCGATCATCTCGTCCTCGACGAGCTGGCGCGTCACCTTCTCGAGCGCGAAGGCGCCCGCCGCGCCCGCGAGCCCGCCCGCGCGGGGGGCTTCGCCGGAATTGATCCACACCGTCTTGTTGTAGTGCCGGGTGGCGATGCTGAGGGAGCGCTGGTCCTCGTGCAGCGCCGCCTTGGTGCCCGCGGGGACGACGCGCATCGTGATGCCCGCTTCGTTGATGCTGCCGACGCTGCCCGCGGTGAACTCCTGCTCGGTGATGCTGTAGCGGTGCCCGCGCTCCTCCAGCAGCGCGCCCGCCGCCTCGAACACCGGCCGGATCACGCCGCGGCGCAGCTCGGCGAAATCCGCGAGGAAGCGCGCCTCCTCGTCCTTCGCCTTCTGCTCGCGCTCCACGTCGACGCGCTTGCGCGCGTCGTACGCGTCGAGGAGCTTCGAGAGCGCGTCCTTCATGCGGTCGGCCATCGGGCCATTGTCTCCGCAAATCGGGGTCGGACCCGGGTCAGACCCCGGTTTTTCTCGTGCGCAGCACCCGCGCCCGCCATCCCGCGGCCATCGCGAACGCCGCGCACGCCGCGGCGAGGAGGAAGGGCGCGGTGTAGCTCCCGGTCGCGTCGTACATGCGCCCGGCGAGCCAGGGGCCGAGCGCGCTTCCCGCCGCCGCGCCCATCAGCCCCGCGCCGACGATCGCGCCGAAGTGCGGGCCGCTGTAGCGGTCGCTCACCATCGCCGGCGTGAGCGAGGCGGTGACCGAGTAGCCCACGCCCAGCAGCACCGCGTAGCCGTAGGCGCCCCAGCGCGTGGGCGCCTCGCCCAGCGCGAGCAGCACCAGCGCGCTCGCCGCCATGATCGCGATCCCCGCCACGTACACGAACTCGCGCTCGATGCGGTCCGAGAGCCAGCCCCCGCCGGTCTTGCCGACGATGCTCGCGAGCCCCACCACCCCGACCACCGAAGCCGCGACGATCGCCGCGAGCCCGTGGTCGACGAGGTACGCCACCTGGTGGACATGCAGCGTCTGCGAGCACAGGTTGCCGAAGAAGAACGCCGCCATCAGCAGCCAGAACGGCTCGGTGCGCATCGCCTGGCGCAGCGTCGGGTCAGATCCCGCTCTTTCCCGGTTTTGCTTTACCGGGGTCTGACCCTGCTTTTTCTCCCGCTCGACCGGATGCCGCATCAGCCACAGCGACGCCGGCACGATCCACGCCACGCTCAAGCCCCCGAGCACCTGGAACGCGGTGCGCCAGCCGAAGGCGTCGATCAGCACCTGCGTGAGCGGCACCACGAGCAGCATCCCCACGCCCACGCCCGAGCTGACGATGCCGATGGCGAGGCCGACGCGGTCCTGGAACTCGCGCTGCACGTACACCAGCGCCGGCACCCAGCCCGCCGCGGCCACCGCGAGCGCGGTGGCGACGCTGAAGCCCAGGTAGAGCTGCGCCGGGCTCGAGATGAAGCTGTCGGCGAAGAGCGTGAGCCCCATCGCCACCCCGCCCGCCGCCATCACCCGCAGCGGCCTGAAGCGCGCGCACAGCGCCCCGACCACCGGGTTCACCCCGCCGTGCACCAGCGTGAACACCGAGAACGCGCCCGCGAGCACCGAGCGGCTCCAGCCGAACTCCGCGAGCAGCGCCACCAGGATGACGCTGTAGGAGTACCAGATGCCGTAGGCGAGCGCGAGCGTGAGCGCGATCACGCCCAGGGCGGCATAGCGTCTGTCGAGGGCCAAGGCCATGTTTTACCATCCGGCCCATGCCGAACAAGGACTGCATCTTCTGCCACACCGCGGGCGAGAAGCTCGTCGTGGAGAACGAGCTCGCCCAGGCGGTGCTCGACACCTACCCCGTCTCCCCCGGCCATACGCTCATCGTGCCGCGGCGCCACGCCGCGACGATCTGGGACCTCACCGACGAGGAGTACGTTGCCTGCTTCGATCTAGTGCGCCAGGCGCGCGCGATCATCCAGGCGCGCCACACCCCCGACGCCTTCAACGTCGGCGCGAACTGCGGCGAGGCCGCCGGGCAGTCGGTCTGGCACGCCCACATCCACCTGATCCCGCGCTACAAGGGCGACGTGGAGAACCCGCGCGGCGGCGTGCGCAACGTCGTCCCGCACAAGGCGCACTACGTGCGCAAGTAGCGCTACTCGAGGTTCCAGCCCGCGCGCGCCGTGGCGATGACGCAGGCGTAGGCGAGCGCGTAGACCTCCGGCGCCACGCCGGCCGGGTCGAGCACCAGCGCCGAGGACCAGTTGCAGCCGCTCTCGTCGGGCCGGTCGAGCCGGGTGGTCTCGATCACCGAGACCGTCTCGCAGCCTTCGCAGCCGCGGATCAGGGCGGAGAGGTACTCGCACAGCTGGGCCTCGGACACGACCTGGCGCTGCTCCCCGCCGCTGCCGAAGAGAAAGCCGCTCGAGGTGGCTTCGGGGTCGTCGATCCTGTCCAGCGGGATTAGCCTCACCCGCCGGATTTTATCCGGTTGTCCGAGCCCCGGGGCTACCGCGCGAGCGGATCGGGCCGCAGCTGCAGCTTGATCGCCTTGGGCCGCTGCTTGCCGCCCTCCTGGTGGAACGGCGTGCGCGAGCCCGAGGTGGTCCAGATGCCGCGCCCCTTCCAGCCCGCGCCCTCGTCGTCGATGCGCCCGTCGACGTTCTTCGGGAAGATGCCCGAGGGGTAAGGCAGCCTCAGGGTCACGAACTTGCCGTCCACGAAGGGCAGGATCGAGTCCGAGCCGTTGCCCATGGCGATCGGGACGTTCTTTCCCAATCCCAGGACGCCGAACCAGTCGACCCAGACGTAGTAGCTGGTTTCCGCGCTGCCCGGGTCCTTCACGTCGCGCAGCTGCGGCCCGGGGAAGCGGTGCAGCGTCCAGCCCTCGCGGCAGTGCCCGCCCGTGGCGGTGGGGCCGTTGGTCACCTTGCACTTCCTGCGGTCGAAGGACGCGAGGTGGCCGCTCGAGAGCGGTGCCCAGAAGACGCCGTCGGCGCCGATGTCGCCGCCGCGCGGCCCGTAGCCCGGCATCGGCGGCTCGTACACCTCGGTGAGCGCGGTGCTTGCCGGATCGGCGCCCGGCACGACGCGGATCACCGCGCCCGGGTAGCCGAGCACCGTCGCCCAGATCGCGCCGTCGGTGGGGCTCACCGCCACCGAGTAGTGGTTGAGCATCACCTGCTTGTCCTTCTTCGGGTCCAACGGTCGATCATGCGCAACGTAGTCGCCCCGCTTTCCATCCCCGTTGGTGTCGAGGATGAAGGGCGTCCAGCCCTGCGCCGCCCGCTCGTCCTTCGTCTGCTCGAATTTCTTCGCATCGAACCAGCCGATGACCCCCGGCCCGACCACGCCCGGGCTGGTCCACAGCACGTTGTCCTTCGTGAAGTTCAGGTGGTGCGTCGGGAAGCAGGTGCGGATCAGCGTCCACGACTGCGAGTGCGGATCGAAGTACGACAGGTGCCGGTTGGCGCCGCCGTTGAGCGGGTAGGCCTTCGCCGACGGATGGTCCGAGCCCGACTTGCACCAGTCGGGGTTGGGATCGGGGCTCGAGCGCGCGGTGAACCACGTGCGCGCGCGCTCGTCCATCATCGGGTTGTGGTTGAGCGTGCGGCCCTCCCAGTAGGGCTTGTCGCCCCAGTACGCCGAGGCGCCGTAGGGCAGGCCCTTCACCGAGGGCGTTTTCTCGTCGCGCACCGGGTGGTGCAGGTCGATCGCGGTGTGCGTACGCGGGTCGAGCACCGCGACGACGTCGGTCGAGTCCTCGGGCGAGGCGTACACCGCGCCGCCGGCGTTGACGCGCGGGTCCCGGCGGTCGGTCGACACCACGTCGTGCAGGTAGAACTGCGGGTGGTGGTAATCCCACATGGTGACGACGAGGTTCCTCTCGATCCCCTGCGGGCGCGCCGGCTTGTCGAAGGGCAGCTCGCCCTTGGCGATGCGGTCGGTCCAGTCGGCGAACTCGGCGATGGCGCGCTCGCCGTCCAGCCGGCCGATGTCGCGCATCATGAACATCTGCGCCGAGCCCGCGCGCAGGCGTTCGCGCCAGGCCTCGTGCGAGGTTTTCCCTTGCGAGAAAAAGGTGGGGACTTTGCGCATTCCCGGCGTCCCCAGCGCATGGCACGACTGGCAGGCGCCCTGCTTGATGGTGTTCAGCCACTGCTGCTGGCTCAGCACCGGCCCGAGCGGGAACTCGCTCGCCGCGGGCACCTTGAGGAGCGAGAACCAGTACATCGACGGGTAGGTCTGCGCCGCCTCGTCCGCGTACGCCTCGCGCCCGGAAATGAGGTTGAGCGTGCTGCCCGGCGTCGCGCGCATCGGCGGGCTGTCCACCAGCCCGTAGCCGCGCACCCAGACGAGGTAGTTCGCCCTGGGGAGGTCCGGGATCGCATAGCGCCCCTTGTCGTCGGTGACCACGATCTTGTAGAAGCGCGTCGGCAGGTCGCCGGTCTCGGCGATCACCCACACCCCCGCCTCGGGCCCCTTCGGCCCCGTGACCACGCCGACGATGTCGTCGCCTTCGGTGACCGGCGCCGGCTGCACGCCCGCCGGCTGCGTCTGGCATCCGGCCTGCGCGAGCGCCAGGGCCGCGGCCCCGGCGACGAGGAACCTGGTGAGCTTCATGTGCGCCTCCGCTTGGCTGCAAATATCCTACTCCCGCGCGCCGGCCCGGCGCCCGCCGTTTCGCTACACTGCCGGCTCCTGGGGAGGACCACGATGAAGAAGATCGCCTTGCTCGTTCTCGCGCTCGCTTTCTGCGCGCCCGCCCGCGCCGACCCGGCGCTGCACGGCACCTGGTCGGCCGCGGTCGAGGACCAGCCCCTCGTGGTGGTGTTCGAGGCGAACGGCAGGGGCAAGGTCAACGGCAAGCCGATGCAATGGCAGGCGCTCGGGCCGCTGCTCTTCGTCCAGGTGCAGGGCGAGGAGGCGGTGAGCTACTCCTACGAGGTCAAGGGCGGCAAGCTCAACGTCGCCGGCGGCAACGTGAACGGCGTCCTCGCCCTGAGCAAGGGCACCGCCGCGGCCGCCAAGGCGGCGAAGACACCACCCAAGGCTTCACCCACGGGTAGCGCCCAGGAGCTCGTCGGCAAGTGGTGCAAGGTCAGCACCTTCACCGCCAACGTGGGCGGCTCCTCGCGCTCGACCTGCTTCGAGCTCAAGGCGGATGGCAGCTACACCTACCAGCACGAGGGCAGCATGAGCGCCCAAACGGGCAGCATGGCTTCGCAGTCGAGCGATGCCGGGCGCTGGAAGGTGGCCGGCAACCAGCTCACCGCGCAGTCGCGCAGCGGCACGGTCAACACCTACGCGCTCGAGAAGCGCAACCACCCCAAGAACAAGCGCGACCCGATGATCTGCCTGAACGGCGAGTGCTACGTCACGTTCTACAACAAGCCGCCGTGGTGAGCGCGCGCCGCTACGGCGAGCGCATCGACTCGCCCGCCAACCTTCCCCACCCCGACGCCTTCGCCGCGCTGAACGCGCGCTCGGTATGCCGGCGCTACCGGCCCGACCCGGTGCCCGAGGCGCTCTTCCGCTTCCTCTGCGCCTCAGCGCTGGCCGCGCCGACGAAGAGCGACCTGCAGCAGGCGACCATCGTGCGGCTCGCCGATCCCGCGAAGCGCGCCGCGATCTGCGCGCTCCTCCCCGGCTCGCCGTGGCTCGCGGGCGCGCCCGAGCTCCTCGTCTTCTGCGCCGACGGCTGGCGCTTCAGGAAAATATTCGAGAAGAAGAAAGCCGCGTTCGTGAACGAGCACCTCGACGCCTTCTTCAACGCCACCGTCGACGCCGCCATCGTGCTCGGGACCTTCGTCGCCGCCGCCGAGCTCGCGGGCCTCGGCGCCTGCCCCATCAGCCAGATCCGCGACCACGTGGCGAGGATCAACGCGCTGCTCGAGCTTCCCGACTGGGTGGTGCCCGTCGCCGGGCTTGCGTTGGGCTTTCCTGCGAATAAAGAGCCGCTCAGCGCCCGGCTGGGGTTGAGCGCGACCGTCCACACCGACCGCTACGACACCGGGGCAGTGGAGCGCGAGCTCGACGCCTACGACGCGCGCCGCGGCAAGGACTGGAGCGGCGACAAGGTGAGGCAGTACAGCACCGTGTGGCGCGCCGACTTCGGGGCTTTCGTGCAAGGCAAGCGCTTCCGGCTGGTCTAGAAATCGGGCTCTGACCCCGATTCTTGCTACCGGAGGCTGATGGCCTACCTCTGGTGGCAGCGCGGCACGGTGTACCAGGTCTACCCGCGCTCGTTCATGGACGCGAACGGCGACGGCGTCGGCGACCTTGCCGGGGTCGTGTCGCGCCTGGACTACCTGCGCTGGCTCGGCGTCGACGCGCTGTGGCTCTCGCCGATCTATCCCTCGCCGATGAAGGACTTCGGCTACGACGTCTCGGACTACACCGCGGTCGACCCGCTGTACGGCACGCTGGAGGACTTCGACCGCCTGGTCGAGGCGGCGCATGCGCGCGGCCTCAAGGTGATCCTCGACTTCGTGCCGAACCACACTTCGGACGAGCACCCGTGGTTCAGGGAATCGCGCTCCTCGCGCGATAACCCCAAGCGCGACTGGTACATCTGGCGCGATGCGCCGAACAACTGGCGCTCCTGCTTCGGCGGCAGCGCGTGGCAGCTCGACGAGGCCACCGGGCAGTACTACTACCACGCGTTCCTGCCCGAGCAGCCGGACCTCAACTGGCGCAATCCCGAGGTGGTGCAGGCGATGCTCGGGGTGCTGCGCTTCTGGCTGGAGCGCGGCGTCGACGGCTTCCGCGTCGATGTGCTCTGGCACCTCGTCAAGGACGAGCACTTCGCCGACAACCCGCCGAACCCCGCGTGGCGCGAAGGCATGGACCCGTACAACGCGCTCGTGCCGGTGCACACCACCGACCGGCCCGAGGTGCACGACATCGTGGTGCAGATGCGCCGGCTGCTGGACGCCTGGCCCGAGCGCGTGCTGATCGGCGAGATCTACCTGCCGATCGAGCGGCTGGTCGCGTACTACGGCGCGGACCTGCAGGGGGCGCACCTGCCGTTCAATTTCCAGCTCCTCTCGGCGCCCTGGGACGCGGCGCACCTCGCGGCGCTCATCGCCGAGTACGAGCGCATGCTGCCGCAGGGCGCGTGGCCCAACTGGGTGCTCGGCAACCACGACCGGCCGCGCGTCGCCTCGCGCGTCGGGCCGGCGCAGGCGCGCGTCGCGGCGATGCTGCTCCTCACGCTGCGCGGCACGCCGACGCTCTACTACGGCGACGAGCTCGGCATGCAGGACGTGCCGATCGCGCCCGAGCGCGTGCAGGACCCGTTCGAGCGCCGGGTACCGGGACTGGGCCTCGGCCGCGACCCGGTGCGCACGCCCATGCAGTGGAGCGCCGAGCCCGGCGCCGGCTTCACCACGGCAGAGCCCTGGCTGCCTTTGTCATCCGATTTTGAAGTTATCAATGTGGAAACCCAGCGGCGCGATCCGCGCTCCATGCTCTCGCTCTACCAGCAGCTCATCGCCCTGCGCCGCGGCGACAGCGCCCTGGAAGTCGGCAGCTTCGCGCCGCTCGACGCGCCCCCGGGCGTGCTCGCGTACCTGCGCGGCGACGCCTTCCTCGTGGCGCTCAATCTGACCGGCACGCCGCAGCGCCTTCGCCTGCCGCGGGCCGGGACCGTCGCCCTCTCGACGCGCCTCGACCGCGAGGGGGAGGCGACCGGGGGCACGCTCGGGCTCCGTCCGGACGAGGGCGTCATCGTCAGGCTGGAACGGAAAGTGCTGCGCACGCGGGGGCATGGCCATCGATGACTACTGGTTCAAGAACGCCGTCATCTACTGCCTCAACGTCGCCACCTACATGGACTGCAACGGCGACGGGGTGGGCGATTTCGAGGGCCTCTCGCGGCGCCTGGACTACCTGCACGCGCTGGGGGTCACCTGCGTGTGGCTGCAGCCCTTCTACTGCTCGCCCAACCGCGACAACGGCTACGACGTCTCCGACTTCTACGGCGTGAGCCCCCGCTTCGGCAGCGCCGGGGACTTCGTCGAGTGCATGAACCACGCGCACTCGCTCGGCATGCGCGTCGTCGTCGACCTCGTGGCGAACCACACCTCGGTCGACCATCCCTGGTTCAAGGCGGCGCGCGCCGATCCGGAGTCGCCCTATCGCGACTGGTACGTCTGGGCGGACAAGCGCCCGCGCGACCACGCGCAAGGCACCGTGTTCCCGCCGGTGCAGAAGACCACCTGGACGCGCGACAAGGAGGCGGGCAAGTACTACTTCCACCGCTTCTACGAGCACCAGGCCGACCTCAACACGCACAACCGGGCCTACCGCGAGGAGCTCTACAAGATCATGGGCTACTGGCTGCAGCTCGGCGTCTCGGGCTTCCGCATGGACGCGGTGCCCTTCCTCGTCGAGAGGAAGGGCGCCGGCGTCAAGCCGGTGAAGGACTTCGCGCTGCTGGAGGAGATGCGCCGCTTCCTGCAGTGGCGCTCGCGCGACGCGATCATGCTCGCGGAGGCGAACGTGCTCGCCGGCGAGAGCCTGAACTACTTCGGCGAGGAAGGCGACCGGCTGCAGATGATGCTCAACTTCCCGGTGAACCAGCGCGTGTTCTACGCCATGGCCACCGGCGACGCGAAGCCGCTCGCGCAAGCGATCGTCGACACCGGCAACAACGTGCCGCGCGACGCGCAGTGGGTGAACTTCCTGAGGAGTCACGACGAGCTCGACCTCGGGCGGCTCACGAAGGCGCAGCGCGGGCGCGTCTTCGAGGTGTTCGCGCCCGAGCCCACCATGCAGCTCTACGACCGCGGCATCCGCCGGCGCCTTGCGCCGATGCTCGGCAACGACCGGCGCCGCATGGAGCTCGCCTTCAGCCTGCTCTTCGCGCTGCCGGGCACGCCGATGCTCCAGTACGGCGACGAGGTCGGCCTGGGCGAGGACCTGACGCTGAACGAGCGCGAGGCGACGCGCACGCCCATGCAGTGGACCGCCGAGCCGCACGGCGGCTTCACGAAGGCAAGCAAGGCGGTGCTGCCGGTGATCGACGAGGGCATCTTCGGCTACCAGCAGGTGAACGTCGACGCGCAGCGGCGCGACCCAGGCTCGTTCATGAACTGGCTGGTGCGCCTGATCCGCGTGCGCAAGGAATGCACCGAGCTCGCCTGGGGCAGGTGCGAGGTGCTGGAGACCGGCTCGCCCTCGGTGCTCGCGCTCTCCTACGAGTTCCGCGGCGCCTCGATGGTGACCTTGCACAACTTCGGCGACGCGGCCTGCAGCGTGCGCTTGCGGCTCGAGCTCGAGGGCGGCGAGCGGCTGGTGGACCTGATGGGGGAAGAGCACAGCGACGCCGGCGGCCGCGGCGCGCACGAGATCATGCTGGATGCCTACGGCTACCGCTGGTTCCGCGTCGGGGTGGTCGACGACACGCTCACGAGGAAGCCTTTCTGATGAAGGACCGCGCGCGCCTGCGCGTCGTGATCACCGGCGCCTCCGCCGGCATCGGCCGCGCCGCGGCGATCGAGTTCGCGCGCCTGGGCGCGCGCGTCGCGCTGCTCGCGCGCGGCGCCGAGGGCCTGGAAGGCGCGCGCCGCGACGTCGAGGCCGCCGGCGGCGAGGCGCTCGCCATCGCGACCGACGTCGCCGACGCGGCCCAGGTCGAGGACGCAGCGGCCGAGGTCGAGCGCGCCTGGGGCGGCATCGACGTGTGGGTCAACAACGCCATGGCGACCGTCTTCTCGCCCTTCACCGACGTCGCGCCGGCGGACTTCCGGCGCGTCTCCGACGTGACGTATCTTGGCGCGGTGTGGGGCACGCGCGCCGCGCTCGAGCGCATGCTGCCCGCGAACCGCGGCACCATCGTGCAGGTCGGCTCCGCCCTCGCCTACCGCTCCATCCCGCTGCAGTCCGCCTACTGCGGCGCGAAGAGCGCCCTTCGCGCCTTCACCGACGCGGTGCGCTCCGAGCTCGACCATATGAAGAGCGACGTGCGCATCACCCACCTGGTGCTCGGCGCCTTCAACACCCCGCAGTTCGAGTGGGCGCGCACCACCGTCCCGCGCAAGCCCCGCCCCGTCGGCACCCTCTACCAGCCCGAAGTCGCCGCCCGCGCCATCGTTCGCGCCGCAATCAAGCCCCGCCGCGAGGCCTACGTCGGCTGGGCGGCGGTGCAGGCGGTGGTCGGCACCATGTTCTTCCCCGGCCTCCTCGACCGGCTGCTGGCTCACAAGGCCTGGAAGGGCCAGCTCGGCGCCGAGCCCGTCGACCTCGCCCAGCGCATGGACAACCTGCACTCCCCCGTCCCGCGCGATCACGGCGCACACGGCCGCTTCGACGCCAAGGCGCTGCGCACCAGCCTGCAATCGCGCCTGGGCGTCGGCCCGCGGCTCCTCGCGTACGCGGGCACCGCCGCGCTCGTACTGCTTTCGGTCGGCCTCTACCGCCGCCGCTGATTCTGCCGCGCGAGGAAGCGGTCGAGCTGGTCGGCGAAGCGCTTGCGATCCGTGTTGTCGAGCGCCGCCGGCCCGCCGGTGCGCTCCCCCGTGCCGCGCAGCTCGTCCAGGAAGTTGCGCAGCGCGAGGCGCTCCTGGATGTTCTCCGGCGTGTAGAACTCCCCGCGCGGATTGAGCGCGTGGCCGCCCTTGGCGATCACGTCGGCGGCGAGCGGAATGTCCGCGGTGATGACGAGATCCCCGGGCGCGAGCTCGCGCACGATGTGGCTGTCCGCCACGTCGATGCCGCGCGGCACCTGCAGGGCGCGGATGTAGGGCGAAGGCGGCGTGCGCAGGTACTTGTTCGCCACCAGCGTCATGGCGATCTTCGCGCGCTCCGCGGCGCGGTAGAGGATGTCCTTGATCACCGCGGGACACGCGTCGGCATCGACCCAGATATGCATAAGTAGAATAGGCCTCCCGCACTCCGAGAGGCTCCCATGAGCGTAGTCCCCAACCACGCCCTGCGCCAGCTCCGCGCCGGCAAGCTCGCCATCGGCCTGGGCGTGCAGCAGGCCCGCACCGTCGCCATCGCCCAGATCGCCAAGACCTCCGGCTTCGACTGGCTGTCCATCGACTGCGAGCCCAGCACGATGGACCTCGACACCGCCGCGCAGATCTCCACCGCCGCCCTGCCCGTCGGCGTCACCCCCGTCGTGCGCGTCTCCGGCCTCGAGCACTGGCACGCCTCGCGCATGCTCGACAACGGCGCCCAGGGCATCGTCTTCCCCCACATCGACACCCACGCAGACGCCCAGCGCTGCGCCAACGCCTGCCGCTTCCCTCCCGTCGGCAAGCGCTCCATGGGCGGCGGCCTCGCCCAGGTCGGCTACAAGTCCATGCCCATCGGCGACGTCGCGCGCGTGGTGAACGAGGAGACGCTGGTGGTCGTGATGATCGAATCCCCCTCCGGCGTCGCGAACTGCGACGAGATCGCCTCCACCCCCGGCATCGACGCCCTCCTCATCGGCACCAACGACCTCTGCTTCGAGATGGGCATTCCCGGGCAGTTCAACGACCCGAAGGTGGGCGAGGCCTACAAGAAGGTAATCGCCGCTTGCCGCAAGCACGGCAAGTTCCCCGGTATGGGCGGTTTGTATACGCCCGAGTTACTCGAGCGGCATATTGGGATGGGGGTGCAGCTCGTACTCTCTGGATCTGACTTCTCGCTCTTGATGCAGGCGGGAACGGCTCGGACGGCCTTGGTGCGAGGCTTCGATCGAAACAAATAACGAGGCACCGGTTCGACGATCAGACAGGACCGACCCTACAACGCTTCGTAATCTACTCTTGACTGAGCGTAGTCTTTCGCTGCCGCAGCACGAGCCGTTTCCTTGTATGCCCGAAGGGTAAGGATCTCCGCCCTAATTTTCCTAAGTTCATCAGCGCCTGCGAGCAATGTCATCTCGAAATCGCGTCTTAGCTTCGCATACTTGTTGTTGACTTGCGCCAGGTCACTTGGATCGATGCCACGGGAAGGATCGTATTGAAACTGAGCTTCCAGCGACTTCCGCCAACCTACTAACTGCTTAGTAAGTCCCCAGCCGAATCCAGGTACCGCATCGACCTTACTCCAGTCCACATCGGCCGCGGTCTCGATTTGGAAAGATTGCAGAACGGCTCGTCGCGTTGGTCCGATACCTGGAATGTCATGATCGTCAATGAATATCTGGCTAAGATACTTTCGCAGCTGCCATTCTCGGGAAGATAAAGCAGCTCGCTCTTTCGTGAATGCAGCCTCCAGATTGAGGTATTTCGTACGAACCTCGGAGAGAGTCTTCATCCTCGCCACGAACCTCATATCCGACAAGTCGCTCTCACTCCCGAAATTTGAGTCATAAAACTGCTTCGCTTTATCTAACGACACCCTCCTAGACCGCCGCTCGCCAGAGTCGTCGTAGGAAGCAAAGAAAACAAATGCACCAATGATTAGGCCAAGGAGCCATGCGTTCGGCCAGAGCGCTGTGAAGCCAATGAAAACGACAATCCCAGCGATTTTCCGAAAGAAGTACCACGCCTTAGCGGACTCAAGCTCCGGGGGTAGCGGTCTAGCTCTTACGTGAAATATGGTCAGATCGAGTTCCGGGACGGGACCGGGGCTCTGGATAGATACGATCCTGGCCCAAACCTCTGCCAAGTTGAAGGTAAGGCCGTCTGCGGCTCTTGAGTAAACAGTGGCGAAGTAAAAGACACCGAAACGTTGCTCGTAATCGCACCAGGGACAAGCAGCGAGGCCGGAAAAGTATGTATGGCGCTGCGCACACCTCCGAAGTTGAGCCCGAAGGACATCAAGTTGCACAAGCCACTCCCTTGCGCTTGGCCGACCGGGCAAGCCCGCTTCTGTGAACGCTTTCTCAAAATAAACTGCTAGTTCAACCGGTAAGATCGCCAGTGTTGGGCTGTTCGGCGGAGGCATGACACCACGTCGCGCACTGTCTCTCGAATACGCGAACCGGAATCGCCTAATAGACTCCTCGAGCGGCATATCGGACCCAGCGCTAGAAACACCGGAGTACGGGTGTCGTCCCATGAACAGGAGATGAAATATGAGAAGTGCCAATCCAAAGTTGTCATGGTTTGTTGAACGGAGTACGTCTTTGAACGGACGTCCCTGCAGCTCTGGTGGAGTGAAATGAGGCACACCGACCTCGCAGAGATATTGCGTGCCTCCGACACGAATCTGAAAGGAATCGCAGTCAATCAGCTTCACGATGCCTTTGCGGGAGACGACCACATTCCCTTGATTGACGTCGCCGACAACATGTCCGTGGTTGTGAATGATTTCGAAAGCCGCGGCGAGGTTCCTGGAGGTATGTACGAGAAAGGCCCAATCTGCATCTGGAAAACGCTGCTTCCGATGCGCGGGACTGTACAGATGATGGATGGGCTCGAAGCAGACGACCTTCGGCATGCAAAAGCCCCGAATAGCGCCACCGCGCCCTTCCTGTAGTGTCGCTTTTGGCCAGGCCGCTACGGCCTCGAGATGCGAATTGCTGACAGCCACCATGTCCCTCAACTTCCTTTGCTTCCCAAGCGATGGAACGTGGTGATAGAGCTTTGCCACAAGACCATCGGCGTGTGAAGTATCGAAGACGGCACCTTCCCCGCCGACGCCGAGCTTTGCGCCCAGTGGTATGGGCCGCCCCTGAATGTCAAAAACGTCCGCCAAGCTACCGCTCCGTAGCTAGAACGAGGGTCTTGTCATCATCCGTTCGCTGGTTGACCTGCGGTTTTTCTAGGAACAAGGCGAGTTGGCCATCAAGCTCGTCGCATTCCTCTGCCTTACGTTCTCGGAGTGCCTTGAACATAGGGTCAAAAAACGGATGGTGTGGCACCTGCGATTCAAAGTTTAGGGCGAGCCTTTGAATACCGTCAGAGAACAACGCTATTTCTGAGAGTTGACGCTCCACGATTTGGACGTTCATGTTGTCCAAGGCGTCTTCACCGGTCAGAAAGTTCGTCATGTTTGCGTATTCACCAGAATCTGGCCAAAAGACAACTCCGAGCACCTGACCAGAACTTATGACGATAGCGCCGTCGCCGATCTGCACGAACGCACTCTTCCGCTCGCCGACTATTGCGGCCAGAAGAGTACAAGCGAGCTCTCTGATCGGTAGACCGAGTTCGACAGCCTTCGCCGCGATTGCGCGCCGGATCTCGCTTGTCCACGCGACCAACGCGCCTTTCGACAGGTCGGCCAGGGACCCTAGTTCGAAGTAGCGAGTTACTACCTCGTAGAAGGCGCCGCATGCAACGTCGGCGCCAATGCCTCCGGCTTCGGCACTACCGGCTCCGTCCGAGACCACAGCTACCAAGACATCTCGGCCGTTACGTTCAACTATAGATTCGGCAAGGCAACTATCCTGGCACGGAAGGCCAGTTTCGATGTGAGCCGTGCCACGGACCGAGGCACGAACGACTCTCCAAGTCAGACGGAGGCCCAGCCGCTTGGTGGGGGTAGGGCAACTGTCGCGTCCGGCACCGAACGCGAGACAGATTTCATGGAGTTAGAAAGCCACTGGAACAACTCACGGAACTTCAGTCCCTGAAGCTTTACCGGTTCGCGTACCGCGATCTGGCGAAGGATATCCATATTGGCGTTCTGTACTCCCACTGCGAAGAAAGCAAACGCCTTGGACGCCTCACCTTCCCTCACTGCGCCGGCAGCCCCTTGCCAATGATCAGTGGGAGCACCGTCAGTGATGAGGAATACCCAAGGGCGGTAGAACGAGATGCCATGAGCACGGTACTCATCCTTTCGCTTGCGAAGCATATCTAGTCCTTCGCTAATGGCTTGGCCCATGGGGGTATCGCCACTAGCAGTAAGAACGGGCGGCACGAAGCTTGAAACCGTTTGAAAACCATTCTCGATCTTTACGGGACCGAACGTTACGAGCGCGATCTCTACGCGCTTCATCGCGAGTGAGTCGGCCGCCAGCTCGTGTCGAAAGCTTTGCAGCCCGGCGTTCAACTCCTGGATTGGACTTCCGTGCATTGAGCCGGATGTATCGAGAACCAGCAAACACGGGCATCGGGGCTCAGGATTCTCAGCAAAGCTATCTGTGCCAAAAGGGATCTGCTCTAAGTTAGTTTCGTCGGACATAGAATCCTCATCAATCTGACGCTTAAGTGACTCGCAAGGTCGGAGCTCTATTGAATCCTCGCCCACCCGTCTGAGAGAACCTCTGCTTGCTCCAAGACTGTCTGTGTGGCGCGCTCTTGTTTATCGGGTGGATAACCATACTTTCGCAAGATACGCTTCACTATCACCCGTAGCTGTGCGCGCACGTTATCTCGTAGCGTCCAATCGATCGTTACGTTCTTCCGCACCGCCTCAACCAGTTCTCGCGCGATTTTTTGGAGAGTAGGTTCACCCAAGATCTTCACGGCGCTGTCGTTGATCTCAAGCGCGTCGTAGAATGCCACCTCATCATCGTTGAGTCCAAGTTGCTCACCGCGTTGAGCAGCATTCCGCATGTCCTTTGCAAGTTCGATCAATTCCTCGATGACCTGCGCTGTCTCGATAGCTCGGTTCTGATACTTACGGACGGAATGTTCCAACAACTCGGCGAACGAGCGTGCCTGGACAACGTTGCGCCTTGCCCGTGCCCTGATCTCGCCCTTGAGCAGCTTCTGCAACAGCTCCACGGCGAGATTGCGCTGCGGCATTCCGCGAATATCAGCCAGGAACTCGTCCGAGAGAATTGAGATGTCCGGTTTTTTCAGACCCGCAGCGGCGAAGATGTCTACGACTTCGTCCGACAGGACCGCCCTGGAAATGATCTGACGGATGGCGAGCTCCAGCTCGTCGTCGGTCTTCCGTTCGCCGGGAGTACTTTTAGCGAGAACCGCGCGAACAGCTTGAAAGAACCCCACGTCCACGCGGATGCGGAGTGCCTCAACGTGGGGCACTGCCAGCGCAAAGGCCTGTGAGAGCTCTGTGACGGCGCGGAGCAAGCGCGCCTTGCCGTCCTCTTGCGCCAGGATGTGCTCTTGCGCCGCCGGCAGCAGTGACAAGCGGTCCTGCGCCGAGCCTGTGATCCAGCGACCCCAGTCGAACGGATGGAACAAGCCGCGGCAAATCTCGTACTTCTCCAGCATCAACGCTACGGCCTCGGCCTGGTCGAGCGCGGTCTCACCTGTCCCGCCCGCTTCCGTGTAGGTCGCCAGCGCCTGCTTCAGCTCATCGGCGAGACCTAGGTAGTCCACCACCAATCCGCCCGGCTTGTCCCTAAATACCCGATTGACACGAGCGATGGCCTGCATCAACCCGTGCCCGCGCATTGGCTTGTCGACATACATAGTGTGCAGACTCGGCGCATCGAAGCCGGTGAGCCACATGTCGCGCACGATCACGATTCTGAAAGGGTCCTTCGCGTCGCGAAAACGCGCCGCCAGCACCTCGCGGCGTGGCTTGTTACGGATGTGCGGCTGCCATTCCAGGGGGTCCGAGGCCGAGCCGGTCATCACCACTTTAAGCGAGCCTTGCTCGTCATCCTCGCCGTGCCACGCTGGGCGCAGGGCTGCCAGCTCGCGATAGAGCTCGACCGCGATACGTCGGCTCATCACCACCACCATCGCCTTGCCGTCCATCGCGGCAAGCCGCAACTCGAAGTGTTCCACTAAGTCGCGGGCAATGAGCTTGATGCGGTTCTCCGAGCCAACTACCGCTTCGAGCTGCGCCCACTTGCTCTTGAGCTTCTCCTTGCGCTCGACCTCCTCGCCCTCGGTCGCTTCCTCGAAGTCCGGATCGATCTTCGGCCGCTCTGATTTCTTCAGCTCCAGTTTTGCGAGACGGCTCTCGTAGTAGATAGGTACCGTCGCACCATCGAAGACGGCCCGCTGGATGTCGTAGACGCTTATGTAGTCGCCGAACACTGCGCGCGTGTTCGCATCGGCCTTTTCGATCGGCGTGCCGGTGAAGCCGACGAAGGAAGCATTCGGCAGGGCATCGCGCATGTGCCGCGCGAAGCCGTCGATGAAGTCGTATTGGCTCCGGTGAGCCTCGTCGGCGATAACCACGATGTTCCGCCGCTCCGAAAGGACCGGATATCGATCGCCTTTTTCCTCAGGAAAGAACTTTTGAATCGTAGTGAACACTACGCCGCCCGAGGCGACCGCAAGCTTGGCGCGTAGATCGCCGCGGTCGGCGGCTTGCACCGGCGGCTGTCGCAGAAGATCACCGCAGCGCGCGAAAGTGCCGAAAAGCTGGTCATCAAGGTCGTTCCGGTCGGTCAGCACCACAAGGGTCGGGTTGGCCATCGCTGGATGCAAGATCACGCGCCCGGCGTAAAAGGCCATCGTCAGGCTCTTGCCGGCGCCTTGCGTGTGCCAGACGACACCGACCCGCCGGTCGCCCGGCTCGCCGCCTGCCCGCAGTCCGGCTTCGTACCGGCCCGGCGGCTCCGCAACGACCGACTGCGCTGCGCGCAACGTCTCCTCCACGGCAACGTTGACCGCGTGGAACTGATGGTACCCCGCCATCTTCTTCACCAGCTTGCCACCCCCACCACCGGCAGCTGCCGAATCTTCGAAGACAATGAAGTAGCGGAGCAAATCGAGGAAGCGGCGCTTCTCGAACACGCCCTCTAGTACCACTTGCAACTCAGGCTGATGTGCGGGTGCGTTCTCGCGCCCGGTAATCGTGCGCCAGGGCTTGAACCACTCCTTGCCGGCGCCAAGCGAGCCAATCCGAGCCTGCACACCATCGGACGCCACTAGCACGGCGTTGGTCGTGAATAGCGCTGGCACCTGCGCCTGGTAGGTCTGCAGCTGGTGAAACGCCGACCAGATGGTCGCGTTCTCGGCGGCCGAGTTCTTCAGTTCGATCACCGCCAGCGGCAGCCCGTTGACGAACAGCACCACGTCCGGCCGACGCGTGTGTTGTCCCTCCGAAACGGTGAACTGGTTGACAGCCAACCAGTCGTTGTTGGCCGCCACGTCGAGGTCGATGACCCGAGCCTGCGCGCCTGCAATTGAGCCGTCCCTGCGCCGGTACTCCACTGTCGCACCATCAATCAGCATGCGGTGCACCGCGCGATTCCGCTCCACAAGCGACGAGCCTTCCACCCGCGTCAGCTTGCGGTAGGCATCCTGGAGCGCGTCCGGCGGTAATTCCGTATTCAACCTCGCGAGCGCTTGACGCAGCCGCCGCTCAAGCACTACGTCACGATAGTTCGGGTCGCCGCGCTCAGCACCCGGCTCACCCGCTGCGATCTCCGGACCGTGGAGGACAACGTACCCAAGCGCTTCTAACCAAGCGAGCGCGGCCTCTTCGACGATCGATTCTGTAAAAGAACCCTCACTCACTTCGACGGGTCTTCGTTCATTGCGACGTTCGCAGCATCCCGCGCTCTGATTTCTCCCGCTAACTCCGAATACCAAACCGGATCGAAACGGTGGACCATCTCGCTTACGTGAAACGGTTTACCGACCAAATCGACCGTCCCGTACTCGCTATCGATTAACCGGTCGTCTTCTTGGTTCCTCTTTGGAAGATCGTCACCTGATCTCGCGGTAAGGTTCTGTTCTATCAATCCAATCACATCATCAATCTCGAACAGTACAGAGAACACCCACATAGCGGCCTGTCGGATACCGTCTAGTTCGCGAGCCTGTGGAATGGTTGCCCCGCCAACGTGGTACTGCCCATTGCGCACGTCGTGGTACCAAATGAACTTCGCTTGGTCACATACGATTGGCAATTTTCTCGCGACCACTTCATTGACGAAAAACTCGATCTTGCTGTGAAAGTTGTCGAGCCACTTCTCGACATCTGTCTTCGCATAAGAGCGATTCCGTCGCTGAATAGGATGAAGAGTCAGGTACGTGTGGATAGCCAGCTCAATAGCATTATCAAACCCAACAACGGCGATGCGCCGATCTAAGTCATCGCCCTCCCGGTAGTGCATCTCTGCGTGGAGGATGATCTCGAACGGACCGAGCGCCCAGGGCGTGAGGGTGCTCATTCGGTTGCCCCCGCCACGGCGACGGCATCCGCGACTCGCAGTTCGCCGGAAATGAGTCTGGGATGTAATTCATCACGAAGCAAATTCAGGGTCTTAGACTGAACCCGAACCTTCACGCTTGCATCTATCAGCGGACGAAGGTGCTGACTAGCGGCATCTAAAAGTGCCCGAGGAGGAACAACGACCTTCGCCTCAGATAGGTGGTGTCGCTGAATATGCCCCATCGTCGTGGCTTTCGCCGCGGCAATGTGTCGAAACCCCGCTAGATGGTGTGCGATCCATAAATAGAAAAACCAACGCGGAAAACTTTCCGACGTTACCTTGAAGATATGCTGATTTAGAGCACCCCGTCCTCCAACCCATAAGACGACTTCAAGGGAACCAGACCATGAGAATAGTACATCCCCATCATCGACTATGTAGTCAGTCGGCACATCGAGGTTTGCGCGGTCTGCTCCACTGGTCTGCCCCGCGCGCAGCTGAGCGATCTTAATTACCGGCAGCGATTCACCGTCGGTAGCCGGATATTTTTGGAGTGCTAGCCCATTTAAGAAGCGCCCAATCTCATCCAGTCCACGCACCTCCCATCCCTTGGGAATCTCATCTAGTTCCGAGTCTTCAAAAGAATCCGGAAAGAAATCTGCGAGGGCCGTAGGTAAACCGGGCGCGAGACGTTCGGCTTTGGCGCGGACGGGGTCGAAATCCACGAACCAAGACTTGAAAAGCGCGCGCGCGATCTCCTCAAGGGTTGCACTCATGCGCCGATTCAGCTGGATTTTGTCGTCTAGCCTACCGAGGATGTGAGCGATGGCGCGCTGCTCCGCCAACGGAGGCACAGTAATAGGGGCGCGGCGAAAATCTCTGAGCACAACGCGGGGAATAGCACTGCCAGATCTAAACCCGGACTTTAGAAGCGCACGTGTTTGAGGTGCGTCTAAGTAGTACCGCAGATAATCAGAATCGATCTTCTCGCTCGGTCTAAGAATCGCAACGGAGGACAACAGCACGACTTCCTCCTGTAACCGATGGACGCAAACGGTATCGAGGGCCGAATTCCCATCCTTCGCGATAAGCACGTCACCCCATTGCGGCATACAACCTTGCCGCTTGAGTACTTCAAAATCTTTGGCCGAAATACGCTTGCAGTTTGAGAGGTCAATACCATGGCGGGTTAAGTCCTTCACAGAGGCCATTGGACGACCGAGAGGATCCTCTGGTGGCGAAAGATGTGCTCCATCGGTGATGGTGCTACAAACCTCCTGAAGTGTTGCCGACGGCCAGCTATCCGCCATATCCGAGCTCATCGAGATTGGCCGCGATCATGACGTCCAGCTTTGCAGCGTCAACCTGCTGTTCGCGAAGCGTCGCGGCAAGCCGCTTCATCTTGTCGTCGAGTGGCTCGCCGTCGTCCTCAGCCGCTTCGGCGCCGACGTAACGGCCGGGGGTGAGCACGTAGCCGTGCTTGCGGATGTCGTCCAGCGTGGCGGATTTGCAAAAGCCTGTTACGTCGGCGTAGTCTCCGGCGTCCTTGTCGCCGCGCCAGGCGTGGTAGGTGCCGGCGATCTTGACGATGTCGGCATCGAGCAGTTCGCGATGTACGCGGTCGGTCATCGTGCCGAGCCTGTGCGCGTCGATGAAGAGTGTCTCGCCGCGGCGGTCACGGAAGCGACTGTTCTTCTTGCTGCGGGCCAGGAACCAGACGCAGACGGGAATCTGCGTCGAATAGAAGAGCTGACCCGGGAGCGCAACCATGCAGTCCACGAGGTCGGCCTCGATGATGCCCTTGCGGATCTCGCCTTCACCTGACTGATCGGAGGACATCGAACCGTTGGCAAGCACGAAGCCGGCGAGCCCCGTTGGCGCGAGGTGATGGATGAAATGCTGCACCCAGGCGTAATTGGCATTGCCCGCGGGCGGGGCGCCATAGACCCAGCGCTTGTCGTCCCTTAGCAGCCCGCCGCGCCAGTCGCTGTCGTTGAAGGGTGGGTTGGCAAGCACGTAGTCGGCCTTGAGGTCGGGGTGCTTGTCGTTGTGGAAGGTGTCGCCGTGCGCGATTTGCGCGTCGATGCCGCGGATGGCGAGGTTCATCTTGGCGAGGCGCCAAGTGGTGTAGTTCGACTCCTGGCCGTATATGGAGATATCGCCGAGCTTGCCTGCATGAGCCTCGATGAATTTCTCGCTCTGCACGAACATGCCGCCGGAACCGCAGCAGGGGTCGTACACGCGGCCCCTGTAAGGGGCGAGAACCTCGACGAGCACGCGGACCACGTGCGAAGGAGTGTAGAACTGTCCGCCGCTTTTCCCCTCGGCGCTGGCGAAGCGCGCGAGGAAATACTCGTACACGCGGCCCAGGGTGTCCTTAGAGCGATCGGCAGCGCTGCCGAGCGCGATGTCGCTCACCAAGTTGATGATCTGGCCGAGACGCTGCTTGTCGAGTCCGGGGCGGGCGTAGTCTTTGGGCAGCACACCCTGGAGCGATGGGTTGTCGCGCTCGATGGCGGTCATCGCCTCGTCCACCAGCGTGCCGATCGTTGGCTGCGGCGCGCTCGCCTTCAGGTGCTGCCAGCGCGCCTCCTTCGGGACCCAGAAGATGCTCGCGGCACGGTATTCATCAGGGTCTTCGGGATCGGCACCTTCGTCCTTCTGCGCGGCGAGTTCGGCATGCTTCGCCTCGAAGGCGTCAGATATGTACTTCAGAAAAATCAGACCTAGGACTACATGCTTATACTCCGCCGCGTCCATGTTATTGCGGAGAGCGTCAGCCATTTGCCAAAGCTTGGCCTCGTAGCCGGTGTTTACACCATTGGTAGCAACGGCCTTCCCATTCGGTGCTTTCTTTGCCACTTCATCTCCCATGTACTCACTCGACTTCCTTGTCGAGTCTTGTTGACCGCACGATTAGAGCGCGTACCGATGCTGACGAGCGATTCTAAAGCTGCATACGTCCGTCGATCGGACTTAAGTCGTGTCACGACCTGTGAGCTGATATTCGAACCGGTCGGCCTCTGATGCCAATGTCGTCAAATATGTGGCGAACTCGTTTGCGGTGAGACCCTCCTTCGGAGCCCAGCTTTCCCCTATCAACCGCCCTCGTGAGTCGATCTTGAAGCCAACCAGCTCCGTACCTCTATTCCGCTCCCAGGAAGTAATCGGAAGATTGGTAAGACCCTCGACTACGGCAGGTCGAGCGATAACGGCCAGCAACCTATAAGCATCGTCTTCCTCTCTGACAGTGATGCGGTGGGTCCGACTGCCTGGAAGCTTGACGACGACGTCGTCGCCTTCTACTACAAGGTCTATGCCTGAACAGAAGCGACGCCAGTTAGCGGCCATTCGTGACGTCTTTCTCCAGATCATCCCTGAAGGTGTCTAGGGGCTCGTCACGACCTGGCAAATACTCTTGCTCAATCATGTCGGCTTCATCCGTTACGCGCGTTAGAAGAGCCTTCAGTCTTTGGGGATCGTCCTTAGGATCGTCCGTCAGTAGGACATCTTCTTCAACAGTGAGATCGTACGTGCCGTCGTCGTCGGTCTGCACGGCGCCCATGCGAGCACCCAGTCGCCAAGCCGTACGTATCAGCTTGTCCTGATTCGGCGCTGGATAGACCCGACCCACGGGGCTGATGCAACGGATACGAGGATGACCCTTGTACATGTCGAGCAAGAGGGTGAAGGGCTGCTGCCGCCTTCCCAACTTTGCGCTCCCCAACAACATCCCTGGAGCTGAACTAAGCTCCCACTCAATAGGGAGCCCGGGCACTTGCACCGCACGCAGCCGGTCAAATCTCTTCACGAGGATTTGGACGTCTTTGGTTACCTTCGGAACGTCTTTTCCGCCACCCCGAAGGTGTTCAGGCAGAATCGGGAAAGAGCTCTTAAGCGGCTTCCTTTCGATTGTTGCGGGCCGCAACTCTTTCGCGAACTCCATTGCTGTATCAATCTTGCGTTCCTCTTTGGTGGAGGCCGTCAAGCCTTCGTGCATGAGACGTAGAAACACATCCATACGGTCTAGGACCCTTCTAACCTGAAGCACTTCGACGGTATCTCGCAGGTACGGGAAATAAACCTGGAGCTTTTGGTCGCCACTCACGCCACCAGTTAGCGCTGCTAGCCGCCGGTCCGTCTTTGAACGAACGCGATCGATTCGGCCGATTCGCTGCTCCATAGCCGACGGGGTCCAGGAGATTCCGTAATGGTGTATTGAGGAGCAGAAAGTATGAAGGTCCTCTCCTTCCTGCAGCAAGTCTGTGCTCACTAGAATCAGCGGATAGCCGGGTAACCGGAATTGCCTCACGAGTGTCTGGTTGATCTGCCCAGCCATCCCCCCTGTCGGTTGCTGTTCCCGAAGAAGTCGACCGAACGTCGTTCCGAGCTCGCTGAGAGGCGTATCGCGGGCTGCTGGAAGATTGACGTCCAAAATAAGATCGTAGTTGGCAGCTAGGTCGGCAAGCTCGTCGAACCCACACCACGAACGCTCTTCCCGCGGCGCGGCCATTTGCCGCTCCAACAAATCCAAGTATTGATGGATTCGACCTATATCCAGGTCTCCGCCTTCGTCGGCCGATGCGGCCTCCTGCGCACGAAGTTCCAAAGTGCCGAGACGGCGGATGGTCATGACGTACAGGTCGATAAACCCGTGGCCTAATCGCGCGGCTGCACCGAGGAGTTGACGTCTGAACTCTCGTTCGCGGAAATCCTCCGCCAAGTTGCTGACCTTGGGTCGAGGCCAAAGAACGTCGCGCAACCGAGGTCTTTCGCGCAGCTCTGTAAAGAAGGTCCGGTGCTCGAGCCAGTCAGCAATATCCGGGGCCTCGACGGCTGGTGCAGCCGCAATCGAGGGTCGGAACCGCTGCTCAAAGACGATGCGCGCGAACTCCTGGTGGCTGCCACGGTGCTCCGAAAGAGCCTCGACGGCTGCAGCTTGAACAGCCTCGTACATGTCGGCTCGCGTCAACTTCTTTACACGTGGAAGGTACTTTGCCGACCGCTTCCGCAAGTCCTGCCGTAAGGCAGTCGGGTCCTTGCCTAGCGCCGTGGCAAGCGCGGCTTCCGCTTCCGCGGGCGGGCAGGCCAACAGATAGGCTACGTAGTTCTCATCGAAAAATGTCGAGTATGTAGTGCCGCGCTGCGTGAAGCGCCGCTGAATATTGGCTCCGCTGATGACTCTGGACGGGCCTTCCCCTCTAAAGAACCACGCAAAGAAAGTGTCGTTCCCACCGCGATCCGCATCCTGCGACAAGGCTTTTCCCGATTGGACATCCTGATCACGGAGCAAGGCTTCCTGCTTTTCCCGGCGATAGCGTTCGACGACGCCCTCAAACCGAGATAGCACAACATTCGGGAGCTCAGCACGTAGTCTTGCGAGGAGCCAGTCGTCATACTGTTCGTCGAGCTTCCTTTTGATCTCCTTCACGGAAGCAACCCGTCGCACGAATACCAATGCCTTGTTTCCGGTTCGCCAAGCACACGCTAAGGCGGCAACAAGCGCATCCATCTTTGGGTGCGGCAGTTCCGCGTTGAACGCCTTCCGATAGGACGTCGCCAGACGATTGATATCCCTTACGTCGATACCTTCACGTTCAATATCCACGTCGGTCTGCTCGGCATCGTCGAATGTCGACTCGTCTTCCTCATTCTTTACCTTCGTGGTCTCCAGAAAGCTTTCAAAAGATGCCAGCATCCCAATCTGGAAAGAGGAGTTGAACCGCGGGTGCCCGAGTAGCTCACTGACTTTCTTTTGGACCAACGCAACCGCCAGGCGCTGCTTTGGATCCTTTACCACAATTGGCTCGTCGTGGATGGCAAGCCCGCCCTCGCGCCATTCGCGTCGGTATAAGTTTTTCGTCAATTCTTGCGCCCCTACCCGGATGGACGTAACACGGCGAATCAATACCTTCGCCGCGGCCTTCTTCATCTCCTCCTCTGAGAGATCATCCTTGCGCAACTCCGGGAAGCGAACACCAAAGCCAAACATGTCGATCTGATTCCAGAGGTGTCGATAGCTCTCCTCCACGGGTGTCGCGGAAAGCATCAGTACCCGCTTCGCGCGCAACCCATAGTTCGAGAACAGATTCTGTTCTACGCAAGACGGGTCTCGTCCCAGGATATGCGCCAGGACATGGTTTCTTGCTGAGCCCGTACGGCTATACCCATGTCTGAGGTTATGGGCCTCGTCGACAATGACAAGGTCGAACTCCGGCAAGGCACAGCATATTGCGTTTGCGAAGTTCTCCTTGAATCCGTGCTTACTTCTTAAGTCGAACATTTCGTCGCTAAGCCAAGGAAGATGACTGCGCAGAGCATTGCGCATCTGCCGCGCCTGCTCGATGTTCACAGCGTCTTTTCCCTTACCGCCGACGGACAGGCTAAAGCTCGTCATACGGACGAAGAAGTCCCTATCCGGATCCATCGTTGCTTCGCGCAGAAACTCCAATAGGTTCTTGCATGAGACCAATCGGCGAACGGGACGGTTGTCAAGTCCTTTGACCCGCAGATCAGCTACGAGGTAGTTGTTGGCTACGAAGTTGCGCAGCTCCTTCATCCATTTTTGCTGGATGTTCTCGCGGGGCGCGATTATCAGCACACGAAATCCCGGGTTCGTGTGGCGGAAAAGGGCGAGCGCACCTAGGGCGACATACGTCTTTCCCATGCCGACCTCATCCGCCAAATACGCGACGTTCTGCCTGTGGAGAATATTGTGAACTGCCACTGCGCCTTCCAGCTGCTCCTGTGCCCGTTGCCCCGGACCGATTCGCTTGGAGAAGTCGAGCAGTTGCGCTGCGTTTTCGAGGTCAATCATCCTCTACCTCGATCGGCGTTGCCCTCTTGATGAACCACCGATCAAACCAGTCGAGGTACTCCTTCATGTCGCCACCGCATTCAGCTATCAGCGCGACACGCAGTGTTGACGCGAGCGTAGCAATGCGTTCTTCGAGGTCGCGGGCCATCGACAAGTTCTCGCGCCAGAAATCGGGAAAGTGCGAGCTCATATGTCGTACGAATTGGAAAGCGCACAGAACCAGTACGTAACGTTCGACGGCATCCCCTGCTGCCGTACCCGCTCCTAGCTGGTCTAACAGAACGGGCAATGAATCGTACTTCTTGCCGAATATCCGGGATGCCGCCTCTTTTGGCCGCTTCTCCTGCAATGCCTTGGTGGCGTTTCGCTCTAAGGCCCCGAACGCATGAAAGAAGCCCGCGAAGCGATCGAACATGCTGCCGTTCGACGGTTCGCTTTTTCGCCGCACGAACAGATCTGCACCGTCATCAATTGATTGGGTTTTGGGCCACTTTGCGGCGATAAATGCGGCACGCTGAGCGTCCGACAACATCGTCCAGTACCGAAGGATGTCGGCCACTTAAAGCTGCAGTAGCAAGGACGGCTTATGCGCCATGCCTTCTTCCTGCACGAGGATGTAGGCGGGCTCGCCGTCTATCCCTGATACGCGGACAAAAGAGGTTTCTTCAAGAGCCGTCCGCAACTGCTGGGCAATGGTATCTGGCAGCACCTTCCACTCTCTCGGCCGGAGAGAGGTCACCCTACCCAAGAGCACGCCGCGAGCGTCGAGCTTGAACTCCGGAGACGGCGAGGCATCAAGCCACATCGCCTCCGCCAGACCGCGCGACCAGTCATAGCGTAAAACGAGAGGGATAGTAGCGACACACTCTTGCTCATCTGCTTCGGTACGCGGCTCAAACCCTGTTGGCTTGCGCTTTTCCGAAATGAGCCAGAAGTCTGGACGTCCCGGGCTCTCGCGTTCCACGAGAAACCCGCTCTCAAGGTTTCGGCTGTCGTGTGCAGCGGTCGTTAAGTTCGCAGACCCTACGAAGAGGTACTCCCGCCCCGGATTCCTGTGGAAGAAGCGGTACACCTTCGCATGCACAAATCGTTGAGGCGCCCCCTCTCGGGTACTGAGCTTGGTAACCTGTGTCGGCAATCGCGCCCAAGAGACGCCGGGCATCGATCTGACTGCTTCGTATTGAGAGTCACGACAGTTAGCGAGTCCACCTCCATCCTTAGGCAACGAGACTCGTACTTCCTTGGGTTGGAAAGTATCCACAAGCAGAGCTAGCGGTCGGCAGTCGTCCGCATCGTCGAAGTACGGGGACACGATGTCCAGATAAGCCCCGCGCAGCTTCTCGCCCGCGGCTGAGTCTAGGAACTCATGGACCGGTTGAGCCCCACTATAGAACCGGGCGTGCATAAATTCATTGGATGAGCGTCGCTGCCGTGCTTCTGTACTGGTTCTCAAGAAACTCAAGATATCGTCCACTGCCTGTTGCCCCATATCACCTGCTACTGCGCGTCTCTTGATCGCAGTGAGAAACTGCGCGATATCCCCTTTGAGTAGAGTCTTGTCGCCATGTCGAATTTCCTCGAAATGGCATACCTCTACGTTCTCCCACCAACCGGCACGAGTTAAGTTCGCAGAAAGACACCCGACCAAGAGAGCACGCTCCGTAGCTTGCTCGCCGCTCTCAGAAGACTGCTCCAGAAGGAGAAAGATATTCTTCGGATGGAAGATACCCGTCCGATGCCGCACGGGAATCCGTCGTACATCCAGCTTGGCAGAGTCCTTGGCAGCGGCGATCAACCCTCCAGCATCGTAATAGATGGCCACTTCGCCGGACAGGTCCCGGAGCTTGTCCTCGAGTTGTACGATTCGAATGGCACTTGCGTGGTCGAGAGGCAACCCGAAAAGAAGCGGCAATACCTCTTGCTCGAAGAATGCGGGGTCAAACTTGTAGGTAAGAAAGACAGCAGACACGACTGTCCGTCCCCCAATCCGCGCAGTGAGAGCATCAGAGAGCGCTGCGTGTGGGATATCAGCGATGACGCACCTCATCCACTTGTCGTGTTATCGCCCATAGCGAATCGAGAAAGTACGGAAAGCGCCAGAGGTCTTTCAGTTCACTTCTACTTGGCAAAAGGCCCTGCTCGTCTCGAATCTTCACCTGAAGGCCGTTGGGCCGCCTGTCAATCCAAGCGGCTCCACCGCGCAGCTGCATGGTCGCGCTGTTCTGCTCGAGGAGAATCTCAATTGCCCGCGCATAGTCTCCTGAGGAGAGGGATTCGGCTATGCCGATCCAGTTCTCGGCCGTTCGGTGGCGGATCTCTATCAGCTCGGCTTTCAGATCGCGGACGGCGTCGACATCGATCGTCCGCACCGTCGGTCCCCATTGCTCCTTTATGCGTTTCGCGATGGCGTCTATCGACTTTCCGTTACACCCTTGCAGGTACGCGAACAGGTGTGCGGCTGGTGCTAAAACGCTTTCGCAAACCCGAATTCGGCCCAGACGACGAACTAGAGCTGCCTCTATGTCTGAATGTTTCGCCTCCCTTTCGACGGCTCGCACAAGGGTTTGACTCCACTCAGCCTTGACGACCTCAAGAGTGCTAGTCATGGCGTTCGCTAGGCGAGCTTGCTTGCCTTCCGTCGAATCGCCCGGCCCCCCGTCGACGATGTATTTGCGATAAAAGTGCCGCTCCTCGCCATGCAGGCGACGGTCCAGAACCTTTGCAACTGCCTTGGCGATACCGTAAGGATCTTTTTGTAAATCCAGAAGCCCTTCGGACCGCTGTAGGAGATCAAACAGCGGCGCGAGATTCCGTAGACCTGACGCGCTGAGTTTAGGAAGGTAGAAATCGTGCACGAAACTAAGCGCGTCTATCTTCAAACCAATGGGCTCTTGGAGTACCAGTCCGCTCGCGACTGCCGGTACCGAGTACAAGCCCCATAGGCCGTATGTCTGCTGATCGCTCAGGATCTGATGTGGGGTAGCGTCCGAAAGTACGACACGAGCCCCATCCGCGAGTCTGGCGCGAACACGCTCGGTCCCGCGAAAAGCAAAATCCTCGTTGTGGTACGCCCGCGCATAGGCGCAGAGCTGTTCCCACTTAAGGAAAGTACGCAACTCAGTTTCCGGCGATTCCTTCGCAATTTCTTGAGCGAAGTAATACCCAAGAATAGTTGCCGTAAAGTCGCGAACGGAGTTACTTACCGTAGTGAGATTGCCCACCACGTGCCGACCAAATCGTGTCCATATGGGCTGGGTGCCTAATGGGTCCCGCGATCCCTTTATCTGTGCGCGGGAGTCCAGATCGGTAAGGAATGGTTCTAGTAGGTTACCCATTAGTGCTCGCTTAGGGACGGCTGGCTCGGCGCCCCGAGGAAGCGCGCGTCTCCCCGGCACCAGCCGATCTGCATCGATACCCCGTCGAAGGTGCCGATGGACTGCAACGCATCGGGCCTAGGATCTGTACCGAACAGCGCACCAAACGCTGCAAAGTCGGAAAACCACTTGCCGTGCGGCATCTCTTGGCTGAACGAGTGGACCAGCATCACTGCGTCACGCGCGTTGAACTCCGCGGCCGCTTTGATCGCCGCGGCGGTCCGATGAAGGAGCTGATAGCGAATGGTCTGCGGAATATCCCCAGGTAATCGGAGCAATCCCAGTAGATAGTTGATGCGCTCCTTTACGCCCGGCGCTGGATCAGCGCGGCGTTCCTGGAGCGTAGGCCCGAATGGCTCATCGACCTTGCCTTCTACGCTGACAGCTACCAATCCGTCGTTTCTTGCACCGAGGGCAAATAGATCGGTCTGCGAAGGCCGGCCGCCCTTCGGGGGAAGGTCGACTTGGTATTCCGGAATGGCCATGAAGAAGGACAACCCTGGAAGCAGGCGGCGCACTTCCGGCGGACCTCCCTGCCGCTTGAATTCTTCCCAGCACATGGCGAGCGCCATGGCGGAGTGGCCTTCCTTCCAGTGATAGGCCTTTGCGAGCAGGCGCTTCCAGTCCTCCGCGACTACCGTCGGCACATAGATATGCACTAGAAACCTCCCCAAACCCTCTATACGCCCGACTTCGACCTTCCCTCAAGAGGTTTTCAGGGAGTTGCCTTATCTAGTCGTCCAGGACCCAGAGCACCCCTAGGATGAGAAAGGGCGAGAGAGCGACGAGAAGGTCGAGTGGGATCGCCACGATCAAGCTTTCCTGACACGGCGGATGCGGTGCCCAACGGTGATAACGGTGCCATCGGATCCGACGATCGCGTAGGTCCTCCGCAGCCGGTCCGCTTCTCGAGCGGCAGCGGGGGCGGCGATCTCCAGGCGCGAGCGCGCCTTCTTGTCGAAGAACACGAGCTCGCGGCCCTTGCTGCGAAGGTGCCGGGCGGAGCCGAAATCGAGGAGAGCCACCAGGGCGTCAGAGCGGATGCCGCGCTGCTGCATGCGCGCGCGGGCATGGGCGGTGACCGGCGGGGCGCCGAGGGCAGCAGCGAGGGAATCGCGGGTCTGGTCCATGAAGGCTCTCCTCTTGGGGGCAGTGTGAGGGGGGTGGTGGCTCAGGGGGTGAGCTATACCGGCCATGGTGGAAGGGAGAAAAAGGCCCGAAACATTCCCGATCGGGAACAATTTAGGCCACCCCTCCCGGCGGCTCCGGGAACTCATCTTGGAAGGGAGACGCAGGCCGGGCCGGGCTTGAGGCTGAAGCTCACGAGCGTCCACTTCGTCAGGCGGGAGCGCGCCATGGCCTCGGCTTCTTTCCCGGTGTCTGCGTGGATGGCGAGCTTGGTGCGGCTGGCGGGGTGGGTGTCCGACTTGAGGAGGGGGATGTAGAGGTGCAGGGGGGAGAGAACCCCGGATCGCCGGAGGCTCACTTCCCTCTTGTCAGAGGGGCGGCAGGGCGAAACCTGGGAGGGCGGCGATGGTGTCTAGCTGGGAGAGGCCGTCCTGGCCGATGCCCTGGAGGTCGCCGACGACGGCGAGGAGGCCGCCATCCATGCGTGCGAGCTGGGACTCCCCTTCTTGCGGCGGCGGGAAGCTCGCCCTCGCTCGACGGATTCACCAAGCCAGCTAGGATCGTGGGGACGCGCCGCGGGCGCCGATGCGTGAGCGGAAGTATTCGTCCAATTGCCCCTCTATCCTAGCCCTTAGATTTTGTACTTCTCTTTGTTGGCCATGGATTTCCGGACAGGCGGCTCCTCAACTGGATAGCGAGACAAAGCGATCAAAGGCGACTTTGGGTTAGTGAGGCAGTCGTAGACCCAGCCATCACGCTTCGCTACCTGCCATTCTCACGATTCCTCAAGAAAGCTCGAACGCAACAGCACGCTATCTCGATGAAACTCAAGATATCGACGCTGTCCCTGACTGAAGCCTCCAACGTTTATCACTCGTCCTATGGTCAGACCCATGCGAGCCAGGGACTCGGCATGTGCTACTGGCGATACAAGCAAATCGCCGTTATCGTCGAAGCTAATGAAGCCACGATCGAAGAGGTGATCAGCGCTAGGCGTTAAGAGCAAACCGTTCTCTCCATCAAGCCGCTCTTCGTTCGTGGCGTCACGCCACGGTTTGCAATGGCTCGCGCGAAGGTGCTCCTCGCGGTTGACTTTCGTGATTCGACAAGAATGCTCAATTTCCATCACGCGCCTCTTAAAGAGGCCCTGACCGCGTCTTGCTAGGACGACAGCCTCGCGGGTCGTCTCCGGAATGTTGATATCTGCGCGAACGACGTCGAGCTCATGCTCCTCCCACTGGACGAGGCCAATAGCGGGCTGTATAGGTGCGCTCTCTGCGGCTTGATGTCCACGGATAAGGTTGCGAGCTTCAGCGCCCAGCAGATCCATTAGGGCGCCGGCCAAGGGTTCCGGCAACCGCGTTAGGTACACGCTTTGAATACCGCTACCGTTCTCTTGCAGCGGGGAGTAGCGATTGGGTAGCTTTGGCGCAAGCACTTGCATGTGCTCCACCGGGCGAATCGGAAGCTGCAACACTGTGAATCGCACGTCAGTCCGCCAGCCGATATCGTCCCAATAGGCGCCAGCCTGGCCGAATTCAAGTGGCTTCGGTGCCTCATATGCATGAGAGATCGCAATCCCTATGGCCTTTATGAACGTATCCGCAAAGGAGAAGACGACGTCACCGGGCGCAACCTCCCGCATGAAGTCATAGAAGGGGTTGCGATCTCCGTTCGTCTTACGCTTTGGAGACCAAAGGTAATGCCCCGGCACCTCGTGTCGGTAGGTCTGGTTCTGGTTGACCCACCAATAGCGCACGCTTAGGCCCTAAATCTGTTGTCGTTGTGCCAACGCAGATACTCGCCACTCGGAAGATTTGCGCTCTCCACCGGTCGGAACTTGAGTGCTTGCCCATGATAGGCGTAGTACTCACGGCCGTTTTCCCATTCGGCCCTTAGCCGAGGGCTGACTTCAAGGTGCAGTTCCGGCGTCACCGTAACATAGCCAAGATCGAACAGCTTGTGGAGGTCGGAGCGGAGGAGGATGCCGTTGCTGATTCGATGCGGACCGCTCAACGCATAGGGTTTGATGTGCGCGGCCTCCAGCACTGGAAGCGTCCGCTCTCCTGTCACTGCACACCTGCGTTGGTATGCATCAGTAACCAACACACGAAAAGCGCCTTGACCAAGCCGGCCGCGCATCAGATACGCCTCGCCGTAACGCTCGTCGTGATAAGTATCCGGAGAAGCTCCATCTCGTGCGACATTCGGTGAAGGAATCGCCCCGCGAACAGCCTCCCAAATGCGAGCGCCCTCTTCTGTCGTGGTGTCGTAGCTTTTCCCCGAGACGATGTTCAGCGCAAAGCTTTCCGGAATTGGTATCCATCTTCTTTGATCAAGGAAAAACGGTTCCGCCAGAACGTTGCACCCGATCACCGGATCAAGGGCGTCGTCGTTGGGTCGATAGCGCCTTACGCGCGCGACGAGCTCGACGAAAGAGTCGACGCCGTTTTTCCTCTCGAATGCATCCCAAGCCAGAGAGGCTGGCAACGCTGAGTAGCGAACAAAGAAGCCGCCACCTACGATGTAGTTGTTCGGCGCGTGCAGTTTGAAGAGAAATGGCTCGCCAGATTGCAGTACTCGAAAGTTCCTCGAGCCGCTCGGTTGCCAGAAATTGACCTCGTCCGGACCCAATCGGGAAAGGTGATCAAACCAATTCTTGTCTGTCACCCCGATCCAGACTTTCATCCGTCAGCATGCCCCTCTCACGAGATTGTAGCTACTTCAGATCTGTGTACTTGGTCGACACTCCCTTGGCCTTGTCCACTGGGTACTTAGCGGCGTTCTTTTCCAGCTTCGCGTCAATCGCTTTGATAACGTCTATGCCGAGATTGTCGCAAAGCTCCAGCAGATAGATCGCCACGTCGGCGATCTCATCCGACACGCGCTCTGTATTCTCGCGCGCGAATCGGTCAGCCTCGGCGCCGCTAGTCCACTGGAAAAGCTCGAGCAGCTCCGCCGCCTCGATGGAGATTGACGTAGCAAGGTTCTTGGCGTCGTGAAACTGCAGCCAATCTCGGTCATCCCTAAACTTTCGAATTCGTCCGATGAGGTCTTCCATTCCAATCCCCCAAGCCCCTTCTTCAGGACCTATCTCGCGTTTCCCACTTCAGCCCGCCGATATTTACTCTGCGGTTGCATATTTGGACAGTTCGGTCGAGAACGCCTGTCGCACACCTTCTGCCTTGAAGCCAGTATCCATCAAACCTTGTTGCTCCAGATCGAGCCAGAGCTCCAATCCCGATCTGATCCCAAAATTGTCCTCTTCAGGATCAACTCCTTTAAGAAATGCGGCCGGCTGCAAGGCCATATCTTCTGGGTACCATGTCTTATGGCCGAGTGCCCCTATGCCCTCGCCGCGCCAACCTAGAAGCACGTCACCCTCGGCCAGCTCGTCAATTTCTTTTTGTAGAACGTGGGTGCCATATATGTAAACCCGGCGCTTCCATGCTATGGCAACGCACGCTGTCAGATACGCACGGCTTTTCCAGTACGTGACCTGCCAATTGTTAAGCAGGTGATAGCGATAGATCGACTTGTCGCCAACGGATCCAATGGTTTCCTGCAAAATAATCAACGCTTCTGCACCCCAAACGGCGTCAGCGGCGCAAAGCAGGACACCGGTCATCTCCCCATCAGGGTTTTCGTTATGCGCCTTGTTCAAGAACGCCGAAAAGTCTGAGGGATACTTATAGAAATCGTGGCAAAGGTGCACTTGCGACTGCGCGCCATCAAGCCATTCGCGGCGTACAGCGAACCGAGCGCAAGCCGCTTCCAGAGTTAACTCGTCGAGTTTCCCTATTAGGGAAGCGTCATCCTGCACGTCCCTCAACGTAAGTCCGTGGCCAATAAAACGAGGAATTTGGTTGCGGTGGACTCCGTGGGACTCGAAAAGCCGGACGAAACGCGTCGCTACGGATTCGGTCGGAGCGTTCCACCACTTCTTGACGCGATCCCAAAGCGACCAAGCAGCGTCTATTTCGCCGAACACCTTTAGACGACCTTCTGGGTACGGCCCAAGTCTTCCATAGGGCTGAACATACCGGAAACGAGGCTGCCATTCCGAAGGCTCGCCGGTCGCTCGGTTTCAGCGTTCTAGTCCTCGAGCATTCAACAGACGACGAGCACAATGAACGGCGAGACGGCGACTAGAAGGTCGATCGGGATCGCCACGATCAAGCTTTCCTTACACGGCGGAAGCGGTGCCCGACGGTGATGACGGTGCCATCCAATCCGACGATCGCGTAGGTCCGGCGCAGCCGGTCCGCTTCTCGAGCGGCAGCGGGGGCGGCGATCTCCAGGCGCGAGCGCGCCTTCTTGTCGAAGAACACGAGCTCCCGGCCCTTGCTGTGAAGGTGCCGGGCGGAGCCGAAATCGAGGAGAGCCACCAGGGCGTCAGAGCGGATGCCGCGCTGCTGCATGCGCGCCCGGGCATGGGCGGTGACCGGCGGGGCGCCGAGGGCAGCAGCAAAGGAATCGCGGGTCTGGTCCATGAAGGCTCTCCTCTTGGGGGCAGTTTGAGGGGGGTGGTGGCTCAGGGGGTGAGCTATACCGGCCATGGTGGAAGGGGGAAAAAGGCCCAAATTGTCCCCGATCGGGAATAAAACCCAAAAGCAACCCCCCGCTCGCCGAAGCTCGCTTCCCCCCTTATCAGGGGGGCGGCGAAAAGGCGGCCGGTAGGGCCGCCACGGCGTCTAGCTGGGGGAGGCCGTCGTGGCCGATGCCCTGGAGGTCGCCGACGACGGCGAGGAGGCCGCCGTCCATGCGCTCGAGCTGGGACTCGCGCTTCTTCCAGATCCGGGCGAAGGAGGCTTTTTCCTGCTCGAGGTCGGCGCGCATGGCGGCGATGGCGTCGCGCGAGGCCTTGAAGCGCTGCAGGAACTGGGG
>CBDDRQ010000232.1:0-8802 GCA_965233125.1 uncultured bacterium
ACCGCCACCGTCGAATCGATCCTGGCCAAGCTCGCGCGCTGCCGTCAGACCTTGGAGCAGATCAAGCCCGGTTGCACGGCTCCGAGGACCCGCCGTCAGAAAAAACGAGTGACAAGCTAATTCTTGGACACCACACTAGCGTTGACATCGCCGCGCAAAGCTTCGGCGCGAGAACCAGCGAGCTCCGTGAAGATCTGGAGGACCTTGGCCTTAGCCGAGTCGTGCGCGTCCATATGCAACCTAACGTCCCGGCTTTGGCGCGCTGAAGGAGGCGCGACGCAGCAGCGCCGATGCGTAAGCGTCGCTCAACAGCCGGCTGTTAGTTGTCACCTAGTTGTCCTCGCGGTCGACTGCAATCGGTGCCCCTAAGGCGTAGGCCGTGAACTCGACTCCGCCAAAGAGAAGAAAGAACAAAACAGCCGAGCCCCACGAACCTTCCATCCCGAACTTAATGGCGACGCCCAGGAAAAGGAGGCCTATAAGAGCCGCGATACCGCGCATGGCTGCCTTCATGGTGGCAACTAACGTCGAGGTGTGCGGCGCGCCGCAGGAGGGCGCCCGATAAAGCAAGCCGGCTCGCGGCGCGTCCGCACCACCGCCATGTTAGTTGTCGCGTGGTGGCTTATTGGAAATCTCCTGGCGGTCGACAGGTTCGTCTGCCTGCGTGGCGTGAACGACCCGTAGTGAAACTTCATCTCCGAGCGCAATGCTTCTTTTGAGCCACTTGAGTACTTCGTCGGAGTTCGCGTTCTTGGGTCGCACGCCATGGCACTCAACAACGTAGTTGAATGGTGAATCGCCATGCCGGGGTTTGCCCGCGGTAACCATTGCAGCAACGGCCCGCATATCCTCTGTGCCGCAGGTGGCTATCAGCTGCCCGTTGACGCGGATCTCGATGACGGTCATGGCGACAACTAACGTTCGCGGTGAGGCGCGCTGTAGGCAGCGCGTAGCGCTGCTCCGTAGGCGTCGCGCTCAACCGCGTTGTTAGACAGCAACACGTTCACTCTCTGCCCCGTTGATAACGAGTGCCGTCTGGGTCCAAGTCGCGATGCTCTCGGACGATGGGAAGCTGAAGATTGATCCAGAGGTCGTGCATCATGGCTCCGAGCGCCCGGAGGTGTTCGCGCCGTTCGTCGTCGGGAAGCTGACGAAGAAGATCGGTCGCCTCGTTCATGTTGGCGCCCATACGCTCGTAGATGGTAAGCAAGCTTTTGGCGATCTGTCGGTCCATCTTCGTCGGCACCCGTTTTGGTTGCTGTCTAACGTCCACGCTCACCGGCGCGCGCCGATGGCAGTTCGTGAAGCACGGAGCTCGCGCGCGTGTCCGTGTGCAGCGTGCTGTTAGAAGGCATCCATCTGCTCCCAAGGGTTACTTGGTTATCGTGACCCTTCCGAGATCATGAAAGTACGGTCCTCTGGCGAAATCGTAGATGCTTGACCGGAAGATACCCTGCCGCCCAGGGCACGTGATCTCCAAGTAGTACTGCCCGTCCTGAGGGGGATTTGCGAAGCTGCTCAGGAACTCGGGATGAATCTCACGTTCACGAAGCGTTTCGCGGGTATCTGCTCCCTTCCAACCGACTACACAGTTGCGCAGCAAATGTCCGTCTTCCGATACCGGCTGCGCCGCTACCTGCAAGAACCGATCTCCTAGGCGTGACAGACAGCCTGCAAGGACTACAGACAACAAGGCAATCGCTATCCTTAATCGCGGCATGCCATTGGCTCGGCCGGGATGCCTTCTAACGTCCGCGTTTTGCCGCGCCGCATGCGCGGCGTAGCAAGCTGTAGGTGTCGGTCAACAACGCGCTGTTAGGCGTCAACCGTTGCCTCCAGACTGGTGGCAGCCATAGACAGTGATCCGGCCTCTGCGAGATCCCAATGCCGCAGGCACTTAATGACCACGCGCCGCTGATCCGCGCTCAGCAGCGACCACCAAGCCCAATAGCTCGGCCGTTTGGGATTGTTCTTAGGCGGCGTAAGCGCCGGCAACAGCGAATCCAGAGGAGCTCGGTCTGACTCCAGGCAAGCGAGCAAGTAGGTGGGCAGGAAATAAGCGAAGGCAGCCGGCGTGAATGCTACGAGCGCGAACCGACGCCGCATTAAGTCGGACCGGTCGATATCACGCCAGTGCTTGCCCTTGAAGTACTCGGCGGTTCCTTCATCATTCTCTGGAGCTTGGGAAATTGCATCGCCCGCCGGATACCGCGCATCCGCAAAGGCCCTGTCCACTTCGATCGCCAAGGCCCGCGCTGTGGCTCGCATCGTTGACGCCTAACGTCCGCGTTGTGGCGCGTCGTAGAAGGCGCGTAGCGCCGCCGCGCAGACGTCGCTCACCAACGCGTTGTTAGGCAACATCTTGTTCCCCGACCGGATAATCGAACTCATGGTAGCGCGGCGCTTTTGCGAGCACGCTGCCATACAAGAACCATTTGGACTGGTCTTGAGATGTACATCCGAAGTACCACAGCTCCTTGATGTTCGGCCTTTGATCAGACTCCCAAGGGCGGTATTCAAACCTCACGCGCCGATTGATGAGAACGACAACAGATAGGTCTTCTGCGCCAGAGTACTTATCGAGTTTGCCGAGAATCTGCTCAAGAGCGACGTTCGCATTTAGGTCCTCCGGCGGAAGCTCCTTGAGCTGGACCGGATAAAAGTAGTCCGCTCCTTCGTCACCCCACCGCATGACGAAGTCGAAGTCCAAGTCTTCCACCTTAGCAACCAACGGGCGCCTCTCAAGGACGCATTGGCCAATGCCGTACGCGAACAGTGCAGCATATCGGGCCTCTCGCCATTGCTTAAGCTGGTTAGTTCTTAGGCGGCGGACCTTCTCGTCCATTCCTTCGGGAAGCTGCTCTTCAACCCGCCTTAGATTGATCAAGACATGCTTCGGGTCAACCCATTTCAGCGCCTTCAGCTTGCGCTCTGTGATCCCGGACAATGGAACGAGCTCCGTCATGTCTGGATGTTGCCTAACGTCCGCGTTTTGCCGCACCGCATGGAGCGCGTAGCGGCGACAAGTAGGTGTCGGGCAACAACGCGCTGTTAGCCGCCATGTTGCCCACCCGGGGCGACATTTGGCCAATCATTCATCCGGCTTAATGCTGCGGCGGCGGCCTTCGAACCATTCGAGGCTGCCACTCGCGCCCATTCCTCAAACTTCTCGCGCGAAACACTAGCCCCATTCAACCCGTGCAGGTAGTACGACATGAGAGTGTGTGCGGCAACGATATTTCCCGCGTCAGCAAGCTCACCAAGCAATTGAATGGCACGACCTTCCCGCACAGTGTGGTCGTCCGAGCCCAGGCCAAGTTGATACGCCGAGAGTAGGTCGACCTTGGCGTCGATGTCGTCAGGACTCAACGATTGTTCGGCTTGCTTCATCCATTCGAGGCTTCGCTCTTGGCGCCCCTCCGTGTACTCGTGGTCGGCAAGCGCAATCATTGCCGCCACGTCTCCGCGGAGAGCAAGCCGGGTCATGTACGCCAGCGCCTGCTCAGCCTTCCCCGCCTTGAGAAGTCGTCGCGCATGATCGCGCTGGAACCCAGGCTCGGCCGTCTTCATGGCGGCTAACGTTCGCGTTTTGCCGCGCCGCATGCGCAGCGCAGCGAGCTGAAGGCGTCGGTCAACAACGCGCTGTTAGGCCGCATCTTTAGCGCTGAGAACGGAGCGAATGAATGCGCGAGCTCGTTCAATGTTGTCCCCGCAATACGCAGACCAATGAGGGTGAGCACTACACCACTCCAAGAAGTGGGCAAGACAGCCAACCTGTTGCCGATTGAGTGCAGATAACCGTTCGCGCGTTTCACTTTCGTGTTCTGCGGATGGTCCAAGGTTGTAGATCAGAAACTCGGTTTCGACCGGGTCGTAAAGGTCCTGAGTAAGGCAGCGCCGCAAGTATGAAGGCAGAACCCATCGCCAGCCGCGCGCCGACAAACAGGACATTTCTTGGTGTATGTAACGTATGGCTTCGTCGGGCAACTCCGGGGCCGTGTACTGCACTAAGTCGTTACGCAAGTATTCACACTGTGCGCATCCGGAGTCATGGAACGAGATGGCCGTACCCACGGGCTTCGGCACTGGCGGCAGTACGGTATCAATTTCCTGCAGTAGCGCCTGCGCTTCCACGGCTTTCGATGCGGCCTAACGTCCACGCCCACCGGCGCGCGCGCCCGGTGAGCTCTGCAAAAGCACGGCACTCATGCGCGCGTCCGTGTGCGGCGTGCTGTTAGGGCGCACTGGGTGCATAAAACCACGCCTTTGTGGAATTTCGCCGAAGGACGATGAGCATGCTGACGGCAAGTGCCATCTCAATCCAGAGAACGGCGACCTGTGCGGTTTCGTACCGAGTTTTTGCGTCAGCGACGATCGCAAACAGCGGATGGATGACCAGCACCACACCGCAGTAGATCGAAAGCCACTTAATAGTCCAGGGGTGGCGATGCGCGAAAGCCCAGAACAGCCAAACCAGCCCGGTGTCGATCACGAGTGGAAAGACGAACTCCATTCCTTGTTCCACAAACGGCGCCAGGGCTGCATGCAGTACCAAGAGCACCACGTATGCGACGCAAAGGAGCTTGAGAGAGCGCGGCATGTGGTGCGCTCTAACGTCCGCGTTTTGCCGCGCCGCACGAAGCGCGCAGCGCGAGGTAGGCGTCGGACAACAACGCGTTGTTAGGCTTCATCGGCGCCATTGCTGTAGTTGCCATTCCTTGACGCGCGCGATATTGGCTACGCTCAGCTCGTCTTTTGGTTCCAGACGATTCTCGACAGTGGCGCCTTCGTCCGAGCGACGAAAGCCAAGGCGTATCCCGTATTCGTCCGCCATCGCCATCAATACACAAGAGGCGCGGGCAAACTCGGGTTGCACTGGGCACGTGCCTACGCGGCGTTCCAGCACCTGCGCAACGAAAGGCTGGGCATCAATCTCGTAGAAGCGCTTAAGGTAGGTGTACCCCGATACGTAGTAGAGCCACAGCAACGTGAACTCTCCCATAGCTTGCCGCGGAACATCCTTCGGCGCGCGGATGACATCGCAGGTGTTATCCGGGCAGTAATGAATCGCCCATCCGCTCTTCAGGTGCCGCGCCCTGAATCCGTGGTGCTCAAGGTCTTCGATCTTCGCAAGCAATTGCGGGATAGTTTTGAGCAAATCTGGATCTTGGGCGGGCGTACTTGACGTGGCACCTACCAGTGCTGCTGCGAGAACCAGGCACCAGCGTCCGGTCATGAAGCCTAACGTGAAATCATCAGAATCATTGTCGGTTATCTTAATCGCGACTCTTTAGGCGGACGAGTCAACCTTCCTCGGAATCAACGCGTTATGGGGGGAGTGATGCGTCGGCGCGACATGATATTCAGATGATTCCGGAACAAGACCCTGATTCGCCTGCGCAAAGGCCGGCGGTGCCGGACGGCGGGGAAAAACGGCTGGTGGAGCGGGTGCGGGAGGCGATCCGCGCGCGGCACTACAGCCGGCGAACGGAGCAGGCGTACTGGTACTGGATCCGGCAGTTCATTTTCTTCCACGGCAAGCGCCACCCGGCGCTGATGGGCGCGGCGGAGGTGACGGCGTTCCTGAGCTGGCTCGCGACCGAGCGCGATGTCGCGGCGGCGACGCAGGGCCAGGCGCTTTCCGCGCTGCTCTTCCTCTACCAGCAGGTGCTGGGGGTGAAGCTGCCCTGGCTGGGCGAGCTGGTGCGCGCGCAGCGGCCGGTGCGGCTGCCGACGGTGCTCTCCGAGGCGCAGGTGCGCCGCGTGCTCGGCGCGCTCGAGGGCGGCGCGCGCCTCATGGCGGGCCTGCTCTACGGCGCCGGGCTGCGCCTGCGGGAGTGCCTGAAGCTGCGCGTGAAGGACGTCGACTTCGCCTACGGGCAGCTCGTCGTGCGCGACGGCAAGGGGGCGAAGGATCGCGTCACCATGCTGCCGCAGGAGCTGGTCGAGCCGCTGCAGGCGCACCTGCGCCGCGTGCGCGAGCTCCACGAGCGCGACCTCGCGCGCGGCTTCGGGGACGTCGAGCTGCCGCACGCGCTCGCGCGCAAGTATCCGCGCGCGCCGTACGAATGGGCCTGGAAGTTCGTGTTCCCCTCGCGCAAGCTCTCGGTGGACCCCGCCACCGGCGTCGTGCGCCGGCATCACGTGTTCGAGAACTACCTGGTGCGGGGAGTGAAGGAGGCCGCGGGCGCGGCCCGGCTGGCGAAGCACGTGACCTGCCATACGCTGCGCCATTCCTTCGCCACGCACCTGCTCGAGCGCGGCTACGACATCCGCACGGTGCAGGAGCTGCTCGGGCATTCGGACGTGTCGACGACCATGGTGTACACGCACGTCATGAACCGGGGCGCGCGCGGGGTGAAGAGCCCGCTCGACCGGCTGGAGTCGCCGGGGGCCGCCTACCGGGCCTAGGGCCGGCGCGGCACCGCCGCGGTGCATCCGCGGGGCACGGGGCTTGCACGGGGTGACAGGCAACAATCCTTGAGTACAATCTGCGGCTTCCGCGGCAGGCAAGCGGTGAAGCAGTCGGTAACAAGCAACAAGCTGTCGCGCGACCCGTCCATGCAGCCACCAGGCACCCGCTATTCTCTCGAGGTCAATCCTCGCATCCCCAAGCGCCTCGCGCGCCTGGAGGAGCTCGCCGGCAACCTCTGGTACAGCTGGGACCGCGCGACGCGCTCGCTCTTCGCCAAGCTCAATCCGACCCTGTGGGACGCGGTCGGGCACAACCCGAAGGCGGTGCTGAAGCGCATCGACGAGCAGCGCCTGCTCGACGCGGCGGCCGACCCGGCCTTCCTCGACAGCCTGCAGCGCGTGCTCGCGTCCTTCGATGCCTACCACGCGGAGCCGCCCTTCAAGAAGAGCTCGGGGGGCTTCCGCCCCGAGGACCTGGTGGCGTACTTCTGCGCCGAGTTCGGGGTGCACGAGAGCCTGCCGATGTACTCGGGGGGCCTCGGGATCCTCGCGGGCGACCACTGCAAGGCGGCGAGCGACTTCCAGCTGCCCTTCGTGGGCGTGGGCCTGCTCTACCGCCAGGGCTACTTCGTGCAGACCATCACCGCCGAGGGCAAGCAGCGCGCCGAGTACCACGACTCGGACTTCGACGACCTGCCGATCGAGCCGGTGCGCAGGCCCGACGGCGCGCAGCTCGGCTTCACGCTGGCATTCCCCGAGCGCGCGCTGCACGTCAAGGTGTGGCAGGCGCGCGTCGGGCACGTGCGGCTGTTCTTCCTCGACACCGACGTGCCGGAGAACACCGAGCGCGACCGCGCCATCGCGCACCGGCTCTACGGGGGGGACCGCACCACGCGCGTCGAGCAGGAGCTCGTGCTCGGCGTGGGCGGGGTGCGGGCGCTCGCGGCGATGGAGCTCGCGCCCACCGTCTGGCACATCAACGAGGGGCACGCCGCGTTCATGATCCTCGAGCGCGTGCGCGGCCTGGTCGCGGGCGGCCAGCCCCTGGAGGTCGCGCTCGAGGCGGTGGCCGCGAGCACGGTGTTCACCACGCACACGCCGGTGCCCGCCGGGCACGATCAGTTCGCCGAGCCGGTCGTCGCGCCCTACCTCAAGAGCTGCTTCGGCGAGCTCGGCGCCGCCGCCGACCGGCTCGCCGCGCTCGCGCGCCCGCCCGCCGGCGGCGACTTCAACATGACCGCGCTCGCGCTGCGCGGCTCGCGCTACCACAACGGAGTCTCGCGCATCCACGGCGGGGTCTCGGCGAGGATGCTCCAGGACTACTGGCCCGAGGTCTCGCCCGAGGAGAACCCGGTCTCCTACGTCACCAACGGCGTGCACGTCGCCACCTTCCTCGCGCCCGAATGGAGCGAGGTGCTCGACCGCTTCCTCGGCGTGGGCTGGATGCACCGCCTGGGCTACCCGGGCATCTGGGAGAAGATCCGCGACATCCCCGACCACATCTTCTGGAGCGTGCGCCAGGACATCAAGGCGCGCCTGCTGCACATGCTGCGCTACCGCATGGCGATGCAGCACACGCGCAACCACGGCAGCGAGTCGCACCTCGAGCGCATCCTGCGCTACGCCGACCCGGGCAAGCCCAACGTGCTCACCATCGGCTTCGGCCGGCGCTTCGCCACTTACAAGCGCGCGACGCTGCTGTTCAACGACCTGGACAACCTGCGCCGCATCCTGAGCGACAAGGAGCGCCCGGTGCTGTTCCTCTTCGCCGGCAAGGCGCACCCGGCCGACGAGCCCGGGCAGGAGCTGATCCGCACGCTGGTCCACATGTCGGGGCAGGAGGAGTTCCAGGGCAAGCTCCTCTTCCTCGAGGGCTACGACCTGCACATCGCGCGGCGCCTGGTCACGGGCGTCGACGTGTGGCTCAACAACCCGGTATACCCGCTGGAAGCTTCCGGCACCTCGGGCATGAAGGCCGGGATGAACGGCGTCGTCAACCTCTCGATCCTCGACGGCTGGTGGGACGAGGGCTACGACGGCGAGAACGGCTGGGCGATCAAGCCGGCGAGCCCGCAGCTCGACCACCACCGGCGCGACCGCGAGGAGGCGCGCACGCTCTACGAGATCCTGCAGGACAGCGTCATCCCGCTCTACTACAAGCGCGCCGAGGGCGGCTACTCGGCGCGCTGGATCCGCATGGCCAAGCGCTCGATGGCGTCGCTGCTGCCGCGCTACGACGCCTCGCGCATGCTCGGCGAGTACGTGTCGCGCTTCTACCTGCCCGCCTCGCGCCAGGGCCACCGCTACGCCGCCGGCAACTTCGAGACGGCGCGCGCGGTGGCGGCCTGGAAGGCGCGCGTGCACGCGGCGTGGCCGGGCGTGGCGGCG